>DAHUZI010000035.1 GCA_027306595.1 Candidatus Dormiibacterota bacterium | reverse complement strand
GCCCGGCGGCGGCTGCCAGCGGCCCTGCCCCGGGTCCGGGCCTCCGCCCCCCGCCCGGTCGGGATCCTGGTCTGGTGGGCGCAGCAGAGCCGCCCGGTCCGGCGCGCCGCCGCCCTGGTCCTCCTGCTGGTGGTCGCGGGTGGGGTGACCCTCGCCCTGCCCCCGCTCCACCTCCAGCGGGTCACGGTCGTGGGCGCAGGCCCGCTCTCCGCCCGCCAGGTGACCCGCGCCAGCGGCCTCGTGCGCGGGGAGAGCATGCTCTTCGTCCGCACCGGTCCCGCCCGGCGCCGCCTCCTCGGCCTGCCAGGGGTCCGGTCGGCGACGGTCCGGGTCACCTGGCCGAATCGGGTCGTCATCACCCTCATCCGCTGGTCGCCGGTGCTGGTCGTCGTCCGCGCCGGCCTGGCGGCGCCCGTCGCCCCCACCGGCGAGGCGCTGGCGGCGGGGGCGCCCCTTCCCACCCTCGGCCCCGCCGCCCTCAGCCTGCCCCGCCTGGTGGACGAGACCAGCGCGACCTCGATCCGGGCCGGGGCCACGGTCTGCGCCGGACGCCTGACGCAGGTGCTCGTGGCGCTGGTCCGGGTGTTCCCCAGCGCCTACGGCGTCGCCGTCCGGACCTTCGCCCTCAACCCGGCGGGCAGCCTGCTCGTCTATGCCAGCGCTGGATGGGTGGCCGATCTCGGCAGCGTGCTCACCCCGGCCCAGCTGCAGGGCCTCGGCCCCAGGCTGGAGGCCCTGCGCACCCTGACCACGCGGGTCGATCTGGCCCGGCCGGGCATTGCCGCGATCGACCTCCAGGACCCCAGCCAGGTGGCCGTGACCGACGGGCCGGCGTCCCCTCCGCCCACGGGCGGGCCGCCCGTGCTCCGGGCCAGCCCGGGCGGGGGCTGACCCGCCCCGTGCCCGGTCCCGGGCCCATCCCCGCCCCGGCGCGGACGACCGCAACGGGAGGGGGCCGCTGGTCCGTGCGTCCACAACATCGTGTGCCCGCCGGCCCGGCCGGGCCTTGTGACGGGGGGGGCGACGGGGTACACTGGCCGCGGCCGGCCGGGGGCGCAGACGCACCCGACCGGCCCGGGCGCGAGGGGGCCTCGGCGCCCGGGTCCTCAAGTCCTGGCCACGTCATCACCCGCGTCGCCGCCACCGTCCCCTCGAGGATGCTCCAGCTGTTCGAGCGCGACCTGCCCCGGCGTCCCGGCCGCGACCGGCACGCGCCCACGCCGCGGCGTTTCGTCCCGTGAGCCCCCGCCACCTGGTCGGGCTCGACCTGGGATCGCAGACCGTCCGCTGCGCGGTCGGCGAGGCCGCCCCCGACCGGGTCCGGGTCCTCGGCCTGGGGGAGGCGCCGGCGGCGGGCGTTGCCCGCGGCGTGGTCGTCGACCCGGCCAAAGCCAGCGAGGCGATCACCCAGGCGGTGGAGGCGGCGGAGCGGGTCTCGGGGGTGGAGATCGACCAGGTTGTGGTCGGCCTGGGCGGAGCTCACGTCCTCTGCGAGACCCGCACGGCCCAGGTCCGGATCCTGGGCCGTGACGGGCGGGTCGGGCCGGGGGACGTGCACCGCGCCCTGGATCAGGCCAGGGGCGCCCCCACCGCCGCCGACCGCGAGGCGCTCCACCTCATCCCCCGCGCCTACACGCTCGACGGCGCCGCCCCGGTCGCCGATCCCCTCGGGCGGACCGGCCTGCGGCTCGACCTCGACGCCCGGCTCGTGACCGCGGCCACCCGGTCGACCTCGGCGCTGGTCGACGCCGTCCATGCCGCCGGGCTGGCGGTGGAGGACGTCGTCGCCCTCGGGCTGGCGTCGGCCGAGGGGGTGCTCCGCGACGTCGAGCTCGAGCGCGGCGTCGCGGTCATCGACTGCGGCGCGACGACCACGACCGTCGTCGTCCTCGCCAGCGGCGCCGTCGTCCACACCGCCGCGCTCCCGGTGGGCGGCCTGCACGTCACCCAGGACCTCGCCGTCGGCCTGCGCTGCGAGCGGGACGAGGCCGAGCAGCTGAAGTGCCGCTACGGCACCGCCGATCCCCTCGCCGCCGCCGGCAACGAGCTGGTCACCGTCGCCGGCCCCGGGGTGATCGGACCCCACGAGGTCGCCCGGCGGGAGCTGGCCGCCATCATCGAGCCCCGCGCCCGCGAGATCGCCCGGCTCGTGGCGGCGGAGCTCGAGCGGGCGGACGCCGGCCCCCTGGCCCGCATCGTCCTCACCGGCGGGGCCTGCTGCCTAGCGGGGTTCCCGATGGTCGTCCATCGGCTGCTCGAGCTCCCGGTCCGCGTGGCGCTGCCGGAGGGGCTGGGTGGGCTGGAGGCCCAGCTCGGGCAACCTCGGCATGCGGCGGTGGCCGGCCTGCTGCGCTGGGGCTCGCGCCAGGACCTCCGCCGGGCCCGCCACAACCGCCGCAGCGCCCGCCCCACCGGGCGGCTCAACCGCTGGTTCCATGACCGCTTCTGAGCACCGCCGCCGGGCCCGCGCCGACCGCTGGGCCCCAGCCACCTTCCCCCCGAGGAGACGTTGATGCCCCAGGACGAGCTCGATCGCACCATCGCCGGCAATGCCCGGATCAAGGTCGTCGGCGTGGGGGGCGGTGGCAGCAACGCCGTCAACCGGATGATCAAGGCCAAGCTCCGGGGCGTCGACTTCATCGCCATCAACACCGACAAGCAGGCGCTCGACGCCTCCGAGGCGCCGACCAAGGTCCACATCGGCCGCAAGGTGACGCGCGGCCTCGGCTGCGGCGGTGACCCCGACGTCGGCGAGGCCGCGGCCGAGGAGTCGCGTGACGAGCTGAGCCGGCTCGTGCACGACACCGACATGGTCTTCATCACCGCGGGCATGGGGGGGGGCACCGGCACCGGGGCGGCCCCGGTCCTCGCCGAGATCGCCCGCTCCAGCGGCGCGCTCACCATCGGGGTCGTCACCAAGCCCTTCCCCTTCGAGGGCCGCAAGCGGATGGCCTCGGCCGACCGCGGCCTCGACGCCATGGCCGGGCGCGTCGACACCATGATCACCATCCCCAACGAGCGCCTGATCGCCGTCACCGACCGCAAGACCACCATGGTCGACGCCTTCCGCAAGGCCGATGACGTCCTCCGTCAGGGGGTGCAGGGGATCAGCGACCTCATCGTCTACCCGGGGCTGATCAACCTCGACTTCGCCGACGTCAAGGCGATCATGCAGGGTCAGGGCGCGGCGCTCATGGGCATCGGCTACGGCAGCGGCGACAACCGCGCCGTCGACGCCGCCCGTGACGCGGTTGCCTCCAGCCTGCTGGAGACGACCATCGCCGGCGCCCAGGGGATCCTCGTCAACATCACCGCCGGCAGCGACCTCACCCTCCACGAGGTCAACGAGGCCTGCGAGCTGGTGCGGTCCAGCGCCGACAGCAACGCCAACATCATCTGGGGCACCGTGATCGACGACCACCTCGGCGGCGACGTCAAGATCACGGTGGTGGCGACCGGCTTCAGCTCCATTGGCGAGCCCCGCACCGACCGCCTCCGCCAGACCCGGCCGCAGGAGCTGATCGACCCGCCCGCGGGCGCGCGCCGCGACCCTGCCCCGGCCGAGACCAGCCCCTTCGACGAGCTCGACATCCCCGCGTTCCTGCGCGAGCGGCGCTGACCGTGCCGGCGGCGCCCTGCGGGCGCCGCCGCTCGCCTGCGGGGATGCGACGCGGGCCCCACATGCTACGCTCGCCCCGACGGGGTGCCGGACGCGCCCGACCCGTCACCGCCGGGGGGGCCGCCGCACGGGGCGGCCGCGGACGGACCGACCGCGGCCGCAAGGCCGCGGGCCGGGGATGCGGCAACGATGGTGGCGCGCCGTTGAGCCGGGAGCCGACAAGGAACCGATGAGCGTCTTCGCCAGCGTCACCCCGATGTTCGACATCCCCGCCCTGGAGGCCGAGGTGCTCGCCTTCTGGCAGGAGGGGGCGATCTTCGAGGAGGGACTGCGGCAGCGCGCGAGCGCGCCGCCGTTCGTCTTCCACGAGGGGCCGCCCACCGCCAACGGGCTGCCCGGTGTCCACCACGTCCTGGCCCGCGCCTTCAAGGACTGCATCCTGCGCTACCAGCAGATGCGGGGACGCCGGGTCGACCGCCGCGCCGGCTGGGACGCCCATGGGCTGCCGGTGGAGCTGGAGGTGGAGCGCCAGCTCGGGTTCAGCCGCAAGGCCGACATCGAGACCTACGGCGTCGAGCGCTTCAACCAGCTCTGCCGCGAGTCGGTGTCGCGCTACATCGCCGAGTGGGAGACGCTCACCCGCCGGATCGGCTACTGGATCGACCTCGGCGACCCCTACCGAACCGACACCGCCGACTACATCGAGTCGGTGTGGTGGAGCCTCCAGCAGATCTTCGAGCGGGGCTGGCTCACCCAGGGCTACCGGGTCACCCCCTACTGCCCCCGGTGCCAGACCTCGCTGTCGACGCACGAGCTGAACCAGGGCTACCAGGAGAACGTCGCCGACCCCGCGGTCACCGTGCGCTTCCGGCTGCGGGAGCGGCCCGGGGTGAGCGTGCTGGCGTGGACCACGACCCCCTGGACCCTTCCCGGCAACGTCGCGTTGGCGGTGGGGCCCGCCATCCCCTACGCGCGGGTGCGGCAGGGGGACGAGGAGCTCATCGTCGCGCGTGACCGCCTGGGCATGCTCACCGGGCCCTACGAGGTCGTGGCCGAGGTCGACGCCGCCGAGCTCGTCGGCTTGCGCTACGAGCCGCTCTTCCCGGAGGCGGCCCCCCCCGGCGACGCCTTCAGGGTGGTGGCCGCCGACTTCGTCACCACCGACGAGGGGACGGGGATCGTCCACACCGCCGGCGCCTACGGCGAGGACGACCTCGTGCTCTGCCAGCGGGAGGGGTTCCCCGTCCGCCACACGGTCGGCCTCGACGGCCGCTTCCTCCCTGAGGTGGCGGCCTTCGCCGGCCTGTTCGTCAAGGACGCCGACCCCCGGATCATCGAGGACCTCGAGGCGCGCGGCCTCCTCTACCGGGCCGAGGAGATCCGCCACACGTATCCGTTCTGCTGGCGCTGCGACACCCCGCTCCTCTACTACGCGCTCACCTCCTGGTTCATCCGCACCACCCAGCTCCGCGACCGGCTGGTCGCCGGCAACGCCGAGGTCGCCTGGGTCCCCCCCCACCTGCGCGACGGCCGGAGGGGGAACTGGCTGGAGTCGTTGCAGGACTGGAACCTCTCGCGGACCCGCTACTGGGGGACGCCGCTGCCGATCTGGGTCTGTGCGGCGTGTCGCCAGCTGCGCTGCGTGGGCAGCCGGGCCGAGCTCGGGCTCGACCCCGACCAGGACCTCCACAAGCCCTTCATCGACACCGTGACCCTCACCTGCGCCTGCGGCGGCACCATGCGCCGGGTGCCCGAGGTGATCGACGGCTGGTACGACAGCGGGGCGATGCCGTTCGCGCAGTGGCACTACCCGTTCGAGAACCAGGCGGCGTTCGCCGCCGCCCACCCGGCCGATTTCATCTGCGAGGGCATCGACCAGACCCGCGGCTGGTTCTACACCCTGCTCGCCGAGTCGGTGATGCTCTTCGACGAGCCCGCCTACCGCAACGTGATCAGCCCCAGCCACGTGGTCGACCGCACCGGCCGCAAGATGTCGAAGTCGTGGGGCAACGTGGTCGACCCGGTCGCGATCCTCGACCGCTCCGGCGCCGACGCCCTGCGCTGGTGGTTCTACACCACGGTGTCGGTGGGCCAGGAGTACCGGATCTCGCCGGAGCGGGTCCACGAGGTGGTGAGCCGCTTCCTGCTCATCCTCTGGAACCTGCACGTCTTCCTCATCACCTACAGCCGGACCTGCGGGTTCGACCCCACCCCGGGCGCCGCCGACGGCGAGCGCGAGCGACGCACGGTCATGGACCGCTGGGTCCTGGCCAGGACCGCGGAGGCGGTCCAGATCGTCCGCCGGCGCCTGGACGCCTATGACGCCAACGGCGCCTGCCGGCAGCTCGCCACCCTGGTCGACGACGTCAGCACCTGGTACGTGCGCCGCTCGCGATCCCGGTTCCGCGACGATCGGGACCCGGTCGGGGCCAGGGTGGCCTGCGCCACCCTCTACCGCGCGCTGACCCAGCTGGTCCAGATGCTGGCCCCGTTCATCCCCTTCATGACCGAGACCATCTGGCGCAACCTCGCCGCCGGGCAGCCCCAGGTGGCGCGCTCGGTCCACCTCACCGACTTCCCCGAGCCAGACCAGGATGACCTCGACCCCGAGCTCCTGGCCGGGATGGCCCAGCTCCGCCGGCTGGTGGAGGCGGCCCGCCCCCAGCGCCAGGCGGCCAAGGTCGCGATCCGCCAGCCGCTGACCGCGGCCACCGTGGCCAGCGACCCGCTCCCCGCCGAGCTGGAGGCGATCCTCGCCGAGGAGCTGAACGTCCGCGCCATCGTGCATGCGCCGCTGCCCCCCGACGGCCGGCCCACGGCCACCCTCGACCTCACCCTCACGGACGAGCTCCGGGAGGAGGGCTGGGTGCGCACCATCGCCAGGCGGATCCAGGACCTGCGCCGGCTGGCCCGGCTCGAGCCGCGCCAGCCCGTCACGGTCGTCTACGGTGCCGGCGACCGGCTGGCGGCGGCGGTGGCCGCGGCCACCCCCCAGGTCGCCCGCCAGGTCTATGCGGACGCGATCCGGCGCCAGGCCCTCGCCCCCCGACCCGCAGAGGGGCGGGTGAGCGAGGGGATCCTCGACGACCAGCCGTACTGGGTGATGCTGGAGGGGCTGCCCGGTGCCCGCAATGACCCGGGGCCCGCCCCCGGCGCGCCGGACCCGGACCCCCCGCCCGGCGAGCGTCCATAATCGGAGGCCACACGGTGCGGCCGGCCTGTCGGCCGCCGCTGCTCCTCAGGACGACGTACCCCATGGCAGAAGACGGCGCTTCCACCCGCGGCGGCGAGCTGGCGACGATCCGCGCCCAGCTCCAGGCCGAGCGGGAGCGGCTCGCCGCCGAGCTCCGCGCCCTCTCGGGGCCCGGATCGAACGGCCGGGCCGACCCGGCGTTCCCGGAGCATCCGACCGAGCACGCCGGCGACATGGAGGAGCACGAGCGCTCGCTCGCGCTCCAGACCAACCTGCGACGGATGCGCGACCAGGTCGAGGAGGCGCTCGGCCGGATGGGTCGGGGCGAGTACGGGCGCTGCCGGGCCTGCGGCGCCGAGATCGCCATCGAGCGGCTCCGGGCGCTGCCCCACGCCACCCGCTGCGTCCCCTGCCAGGAGGCGGGCCGCGGCTGACCCCAACCCGCCCGCTGAGCGGCGGGCGCTGAGCCCGGGCCCGTTCCCGGGGTCGGCCAGGGGCGGGGCGCCGGCCCCGGCCGCACCCGGGACGAAGAGCGCGGCGGCGTCTCGGATCCGCGGCTGGCCGCCGTGGCTCACCGCCGCCGCCGCTGCGGTCGTGGTCCTGGACCGCATCACCAAGTGGCTGGTCGTCCGCCACCTCGCCCTCGGGGTGGCGGTCTGGCCAAGCTCCCCGATCACCCTTCGGCGGATCGAGAACCGCGGTGCCGCCTTCGGCCTGCTTCCCGAGGCCCAGTGGATCTTCATCCTCGTCGCCGTGGCCGTCATCCTCTACATCGCGACCCACTGGCGGCGGCTCGCCGGCGGCAGCGCCCTCCTCCAGGTCGCGCTCGGCCTCCTCTTGGGCGGGGCGGTCGCCAACGCCTTCGACCGGCTCGTCTACGGCTACGTCGTCGACTTCGTCGCGGTCCGCGACTTCGCGACGTTCAATGTCGCCGACTGCGGCATCACCATCGGAGTCGTGATCGTGATCGGCCGCGTCCTCTTCGGGCGCGCCGGGCCGGAGCCGGCGCCGTGACGGCGAGCGCCGGGACGGCGAGCGCCGGGACGGCCCCGGCTGCGGTCGACGCCGCCGTGGTCGACGCCGCCGCCGCTGGCTGGCGGCTC
>DAHUZI010000025.1 GCA_027306595.1 Candidatus Dormiibacterota bacterium | reverse complement strand
CCATCCACCGGGGATGGGCCTCCGACGTGGACCGTCACCGCCGGGTCATCGACAGCCTGGAGACGCACCTGGCTCGCCTTGGCCCCTGTCCCTCAACGGAGCCAGAACTTGACACACCCCCGATGGCCGGTTAATCGAGCGGGTCAACGCCGAGGTGGGTCGCCGGGCCAAGATGGTGGGCATCTTCCCCAACGCGGTTGCCCTGCTGCGCCTGGCGACCGCGGTCCTGCAAGAACAGCCTGACGAGTGGCAGGACGGGCGCCGCCACGTCTCCCTGCAGTCCATGGCCCGGCTCGACCCCAGCACCGGCCCTTTGCTCACCAACCCCCTCCCCGCTGGACTGGCCGCCTGATGTCCTTCCCCCTGACGTCCCCTATTTCCACCACGCGATGGGACTTGACTGCCGATGTTCCACTGGCGCCTTCTGGCCAAGTACGGGTTCACGGGGGCGGAGTCAGCGGTCCGACGCTGGGCGCGGCAGCATCTCCGACCGACAGGGCAGGCAATCACGGTCCCGCTGGTGCAGAACCCCGGGGTGGACGCGCAGGTCGACCCTCGCGAGGCTTTGGTGGGCATCGGGGACGTGACGCAGCCGGTGCAGCCGTTCTGCCCCTGGCTGGCGCCCTGGTTGCCCTATCCGCGTCGAGGGTTAGGCCGGCTCCCCGTCGCGCGTGGCCTGGCCCCCCTCATGGAGCCCGCCTAGGCGCGTTCAGACCATCCCGCGGAGCGGCTTGAACAGAGATGGCAGCCGCGCGCGGCGCGACCTCCGCCTGACCGCGTGAACCTCCATCACGGCCTGGGCTGGCCTGCTCAGGCCAGCCGGTAGCCACTGGGGCCCCAAGACGCTACTGTACACTGTCAAAGGCATCGGCTATGAGAGTCCACTGGATGGCTTCGATGATCACCCACCTGCTGCCCCAGCGGTTACTCGCCAACGGCTCGACGGGGAGCTGTTGGCGAATGCTCTGGAAGGAGTGCGCCCAGGACTTGGAGCCGTCCGTGGGTGCAGGTCTCCATGTCTGAAGAGACCCTCACTGTCCCCCTGGAGACTGAGCTCGACGCGTTCTTCGGACAGTACACCGCGGCGGAACAGTCCCGCGGCCTGGTCTACGGCCTGAGCGCAGCGCAAGGTCTCATCCACTGCGCCGGATTCGGTGCCGCCAATGACCACGGGCTGGTCCCGAACGCCGACACCGTCTTCCCGATCGCCTCGATGTCGAAGAGCTTCGTCGCCGGTGCCGCACTGATCGCCCGCGATCAAGGCTTCCTGTCGCTCGCCGATCCGATCACCAGGTTCGTGCCCGAGTTCGTCGTCAGCAATGAGGACGTGGGGATCGAGGGCGTGCCCACCGTCGAGATGCTGCTCAGCATGTGCGGTGGCCTGACCGAGGACAACTCATGGGTGGATCCATTCATCGATCTCACAACCCAGAGCCTTCTGGCGCGGATAGCCAAGGGGGTGCGCCTCAGCCGCTACCCCGGTGCGGAGTTCGAGTACTCCAACCTCGGTTTCACGCTGGGGGGCCTCGCGGTCAGCCGGGCCGTCGGCCGCCCTCTCGAGGACTTCGTTCGAGACGTCCTCTTCACTCCACTCGGCCTGACCTCCACGCACTTCGATAGTGACGTGCCTGAAGGCGTCGAGCGTGCGGTCGGGTACTCGCTGGACGCCAACGGTGCATGGGTGGCGTTCCCGCATCAGAAGTCGGAGGCTTTCGCGGGCGCGGGCGGAATCGTGAGCACCGTCCGCGACCTCGCGACGTGGGTCACATGGCTCGGATCAGCCTTCAGGCCAAGACGCGGAGACGACGTCGAGGTGCTCAGTCGGGTGTCTCGGCGCGAACTCCAGCGGATCCACGTGTCCGGTCCGCCGGGGCTCAGCGTCGGCGCTGGCGGCGCCATCCAGGCGACGATGAGCGGGTACGCTCTCGGGCTCCGAGTCACCACCGACCTCCATCGCGGAGCAATCGTCTCGCACGCAGGGGGTTTGCCTGGGTTCAAGCTGTTCATGACATGGCATCCGGTCTCGGGCCACGGCACCATCGTCCTCACCAACAGCCACCGTGGGGACCCTGTCGCCCTCGGAAGCGAGGCCCTCGGCCGAGCCCTGGCACGGCATGAGGCACAAGCGATAACGGTGAGACTGTGGCCGGAGACGGTCGCGCTGCGCGCGCAGGTGGATCGGCTCATCCGAAACTGGGACGACGACTTGGCGTCACAGGTCCTCGCCGAGAACGTCGACTTCGACCGGCCGCTCTCGGAGCGGCGCGCCGAGATCCAGCGACTGATTGCCGCTGTCGGACCCTTGAATGAACCCATGGGGCCGTCCAACATCGTCTCAGCCGTGACCTCCGCCGACATCACCTGGTCCATCCCAGGGCAAAACGGCGAGTTGCTGTGCATGATCCATCTCACGCCGGTCGAGCCGGCCCAGGTTCAGGAGCTGGTGGTGAAGGCGTTTCCGGCGAGCCGTCCCCGGGCGTCGCTCCCGGTCGACATCTCGCCCCGCCGCAGCGCGCTGGGCGAGGCGTTCATCTCGCCGCTCACCAACGTGCGGATCGAGCTCCCGGATCCGGGGGTTGGAGCTGACGCCAGCCGGACCTGAGCTCACTGGCCGGTCGCGACGCTTCCCCATCAGTGGTCCCCCGACGGCGTAGGGCCGCCGTCGCCCAGCCGGCGCGCCATCTCTCGAGGGCGCCCGCTCGACCGCCGGCCACGGCGGGGCGGGGCCGATACGGCTGCAGGTCAATGATCGCCCCACCGCCGATCGCCGACCCTCCCGACCTTCGGCGCCGACCGTCGCCGAACGCCTCCCCTCCGTCCCCCAGGCCGAGCGGCACATCTGAACGTATCACCCGATCGGTCAGCGGCTCACGTCTGGCGCGGCGAGACCCCGATGCCCGCCGCCAGGCCGACCCCCACCGCTACCGCGCCAGGCTGCACCGCGTCAGGAACTCGATGCCCCCCGACGTCACCACCACATCGTCCTCGTGTCCGCCCTCATCCGCCCCCACGATCAGGTGCTTCTCCACGGCTATGCACATGCCGGCCTCGAAGATCTCGTCGCTGTCCTCCGTCAGCCACGGGGCATCCCAGCCCAGGCCGATCCCGTGACCGAACGCCTCGAACCCATGCTCGACCTCGCCCAGGTTGGCGCGTTCGACCACGGCAACCCCAGCGGCCACCGCGTCAGCGACTCCAACCCCTGGCCGGATGCGTCCAAGCACCGCGTGAACTGACTCGGCTGCAATGTCACCGATGCGCCCTCGGGTATCAGCCCCGCTGCCGATCACTCGGCTCCTCGACAGGTCGAAGTAGTACCCATCAAGCGCCCCCGAGATGTCGGCGGTCCACACCTCGCCGGGCCGGACGATCCTCCTCGACAGGTACCCCGGCATGCGCCGCCTCCACGAACGCTCGCCCTCCGTCCCGCCGCTGCTGCCCGCAAAGCAGTTGTAGAAGACACCGCCACCACGCGTGATGGTCGCCACTCCGGCCGCGACGATCCCAGCTTCGGAGGCTCCCGGTTCGGCCGCCTCCAGCATGGCCTCCATGGCAGCCGTGCCCACGTCCGCCGCTGCCCGCAACTTCTCGATCTCGGCAGGACTCTTGATCGCCCGCAGCCGGTCCAACGCCTGGTCGGCGTCGATCAGCTCGAGCTGGGGACACCGCTGGCGCAGGGCCAGCGACTGTTGCCGGGTCATCGCCCCCGAACCCGCGAGCGCGATCCGCCCGCCCGCGAGGCCCAGCCCGTCGAGGACCTTCGCCACCCCGTCCACCACCCCCTGGCCGGAAACCAGCGACGTCGCGAAGACGTCTTCGAGCTGCACATAGGCAACGTCGGACATGAGAATCACCTGGCCGTCCGGCGTGAGCAATGCAGCCCCAAACCCATGGCCCTGCCAGTGGCCAGGATGGTCTGGGATCGCTGGAAAGGACGGGTAGTGGTCCGTCAGGTAGAGCAGGCTGCCCGCGCCATCGACCGGCCCCCCCCCTCGTCCCCAGACGAGCAACGCTGACGCACCCATGCGCTGCACCGCGACGAGCGCGCGGTCACATCGGCTGCGAAATTCATCGCGCGCAACCGTCAGGCGCTCATTGGCGCCGGCTTGCGGTCCGGTCATGACCAGTACCACTTTTCGGGAAAGATGGTGTAGAGCGGGCTCTGCGGAAGCGCGCCGTGCAGGTTTGACCGCACGAGCGAGATCTGCCAGCCCGGGTTCGGGATCCAGAGGACCGGGAGCTGCTGCTCGATGTAGTCCTCGTACCGGTACATGGCCTGGGGAGAGGAGTTGGTGAGGGTGTTGTCAATGAGCCGGTCTGCGGTCGGGCTGCAGTATCCACCAACCCAGTACTCACCGCACTTGAAGATCTCCTCTCCGCTCGGGTAGTTTCCGTACCCCCAGCCGGGCTGATAGTAGTAACCGAAGTCCCAGTTGCAGGGCTTGTATGTGGGGCAGTTCCCGTCCAGGGAGAATATGGTCGTGCTGGGGTGGGCGACAGGCACGATGTGGATACCGATGCGACTGGCCGCCGACTGCCAGGCCTCCACCTCCTGGAGGACGTACGGGATGCCCGACGCATAGTTGAACTCGAATGACATGGACGCCCCCGCCTTGACCTTGGGCCCGCACTCGGTTGGGCCCGTTCCCGGCCGAATGCAGGAGTCGGCCCCCTGAGGCTTGATCGACCAGCCGTGGGCGCGCAGGAGCGCTTCGGCCTTCGATGGGCTGTAGGGATAGGGATTGTGAAGCTCGGTGGCGTTCGTCAGCCCCTTGTACACCGGCGGCACCGGCCCGTAGGTGGGGCTGGCGTACCCGTGGAGGATGTCGCGGATCCAGGCCGGCTGGTCGATGAGGCGTTGGAGGGCCTGGCGGACGTACAGCTGGCTCAAGATCGCCGCCGTGGGGGGATGGGTGAAGTCCACCTGGATCCAGCTCGACCGACCCTGAACCCAGTTGGCAACCCTGTACCCATGGGAGGCGAAATAGCTCGCTTGAGAGCTGTCCTCGAATGGCAGGTAGCCGTAGTCGATCGTGCCCGCCCGCATCGCGTTGAGCTCAGCGGCGTCCGTGGTGAAGGGCACGATATTGAGCTGCGGTATGCGAGCCTTGCTGGGGCCGCTGTACTTGGGATTGGGCTTGTAGGACGCGTAACCCGTGGTCGCATTGTACGAGGTCATCGTGAAGGGGCCGTCGACCACGCGCCAGAGGGGATTGGTGGCATAGGTGGCAGGTGACGCCGCCGCCGCCGAGAGGAAGTGGAAGACGGCCTTGGCCCCGCCGGGAGCCTGATCGTAGTTCCCCACGGGGCCGGCGGCCGAGGTGCGATCCCATGCCTGCTGGGGGATCGGAATGATGCTCCCGAGGGCATTCTCGGTCAGCCACTGGCGGCTGTACGCCCTGTTGAACGTGAGCCTGACCGTGGATGGCGTCGGGTAGGCGGCGGCGACGAGGTTGTCCGGAAGCTCGCCCGGGACGTACTCGGCCCACGCCGCCTTGTTGGCGCGTATCAGATTCAGGAAGAAGGCGACGTCGCGACTCGTCACGGGCGTCCCATCGGACCAGCGGTAGGGCTTGAGGCGGATGGTGACGGTCTTGCCCGCATTGGAGAACACGGGTGGGTAGGCCAGGCTGTCCGCCGTGTCGAGCGCCGTGCTCAGGCCATGTCCGTACAGATAGAGCGGTCGGTACATGAGCCAGACCATGAAGACATACGTCTGCTCGTCGAAGTTGGCGGTGTTGACAATGGGAAAGATGTACTGCGGGGTCGCCCCGGGCACCATGGCGACACTGACCGGGCGCTGGACGGCTTTCGCGGCCGCGGGCGCGGTCGAGCCGACCGTCAGGGCGGCCCCTCCAACAAGCGCTGTCGCCAGCGCCACGATCTGTACGAGACGTGTTCGCACGCTTCCCCCTCTCTTGAACGGGCCATCCGGACGGCAACTCTACCACCGCCGCGAAGACCGCTTCAACAGCGGCGCCGGCGATGCACCAAGATAGGCGGAATCACGTATCCGTCGGCTCCTCCCAGGGCGCTCCGCCGTCACGGCCGCGCCGCCGTTGACGACAGCGCCGACGCCGACCGGCGCCGTCCGATGCGCGTCGCCGATGCGGTCCGTCAGGCCGTGGTCAGAAGGTGCGCCGTCGGGCAGTCGAGGTGGAGGTCGGCCTCACGGGTCCCCTGCGCTGGGCCGTTGCCATGCCGAGCCAGACGGCCGCGTCCAGGGGGCCGATCGGAGCGGCGATGCGAGACGCAGCCGCGGGCTGGCGCGGGGCCGCACAGACGATGAAACGGCTCTCCCCGGCCCGCTCGAGGGTCCGTGCCCCGTGGCCCGACGCTCCCGCCGCGGCCAACCGCTGCCCTGCCGAGACTCACGGCGCAAGGGCCTCGACTCGCTCGTCGAGCACGCCACCGGTCGACCCCGCGAGCTCCAAGGAGCGGACGGCGCAGAGCGGGTGGTCCTGGTCGGGCGCGCAGGAGCGCCCGCCCACCGTCTGCGGGGGGCGCGGCGGGTGGCGGGGGCCGTTTTCGACGAGGTGGCGCAGCTCGTCGGGGCCGGGGACGGCGGGACGACCGACGCTGCGGCCCTCACGGCTGGGGCACACAGACTCGCCCGGAGGGAGGGCGGGCGGGGTTGCCTGCCGGCGGCCGGGGTGCTGCCCTCCTTGGGGGGACCTGACCCGCTTGCGCCTCACGCAGGCGCGACGTCCGGGACGGCCACCGTGCATCACGAGACCGGCCGCTCCTGATGATGAGCCGAGCACGGGCGGAGCCCACAGACCAGGGGCCCGCCGGCCCCTCGCTCCGTGACCCCGACGAGGCACCGCTCGGCGCCGAGCGAGGGGCGACGGGCCGGTCGACCATGCTGCGCTCCCGGGACGGAGTCCCTGAGGCACGCGCCGCGAGCCGCGGCCGCGCCCGGGATCAGCCCTCCCCACGGGAGTCCAAGTCGCCCAGTCCCGCCGCCCCCGTGCCGGCCGTCCCCGGCGGGGCGAGCCGGCCGGGCGCGGCGACGAGCATCTCCGGCGGCAAGGTCGGGGGGACCGGCACCTGGGTGAGGCACTCCTGGACCACGTCCTCGGCGCGAATGCGCTGGACCCACAGCTCCGGGCGCAGGGTGAGGCGATGGGCGAGCGCGGGGCCGGCCAGCGCCTGGATGTCATCGGGGATCACGAAGTCCCGGGCGTGGAGCGCGGCCCGAGCCCGGCCCAGCTTGAGCAGGGCCAGGCTGCCGCGGGGACTCGCCCCCACCTGCACCCGCGGACTCTCGCGCGTCGCCCGCACCAGGTCGACCGCGTAGCCGAGGACCTCCTCCGCCACCGACACCCCCTCCACCGCCTGCTGGCACGCGATCAGGGTCGGGCCGTCGAGCACCGGGCGGATGGGGACCTCGTCCTGCCGGCGCTGCTGGCGATCCTGGAGCATGCGGGTCTCATCCGCCTTGTCGGGGTAGCCAACGCCGGTCCGCAGGAGGAAACGGTCGAGCTGCGCCTCCGGAAGCGGGTAGGTGCCCTCGTATTCGATCGGATTCTGGGTTGCCAGCACCAGGAACGGCCGCGGAAGCGGGGCGGTGTGGCCCTCGATGGTGACCTGCCGCTCCTGCATCGCCTCGAGGAGCGCCGCCTGGGTCTTGGGTGGGGCACGGTTGATCTCGTCCCCGAGGACGAGGTTGGCGAAGATCGGTCCCGGGCGGGACTCGAAGTCCGAGGTCCGCTGATTGAAGATCGTCGAGCCGGTGATGTCCGCCGGCATCAGGTCGGGCGTGAACTGAATCCGGGCGAACTCGAGGGTCATCGCCCGGGCGAAGGAGCGCGCGAGCAGGGTCTTGGCCAACCCCGGGACGTCCTCGAGGAGCACGTGTCCATCCGCGAGCAGGCCGATGAGGACCAGCTCGCACACCGCGCGCTTCCCGACCACGGCGCGCTCCACCTGCTCGAGCACCCGCGCCGCGTGCTCCCGCACGGTCTGCAGATCGAGCGGCGTCGTTTCGTTCATCGCACGCATCCCCCTCGCACCGCTCCCCAGGGTGGCAGGGCGAGCGGCCCCTGTCCAGACCTGCTCCACTCGCCGCCGACCGACGTCGGCTGGCCCACAGCAGGCGCGCGTCGATCCGGTCGCCGCCGAGGGTCGGCGGCGCTCGGATCGATCGACCGCCCACCTCGACCTCTCTGTCCAGCCTCCCGACTCCGGCGCAGCCCCGACCGAGGTCAGGCGTGCCGCGCCCGGATCGGGTGCGCGCCGCCCCGGAGTCGGCGGGCGGACGCCGACCGGTGCCGGTCAGTCGCCGGGCGGATGTCGGATCCTGACCTCGTCCAATCGGGCGACCCGCTTGGCCGGGTCGGCCTCGACTCGATGCGCGCCGGCACGTGCGGGCTCGTCGCGGCCGTGCTCGCCGGAGCGGAGCCCGACGCCGAGCGCCTGGCACGGCTGGCGGCGAGTTGGGCCGAGACGCTGTCGCCGACAGCGATCGCGTCCGGACCTGCGACCCCGATCCGATCGGCCCTCGCCGGAGAGCGGTCGGGGCCGGGTTTCGGCTGACGCGCCGGGTCGCGGGTGACCAGCGGCGGGTCGGGGTCCAGCCCGAGGAGCTCGCGGTCGCCGGGCCGGGGCGGAACCCAGCGCGGCGGCGGTCGAGCGCCAGGTCGTGGGCACGGTTGACGCCCTCGATCTTCGCGGCGGTGAGCGCCCGACCGGTCTTTCGCAGGTGGGCTCGAACGAGGAGATCGCCGCTCATCCCGATGTGACGGTGGATGCGCCAGACCGCGAGCTCGATTCCGACGGCGTCCGGCGCCTCCTGCCCGGCGAGGACGTGCTCATCGACGCTGTCGATCGGGGTCCCGTCGAGGTCGAGCCGCCATGCCGCCAGGCGGGTCGGGGGCGCGCCCGGCACCATCGGACCGAGCGGCCGTCACCCGCTCGGCACCTCGCCGTCGATGAGGGCCACGACAGCGGCGAAGTCGAGGCCGTCGGCCCCGGCCTCGGCGGCCCGACGCAGCCACCGGCGGGCGGCCCGGGCCTCCTCCAGGTCGAGGCCGGCCCGGTCGGCCGCCTCGAGGGCGAGGTCCAGGTCCTTGATCGCCAGCCGGAGCCGGAAGCTCGCCGGGTAGCGTCCCGTCTCGATCAGGCCGCCCTTGCTCCGCACCAGCGCCCCCACCGGCGAGTCCTGGAGCACCGCCAGGAGGTCGGCCCGGGCGAGGCCGAGGGCCCGGCCCAGGGCGAGCGCCTCGCCGACCGCGACCATCGACGCCATCAGCGTCGTGTTCACCACCAATTTGACGGCGGCTCCGGTCCCCGGCCCGCCGACGTGGCGGACGTCGCCGAACGCCGTGAGAACGGGTCGGACCCGCTTCAGGACGGCCTCGCTGGCGCCGACATAGACCTGGAGGCGGCCCTCCTCGGCCTCTCGGATGCTGCCGCGGACCGGGGCGTCGACCGCGACGACACCGGCCGGGAGGCGGGCCTGCGCGGCGGCGAACGCCCGCGGTCCGACCGTCGACATGTCGACGAGGATCGCGCCCGCCTTGAGCGCCGCCGCCGCGCCCTGGTGGCCGAAGAGGACCTGGTCGAGCGCGGCCGCATCGGCGAGCATCGTGATCGCGACCTCGGCCTGGGCGCAGGCCTCCGCGGGGGACAGCGCGACCGACGCCCCCGCCTCCGCCAGCGGGACGGCTTGCGCCGGCGACCGGTTCCACACCGTGAGCGCGTGACCGGCGCGAGCCAGCCGAAGCGCCATCGGCGTCCCCATCCGGCCGAGGCCCAGGAACGCGACCCGCGCCATGGTCAGCCGGCCCCGCCCGGCGGCCGCTCGGGCCCGGACCCCGCGCCGGTCCCCCGAAGCGCGGCGGCGATCGTGTCGAGGTCCTCGGCCGCGAGGGTGAGCTGTGCCGCCGGGAGCCACCCGTCGACCTGCTCCGGTCGCCGGGCCCCGACGATCGCCCCGGTCACACCGGGGAAGGCGAGCGTCCAGGCCACCGCCACCTCGGCCACCGGGACCCCGTGGCGGGCGGCGACGCCGCGGAGCGCCTCGACCAGGGCGAGGGTCGCCGCGAGCCGGGGCTCCTGGAAGTCGGGGTCGCGTGAGCGCCAGTCGCCGGGCCCGAGCTCCAGCGCCCGCTCCCGGGTGAAGGCGCCGGTGAGCAGGCCCGATGCCATCGGGCTGTACACGATGACGCCGGTGCCGTTGGCCGCGCACCAGGGCAGGAGCTCGACCGCGGCGTCGCGGTGGATGAGGCTGAACGGTGGCTGGAGCGAATCGACGTGGCCGATCGCCTCGGCCCGCCGCGGCTGGGCGACGTCGTGATTCGACAGCCCGACGGCGCGCACCGTTCCCTCCCGGAGCAGGGCCTGGAGCACCGGCCAGGAGACCTCGAGGGCGACGTCGTCGGCCGGCCAGTGCATCTGGTAGAGGTCGATGCGGTCGACGCGAAGCCGGCGGAGCGATGCCTCCACCTCGAGCCGCAGGCTGGCGGGGTTCCCGACGCGCCGCGCCTCCCGGCTCCGGTCCCGCTCGTCCCACACCAGCCCTCCCTTGGTGAAGATGTACGGGCGGTCGGCGGCGGGGATCCCTTCGAGCGCCCGCGCCACCACCTCCTCGGCGTGGCCGAGCCCATAGACGGCGGCGGTGTCGATCCAGTTGACGCCGGCGTCGAGGGCGCGGTGGATCGCCGCAACCGACTCGCTGTCGGCCTGGTCACCCCAGGCGAAGGCCCAGCCGCCACCCCCAAGGGCCCAGGCCCCGATTCCGACCCGGGACACGATCATGTCGGTGCGCCCGAGGGGCGCTCGGGGGAGCTGGGTAATCATCCGCTGCCTCCGTGCCGCGACATCGCCCGGGCGCCATCACGACCGGCCGCGCAGCCGCCCCCTCAGCATGACGCGCGACCGACGCCGGGGCCGAGGGATGCTCGGCCGCCTGTGCGCCCCGGACGCCGGGCCGGCCGGCGGATACGATCCCGGGGTGGCGCTGGCGATCCCCGACCGCCTGGCCCAGACCGCGGCCGGCGATGGGCGCCGGGGCTGGCTCCACTCGCTCCCCGCCGCCGTCGACGAGCTCAAGCGCCGCTGGGCGCTGCGCCTCGGTGCCCCGTTCGAACCCGGCGGCACGACCGCCTGGGTGGCCCCGGCCACCGACGCCCGGCTCGGCCCCGTGGTCCTCAAGGTCGCCGGCGCCACGCGGAGGCGGAGCACGAGGCGGACGGGCTGCGGGCCTGGAACGACCGTCCCACGGTTCGGCTCCACCGGGTCGCGCGTGTCACCACCGACACGACCGCCCTGCTCCTCGAGCGCTGCCTCCCCGGCGACCCGCTGGCGGGGCGCCCGGAGGCAGAGCAGGACCAGGTCGCGGCCAACCAGCTCCGTGCCCTCTGGAGGCCCCCACCGCCGGGGGCGCCGTTCCGGCCGCTGGCGCAGCTCTGCGCAGCCCGGGCCGACGAGGCCGAGGCCGCCATGGCCGCCTGCGTGCCCGGGCTCGACCATGGGCTCGCCCGCGCGGGGCTGGCACTGTTCCGGGATCTGCCTAGGGCGGGAGGACCCCCGCGCCTGCTGGGGACGGATGTCCACGCCGGCAACGTGCTGGCCGCCGGTCGCGCGCCCTGGCTGGTCATCGACCCCAAGCCCTACGTCGGCGACCCGACCTACGACGCCCTCCAGCACCTTGTCAACTGCGAGGCGCGGCTTCGGGCCGACCCGGAGGGTCTGGTCGGGCGGATGGCGACGCGCTGCGGCCTCGAGGCGCCTCGGCTGCGGCTGTGGCTCTTCGCCCGCTGCGTCGTGGAGACGCCCCGTCGCCCGGTCCTCGCAGCCGTCGCCCGCCGGCTGGCGCCGCGGTGGGCGAGCGCCGAGCCGACCGCCCCGGTGCCCCTGACCGGCCGGGGCGGTCGGGTCCTCGGCTCAGCGGCCGTTGGCTGTCTGGTGGCGGCGGTACACCTGGTACAGGGAGTAGGCGGCCCACACGATCGCGGCGGCGACGACGAGGTGGAGGACGAGACTGAGGGCGGGCAGGATCACGAAGAAGACGGCGAAGAGCGCGACCAGGGCCACGAGGACAAACGAGAGCGGGTGTCGCAGCAGGTGCTTCATCTCCGCATCGTACCCCGCACGCCGATCGCCAACCGGTCGCCGTAACGGACCGGGGCGGGCGGGGTTAGGACGGGCAGGACCCGCCTGGACCAACGAGGGACGCCACCCGATGGACGCGATCACGCCCCCGCCCGACCTGGTCATCGTCGGCCTGCTCGCGTTCCTCGGCACGCTCGGGGTCGCGGCCGGCGCCGTCCTCGGGGTGGCCCGCCGCCGCGGGTGGATCTCGTCGTGGCGCCACCCCTTCGCCGGGCCGACCTGGCCCCGCTGACCGTCCCGGCCTCGGGGGCCGCCCGCGCCGGTCAGCGGGCGGCGTCGAGCGCCGCCTGGACCAGGGGGGAGAGCGGGTCGGCCAGCCGGTAGAAGCTCCAGATCCCCCGGCGGGTGCTGGTCGCGATCCCAACCGCGCGAAGCCGTCCGAGATGGTGGCTCACGGTCGGCTGACTCAGCCCGAACGCGGCCGTGAGATCGCACACGCAGACCGGCTCGGTGGCGGAGCGAAGGATGTGCACGATCTGGATCCGGGTCGGGTCGGCGAGGGCGGCGAACACGGCGGCGAGCCCGGCGGCGCGGGCAGCGGCCATCGGCCCCGGGACGGGCGCGCAGCAGCCCCGGGTGCGCCGGGGCTCGGCGGCCGCGAGGGCGGGGGCGGATGGCGGCGCGGCAGGCATCGGTCCGAAGTGTAGCCAAACTCATTGACATAAGGCTATGGATGGCGCCAGGATACCCATCGATGGTTTGCGATGAGTTGGTCGGCGACCCCCCTGGAGGTGACCCCATGGCCCCGAGCGATCCCGCCGAGATCCACGAGTCCGTCCGCGCCCACTACGCCGCCGTGGCCGCCACGCTGGCGAGCGGGAGCGGCTGCTGCGGTCCCGCTGCCGATGCGCCCTGCTGCCGGAGCGATGCCGACCCGTCCCCGTACGGCGAGGCGGCCCGGGGCCTTCCGCCGACGGCCGCCAGCCTCGGGTGCGGCAACCCCACCGCCGTCGCCGACCTTGGGCCCGGGGCCGCAGTCCTGGACCTGGGCTCCGGCGCCGGGCTCGACGTCCTCGTGAGCGCTCGCCGGGTGGGGCCGACGGGCCGGGTCGTCGGGCTCGATGGCACCGAGGCGATGGTCGAGCTGGCAACCGCCAACGCGCGCCGCGCCGGGGTCGAGAATGTCGAGTTCGTGCACGGGTCGATCGAGGCGATCCCCCTGCCCGATGCCAGCGTCGACGTCGTCCTCTCCAACTGCGTCATCAACCTCGCGGCCGACAAGGGGGCGGTGTTCCGCGAGAGCTTTCGCGTCCTGCGCCCCGGGGGCCGGTTCGCGGTCACCGACATCGTCGCGGAGGACCGGCTCGGGCCGGCCGAGCGCGCCGCCCGGGGCAGCCTCGTCGGGTGCATCGCCGGCGCCCTGTCGGCTGGCGAGTTCCGCTCTGGCCTGCTCGCCGCCGGGTTCACCGACGTCGCCCTGGCGCCGACCCACCAGGTCGCGGACGGGCTCCACGCGACCATCGTCCAGGCGGTCAAGCCGGGCTGACCCCGTCGCCGCCGGTGGCCGGCACCCCGCTGGTGGACAACCTCGGGATCCGCTGGTACGGTCGGCACCGATGGCGAGCGGTCCGGTCGCGCGCCGGCGGACGGCCCGCTCGGCGCTGCTCGCGATGGAGCCGCCCTGGGTCGGGGAGTTCGACGACCCCGCGAGGGAGTGGCGGCGGCTGTTCAGCGAGGCCTTCGGGACCTTCCTTCTGGTCCTGGTCGCCGCCGGAGGGGGCGTGGTCGACGCCGTGAGCCACGGCGCGGTCAGCCGGGCGGCGGCGGTCACCGCCCCCGCCCTCATGGTGATGGCGGTGATCCTCTTCATGGGGAGCGTCTCGGGCGCCCACCTCAACCCCGTCGTCAGCGTGGCGTTCGCCCTGCGTCGCGACTTCCCCTGGCGGCGCCTGCCGGGGTACGTCCTCGTCCAGCTGGTCGGAGCGACCCTCGCGTGCCTGGTCCTGGCGGCGCTCTTCGGCCGGGTGGGCGGACTCGGGGCGACCGTCCCCGGACACGGCATCAGCGACGTTCAGGCGATGGTCATTGAGGGGCTCCTCACCCTGGGGCTCGTCAGCACGATCCTCGGCACCGCCTCCGGCGCCCAGAACGTCGGGCCCCTCTCCGCCCTCGCCGTCGGCGGGTACATCGCGCTGGCCGGCCTGTGGGCGAGCCCGGTCAGCGGCGCGTCGATGAACCCGGCACGCTCCTTCGCCCCGGAGCTCGCGAGCCTTGACTTCGCCCACCTCTGGGTCTACTGGGTCGGGCCGCTGGTCGGCGCGGTCGGCGCGGTCGGCGGCGCGATGGTGCTGCGCGGGACGCGGGCCGACCCCGCCGCCCAGCGCGCCGCCCAGGGGACGCTCGACGAGGTCCTCCAGGCCGCGCTCAACCGAGCGGCGACCAACGCTGCCCGGGCGGCGCCGCCACCGGCCGCGCCCTCCGACACCCCCTGACCGACGGGAGGAGCCTCATGGCACGCAAGGTCCCCAAGGAGCACTGGAAGCCGGACCCCGATCCCCACGACTTCCCGGCGGCCGCCGACTACCTCTCCCTTGTCCTGCCCGCGAGCGCCGTGGAGCGGGTGGTCACCGGCCTTCGGGCGGCTCCCCTCGCGCACCGAAAGGCCAAGGACCTGCTCCGGGCCGGGCGGCTCGCTCTCCTGCCGGCAGACGACCCCGACGTCGCCCGCGACCTGCGGAAGGTGCGGCGGGGCGAGCGGCTCTCCCCCGTCCTCCTCGTGCGGGGGGCGGCCGGCCGCGACGTGGCGCTCACGGTCGCCGACGGCTACCACCGGATCTGCGCGAGCTACCACCTCGACGAGGACGCGGACATCCCCTGCCGCCTGGTGTCCCTGGCCCCGGGCTGACCGGCCCCTGGGCCGACCAGCCCGGGGGTCCCCTGATTCGCCCGGGCCCCGCGCCCGGCGCGGCGGCCACCGGGGCGGGACCCGCCGGGGTGGGAACCACCGGGCACCCCGGTGCGTCTCATCGGGCATGAAGCCCACCCCGGCCACCGGCGGTGGAGCGCGGGCGACCCGGACGTTCGCGAGCGGCCTCGCCATCGCCCTCGCCCTCGGCGCGGCCACCCCCGCCCTGGCTCAGAGCCCCCGCCTCACCGCGGCGGCGGCCGTGCGCGTGGCCGACCAGCCGCTCCGGCTCGCGGCGGTGGGGCCGATCACCCTGTCGGGGGTCGCGGTGCGAACCGCCGCCGGGTGGGGGGCCCCGTATCCGGTCGGGGTCGCCGCCTCCGCGCTCGTCTGGCACGTCACCTTCCGCGGCTGGTTCCATCTCGGGCCGTGCGCCGCGGGCGCGGCGCCCACCCGGGCGGGGGCGGCCGGCGCCCGGGTTCTGTGTGCCGCGACGGCGCACCCTGCGGTGCGCGCCGCCCGGCCGCAGATGGTCGCCTGTCCCCTCCTCCCCCGCTGGCCGCTGCCGGCCTGGATCTGCTTCGGGTCCTGGCGCCAGCGGGTGACGGTGTCCGTCGCCGACGCCACCGGGACCTGGGTCGGCGTCGCCTACGCCCCCCCCGTCGCAGCCTGGGCACCTCCGCCGCGCACGATCGCCCACCCCCGGTCAGGGCAGCGGATCAATCTCACGACCGGGCAGCTGCTGGTGCTGGGACGGCCCATCGTGCCGGCGGGCGGTCGGCTGGCACCGTACGTCTCCTCCACCCCGACGGTGCTCGCGGAGGTCCCGACCCCGACCCGGCCGCCGGGCGCGGCCGTGTTCCTCGCCGTCCACCCGGGAACCGCCCGGCTCCTCACGACCTGGCAGCCGACGTGCGCCCCGGGGCAGGCCTGCCCCGACTACGTCGTCGCCATCGTCCTGACGGTCCGGGTGCTGCTCCCGGTCGACATCCCGCCAACCGCCTGACCCGATCGCCCGCGTTGGGCGCGGCGGCCCGCCTGGTAGCCTCGAACCGTGGATGCCGCCGAGCGGGTGCCCCGGCCCAGCCCGATCGATCCGGGGCGGGTGCGGGCGGTCGTGTTCGACCTCTTCGGCACCCTCGTGCCCGGGACGCCGATCGCGCGCCGCTCCGCCGACGCCGCGGCGACCGCCAGGATCCTCGGGGTCGACCCGAAGGCCTTCCACGACCTTCTGCATGCCACCTTCACCGAGCGCGCGACCGGGGCCCTCGGCGACGGGGAGAGCGCCCTGCGGATCCTGGCGGCGCGGCTGGGCGCGTCTCCGGACGCGGCCGCCCTCGCCGCCGCCGCCCAGCTCCGGCACCGCCAGCTCGTCAGCGACCTCGTCCCCCGACCCGATGCCGTCGCCACCCTCGCCGCCCTGAGCGGCGCCGGCTATCCGATCGGGCTGGTCAGCGACTGCGGCCCCGAGGTGCCCCTGATCTGGCCGACCCTGACGATCGCCCCGTACTTCGGCGCGACCGTCTTCTCAAGCGAGGCGGGGCGCCGCAAGCCCGACCCCTCCCTCTATCGGGCCGTCTGCCGGCGGCTCCAGGTCGAGCCGGCGGCGTGCCTGTACGTTGGCGACGGGGACAGCCACGAGCTGACCGGGGCCGCCCGGGTGGGGATGAGCGCGGTCCGGCTCGCCGCCGAGGACGCGGAGGCGCCCGCCCTCGTCCACTACGACCACGACACCCAGTGGCGGGGGCCGACGGTACCCCGGCTCGCCGACGTCCCCCGGATGCTCGGGCTGCCGGCGGGGGCGCCGGGGGAGCGGACGGCCCCGTCCCCGAGCGCCGCCGACGCCAGCAGCAGCCCGGGGATGGCGGCGGCCATGGGACAATGACCGCACCCGCCGCGTTGGCCCCCGCATCGGGCGCCGGGGGGCAGGGGTCGGAAGGAGACGCGATGGCGACGACCCCGGAGGAGGTGGCCAGCCCGCCCGGGAGCCTGGTCGCCGAGCAGCCCGACACGCGCGCCGCGTGGCGGGGCGCCCCGCCGGTCCTCTACTCGGCCCAGGACGTCCACCGCCGGGTGCAGGCCCTCGCCCGCGAGATCGCGGCGGGCCGTGGCGACCGGCCGCTCACCCTGGCCGTGGTCCTTCGGGGGGCCTTCGTCTTCGCCGCCGATCTCATCCGGGCTCTGATCGAGATCGGGGTGCGCGATCTGGCCGTCGAGTTCCTCTCGGTCGCCACCTACCGCGGGATGACCAGCGGGGCCACCCGCCCCGACGTCCACTATGTCAACGGCGTCTTCCCGGGGGACGGACGCGACGTCCTCGTCGTCGAGGACATCATCGACCGCGGCCACACCCTGGAGGCGATCGAGCGCGCCCTCAGCAGCCATTGCGAGCGCTTCCAGGTCTGCGCCCTCCTCGACCGGCCCCATCTCCGCGAGGTCCCGAGCCAACCGGACTTCGTGGGGTTCACCCTGGACACCGACGACTTCGTGGTGGGGTATGGGCTCGATCTCGACGGCCGCTACCGTGAGCTGCCCTATCTCGGCCGGCTCCCGGCGCCGCCCCGTAGCTGACGCCCGCGCCCAGGGGCGGGCCCGTCGGCGCCGCGGGCCGCTGATCCGCGCCAGCCGATGAGCGCCCCCGGCCCCCCGCCCGCCGTCCCCAGGCGATGGCTCGGCCCCGCGGCCGCCCGCGGGGCGGTGACCGGCGTGGCCGCGGCCGGGATCGGGCTCACGGTCTCCTTCGGGCTCCAGGCCACCCTGGGATGGCCGTCCCTGCCCCAGGTGGTCGCTGACGGCCTGACCCTCCTCCTGCCGGGCCCGGTGTTCGGCGCCCTCATCGACGCCCTCCAGGAGCACGCGCGGCCGCTCCTCGTCCTCGGCCTCACCCTCGCCGTCTGCGCGGTGGCGGCGGCGGTCGGGGCGGGCCGCGCCCACCAG
>DAHUZI010000022.1 GCA_027306595.1 Candidatus Dormiibacterota bacterium | reverse complement strand
CCCCGTCCGCGTGATCGCCCCCGCCCGGGTCACGGCCGCCGTCGGGGTGGGCCGGTGGATCCAGATCGGGGTGGAGGGCGGCTGCGCCTCGATGGCGGTGCCCCACGCCGACGTCGCGGTTCCCCAGGGTCACGCCGGCATGGTTTCGACCCCGCTCGCGGTGGAGGCCACGCGCCCGGTGGGGTCCCGGGTGACATTCCGGATCCGCTGGACCGGTCGGGGCCCGCGGGGGGCGGCCCTCCGGCCCGGCACGTACCGGGTCGTCGTTGGGTGGCCCGGGAGCCCCGTCACGGCGCCGGTGCGGGTGGCGGTGGCCGCGGTCCGCTGACGGAGGCGCCGTCGGGGCGGCCGTGCCCGACAATGGGGGCCATGGCGGCCGCCCTCACGCTGCTGACCGACTTCGGCACCAGCGACGGGTACGCGGCCGCTCTGATCGGGCGGGCGTGGCGGGCCGCGCCCGGGCTCCAGGTCGTGACCCTGACCCATGACGTGCCGACCGGGAACGTCGCGGTCGGCGCCTACTGGCTCGCGGCGACCGCGCCGGCCTTCCCGGTGGGGACCGTCCACTGCGCCATCGTCGCCCCGGCGACCGCCGGCGACCAGGCGCTGGTGGCCGCCGTGGTGGACCGCCAGCTGCTGGTGGCCCCCGACAACGGCCTGCTCCACCATGCCTGGACCCGGGGGCGGGAGCGCCGGGCGGTTCGGGTCGATCCCGCGCGGCTGGGCGCCCGGCCGTCACCCGACGGCGGCACCCCGGGGTGCGAGTTGATCGTCCCCGCCGGGGCGCGGCTGGCGAGCGGCGAGCTCCGCCTCGACGACCTCGGACCTCAGGTGGCGGCGCCTCGGCCCCTGCCCGGTGCCGGCGACCGGGGCGACGCCTCCGGCACCGAGGCCCGCGTCCTCGTCGTCGACCACGTGGGCAACGCCGTGCTCAGCGTCACCCGCACCCCCTGGTACGCACCCGTTCCGGTGGCCGCCACCCTCGAGGACGGCCGGCGGGTCGACGGGCTCGCCCCGACGCACGCCGCCATCCGCCGCGGCTTCGCCCTGGTGTGGAACGGCGCCGACCACCTGGAGATCGCTGGCAACGGCGTGAGCGCGGCCAGCGCCCTCGGGCTTCGGATCGGAGACCCGGTGCGGGTCGAGTGGGCGGCGGCGGGCACCGACGCCGGCGCCGGCGCCACCAGCCGGGCCTGGGCCGGGGTTGGGGTGCGCCGCTGAGCGCCCCCGCCCCGATGCGGCCGCTCGACGCCGCGAAGGCGGCCGGTCTGGACCGGGCGGCCGCCGAGCTCGGCGTCGCGACCCTCGAGCTGATGGCGGTCGCCGGCTTCCAGTGCGCGCGGCTGGCCCGACGCCTGCTCGCCGAGGTCGGCGACGGCCCGGTCGCCATCCTGTGCGGTCGGGGGAACAACGGGGGCGACGCCCTGGTGGCCGCCCGCCACCTGGCCGGCTGGGGGGTCGCGGTCCGGCTCGTTGTGGTCGGCGACCCGGTCGACCTCGGGGAGGAGGGGCGCAGCCGGCTGGCCAGCGCCGAGCGGCTCGGACTCGACCCGGCCGTCGCCACCACCGCCTCGGCGTCGGACGCGGCGGTCGCCAGGGCCCTCGAGGGCGCGATGCTCGCGCTGGACGGCCTGCTGGGGACCGGCGGCCGAGGCGACCCGCGGGAGCCGCAGGCGAGCGCCATCCGGCGGTTGAATCGGGCCGCGCCCCCCCGGGTTCTCGCCATCGACCTCCCGAGTGGGCTCGACGCCAGCTCGGGGCACCGCCACGACCCCTGCGTCATGGCCACCGACACCGGGATGCTGGGCGCCCCCAAGGCGGGGTGCCTGGCCGTCGCCGCGGCCACGGCGACGGGGCGCCTCTGGCTGGGGACGATCGGGCTGCCGCCAGCGGCCTTCGAGGCGGTCGGCGCCGCGCCGCCGGCGCTTCGCGATGGCGAGTGGATCCCGGTCGATCGGGGGTGAGCCCCCGCACGGGCGGCACCGGGCGCGGTTGCACCCGCGGCCTCCACTGCGTATGCTGCCTGCGAGCTCGCGTGCCCATGCACGCTCCGTCATGAACACCGTCCTAGCACCGCCCGAAACCGCCGCGAGCACGCTGGAGGAGCTGGTCCGCCAGCATGTCGACACCCTGGTGACGTATGCCACCCATCTGGTGGGCGACCCCCAGGAGGCGATCGACTACGTCGCCGCCGGCGTCCATCAGGCGCGGCGCTTCCCGCCCGCCAGCCTCGAGCGGGAGGGGACCGCGGTGCTGTTCCGCGCCGTGACGCGCGCCTGCCGCCAGCGCCAACGCTTCCCGCCGGAGCCCCGCGGCCTCGCCAAGCTCTTCCGCAAGCCGGTGCCGCTCCTCAGCCTCGGGGCCGACGTTGCCGCCGCCGCCCGCGTGAACACCGTCAAGCGGGCGCTGATGGCGACCGCGGTCGAGCGCCGCGCCGCCCTGCTCCTCCGCGACCTCGCCGGCCTCGACTACCGCGGGGTCGGGATCGCCCTCGAGTGCTCCCCGGAGACGGCCGCCCGGCTCGTCGCCGCCGCCCGCCGCGAATTCGGCGGCATCTATCGCGACATCGCCTTCTGATGGCGTTCAAGTGCAGCCTGCTCACCCTGAGCTGTGCGCTCGACGGGGAGCTGCCCACCGCCACCCAGGCCGAGCTCGAGAGCCACCTCGTCACCTGCGAGCGCTGCAAGATCGGCCTCCAGTACCTGCGGGAGGAGACCGAGCGGATCGCCAACCTCCCCCGGATCCACCTCCCGGGCGGCACGATCGACGCTCTGCTTCAGCGGACCCGGGTCGTGGAGGCCCCCGCGGCCGCGGCCCAGGCGGGCGGAGCCGCCCACCCGGCTGGGTCGACCGCCGCCCAGGACCGCGCCATCGAGATGGCGGCGGCCGACGGGTCGGCCACCCCGGCCCCCCCGGCCGGCGTTGCCGACCCGGATGCGCCCGCGTCCGGGCCACCCCTCGACGCGGCGCCGGCGACGGTGGGCGACCCGGACGCTGTGGCCGGCCGGCCGTCGATCCCCGCCGACGCCGGAGCCATCAGCGTCGAGGTGCGCGGGCTCCCGGCCGAAGGAGGGGCCCGCGCCGAGGAGGAGCCTCCGGCTCCGGCCGAGGAGGTGAGTCAATCGGCCGCCGAGACGGGGCGCGCAGCCGAGCCCGTGGCCGAGGCGACGCCGGAGCCGGCCCCGTCGGCCCCGACCCTGCCCCCCATCCCGCGGACCGCACCCACCCCGCCGCCTCCACCGTCGGCCGAGCGGCGGGGCGCGACCCGCACCCGGCCGGACCGGACCGGCCAGTCGGAGCCCGCTCGGGCCGGCGCCGCCACCACCAGGCCAGCCGTCCCGGCGATCGTCGTCGAGGCCGGAGCGGGCGGGCGGGCGGACGGGGGGGCCGGCGAAGCCGGCG
>DAHUZI010000015.1 GCA_027306595.1 Candidatus Dormiibacterota bacterium | reverse complement strand
GTGCCAGGTCGATCTGGAGCGGACGCGGTTCCGTGTGACGCACTGGCAGCCGGTGCGGGGCCTCTCCGGGCTCCCCGGGACGGCCGCCGAGCTGGTGGCGCGACCGCCGGCCGACCTCTGGCTCTGGGTCGGCTTCACGCGCGTGACGGCACGGGGGGTGTCCACCGCCTTGATCGGCACGACGGACGGTGGAGGCCGTTGGCTCCACGTGACGCCGCCCTGCCCGGCCCTGCCCACGACGGTATACCCGATCGGAGGCACGATGGCCGGACTTCTCGCCACCACGGGGGACGGGACTCTCTGGGCCGTCTGCGGTGGCGGGAATGGCGGGGCGGGAGTGTCCCCGAAGTTCGTCTACGCGTCGGGCAATGATGGCCGATCGTGGAGACTCGTCGCCAATGCGATCTGCTGCATGGGTCTGGATCCCCTGCGGTATGGCTACATCGTCGACCTCGCCGCCACATCTGCCGCGCTCTGGCTGGGGAATGGTCACGGCTCCTTCCTGGTGAGCCGTGACGGGGGACGACGCTGGGCCCCGGTCAGGCTCCCCGGCCCGAGCGTGGGTGACGGGATTGTGGCGACGAGTTTCGTGGGCTCGAGTGACGGCTGGGCCACGCCCGGCGGCGGGGTCCTCGACCGGACGGTCGACGGCGGACATGTGTGGCATGCGGTGGTGGTGCGGGCGGTGGCCGCGGCGGGAGGTCCATCGCCGCCGAGGTCGTCAGGGGCCGGAGGGAGTTCCACTGCCGACGAGCTGGTGGGCGCGGTGAGGCTGCTGCAGTCCGGCGTCGGCCTGGTGGGTCTCAGCTCCGGACCCCAGGGGCGGGGGCGAGCGCTCTTGGTGCTGACGACGAACGTGGGCGGCCGGTTCCGCCTCATCGGCCCGCCGACCGCCGAGGGCACCACCGTCGACGACCTGTGGGCGCTCAGCCGACGGACGATCTGGTTCGCGGTGTGGAACCCGCGGACCGATGCGGTGCGCGTCTATCGGACCGTGGATGGGGGACGGTCATGGGCCGGTGCCCCAGCTCCCGGTCACAGCGCGAATGCCGGTGCCACCGACGCGATCCAGTTCGTGACGCCGTCGGATGGGTGGCTCGTGCACGAGGAGCCCACCGGCCCCGGCGCCGCCCTCTACAGGACCACCGATGGGGGTGCGCGGTGGCACCTGATCGAGAGCTTCCTGCCCCAGGTCCCCCTGGTGGTCCGCCACCGCCTGCCCGAGGTGGGACCGGTCGAGGTTGGCGGTCACACCGGCTGGTGGCAGGTCGGGGATGTCTTCGGCAGCGCGCTCTGGCACAGCGCGAACCACGGGCGCACCTGGCGGTCGCTCACCATCAGCCGCGCACGCTCGAGCTCAGGCGTCGTCCCGCAGTACGGCCTGCCGGCGATCGTCCCGGGGGAGGTCCTGGTCCCGGTCGACGTTCCAGACGGTCGCCGTGAGGACATCCTTGTCTACCGCAGCCGGGATGGCGGCCGGCAGTGGGCGCGGCTGGCTCGCCTGAGGCACGTCGGCCCCGAACGGGCTCCGTTCAGCCCCGTCGTTGCCCGGCCGTCGATGGCGTTTCCAAGCCCAGGGGTCTGGTGGGCCATCGTCCAGGACCCGGTCCCGCGGGTCTTCGTCACCACCGACGGTGGGCGCCACTGGAATCACCGTGAGATCCCGGTGTCGCGTCCGCCGGCTGCCAGTGGGTGGCCCGGGCCCGAGGTGCTGGCCATCAATGGCCGGGACGCCTGGGCGCTGACCGAGGGCCGCGGCGGGCGGACGATCCTGAGCGGGACACGCGACGGCGGCATCACGTGGCATGTCCTCACCCTGGGCGCTTGACCGGGCCTGGGGCCGCGTCCGAGTGCCTACGCCTTCTCAGCGTGCCGCGGGGACGCTCCTGGCGATGGCGATGGTGGCCGCAGTCGCGCCGCGCGCGGGGCCGCCGGCGTCATTCGCGCGGAAGCGGGAGCCGAGATCTCCGATGAGCGGAATCCTGGGACTCGCGATGATCGCGCCGTAGCAGGAGGACCCGGCTGCGAGGGCCGCCTCGATCTCCGCCGTCGACCGGTACACCGGACGGAGGTCTCGGTCCAGCACATCGCCCAGCCCGCGGATGTAGGGGGCGAGGTCCGCCCGCGAGGCCCTCCCCACCACCAGCAGGTCGAGGGCACTCGTCTCCGTCTCGGTTCCCGCGGCGATCGAGCCGAACACCAACGCCGCCACCACCCGCTCGCCGCTCAGAGCTTCGCGGGCGAGGGCGGGGCCGAGCGAGACGGTCTGGAGACAAAGGGCGCGCAGGGTGGACGCGGTCGGGGACGCCTTCGGCACGGTGACCCGAACGGCCCGACCCTCCCGCCGCCGCCTCACCATCCCTGCGGCCACCAGTCGCCGCACGGCCCGATGAGTCGACTCATGGTTGGCCCCAGTCGCCAGGCGAGCCCGAGCAGGCTGATCTTCGCGTGCATGTGCACGGTGAGAGACGGTACTCCCACGGCCAGCGCAAGCTGGCGGCGATCGAGGCGTCGCGGGGCTCCTTCGACGGGGCCGTGGCTGCCATCGAGCGCATCACCGGGGTGTGCATCGGCAAGCGCCAGGTGGAGGCGCTGGCGGTGCAGGCGGCCGTCGACTTCGACGCTTAGCACAAGGCGCGCGCGCTGGAGCCCCGCGCGGCGGGTGACGTGCTGGTCCTCTCCTGCGATGGCACAGGCATCGTCATGCGGCCCGAGGCGCTGCGGGCCGGCACCCGTGCCGCCGCCGCCGCCTACGCGCAGAAGTTGGCGCCGCGCCTCTCCCGCGGCGAAAAGGCGAACCGGAAGCGGATGGCGGAGGTCGGGCGCGTCTACGACTGCGCCCCGGTCCCGCGCACCCCGGATGACATCCTGCGGACCGCTGGGGCGCCGGCGGTGCCACCGCCGGCGCCGAAGGCGCAGGGCAAGTGGGGGACGGCCAGCGTGGTGGACGACGCCGCGACCGTGGTGGCCCAGCTCTTCGACAAGGCGGAGCGGCGCGACCCGTCCCACCACCGCCCCTGGGTGGCCCTGGTGGACGGGAACAACCACCCGCTCGACCTCATCACTCGCGAAGAGCGGCGACGGCAGGTGACCGTCCCGATCCTGGTCGACGTCGTCCACGGGCTCGAGTACGTCTGGAAGGCGGTCTGGAGCTTCTATGCCGAGGGCGATGCGGCGGCCGAGGCATGGGTGCACGCGAAGGCGCGGGCGGTGCTCCACGGCTAGGCCAGCCAGGTGGCCGCGGCCATTCGCTGGACGGCCCCGGCGCGCCGGCTGCCCGCGACCCGGCGGGCCGAGGCCGATGATTGCGCCGACCACCTCCGGCACAAGCGGTGGTATCTCGACGATCCCCACGCCCTCCACGACGGCTGGCCGATCGCCAGCAGGGTGATCGAGGGCGCGTGCCGGCACCTGGTGAAGGACCGGCTCGACCTGACTTGGGCACGCTGGGGGCGGGCGGGGGCGGAAGCCGTCCTCAGGCTGCGCGCCCTGCGCACCAACGGAGACGTCGAGGAATATTGGCGCGTCCACGTGCTCCGCGAGAAGCGTCGCCGCCACGAATCACGCGATCCCGGCAACTCGATTCCCGGGGGGCAAGAGGTCACTTGAGAGGAGCCGCCAGTCGTCGGTGACCGCGTCGGGGCGGCCCCGGCCGGCCCGGAAGGTCCATGAGCCGCGGTAGGGCATCCTCGGCGTAGCGGTCCACGGTGATGGCCCGGCGCAGGGTGTTCTCTCCGGCGTCAGGGCCACCGAGGCGACGGTTGAGGTCGGCGAGGCATAGGTGGGCGTCGACGGCCCGGCGGTGCAGGTCCTGACGGAGCGGCTCGACCCAGGCGTAGCCGGTCGCAGGCCACCGCGTCGGGGTCAAGGCGATGGACGTCGACCGAGGCGACCAGCACCTTGGACTCGGTGTCACTGGCCGTGCCGAGCGGGATTCCCCACGGTTCCCTTCGCTCGCCCTATTCGGGCGGACCGGCGAGCACGGGCGGACAGGTGGGCTCGTCGACCTTGACCGTGCGAGCCGCGCTGGAAGGAGGCATTGGTCCCAGGCACGGTCCGAGGGAGACCGAGCCGACGAGGGCGCCGGTCTCCGAGAGCCGGTAGCCGACTCGGGCCCGATAGGGAGTGGCACAGGCGTTGCAAATGTCGTTCAACTGGAACTGGAGGACAAGCTCCTCGCCGCGGCCGGCAAGCATCCGTGCCGCCTCAAGGAACGGGGGGCGGAAGAGGTAGGAAAGCCCGCTGTATCCGGAGGAGAGTCGATAGGCCTGGCGCAGCTTGGCATAGGCTGGGGAAGCCAAGGACGGCACCGGCGGCACCAGGTCCTGGTGGGCTCCGTTCAAGAGAACGTAGCTGAAGCAGCCGCAATCCATGGGGACCGCGCTGAGGGTGTAGCCGAGGTCGACCAGTCCGGCATCGGCGAACCCGACCAAGTACGAACCGGTGGTGTCGAAGTACGCGACCGCCGCCGGCGAGGCCCCATGCGCCCGCATGAACCGCTCGACGCAGTTTTTCAGCTGGGCCGGGCTCAGAGCCGGAGAGTGAGAGTAGATGCATGCCTCTGCCGCCCCCGGCTGGCCCGTCCGCCAGAGCGACCACACCGCGCTCGGGCCGATCCGGGCGCCAGCCGATGGGCCGCCGCTCGGCAGGATCGGCACCGCCGACCAGGTTGTGCCCCCGTCGCGGGTCATCAGGAGCCGGTCGGGGAAGGGGGCATCCCCCGGGTGGCCGTCGATCACGACGCCGACGGCTGGGGTGATGAAGGCGAGGCCGGAGAGTCCGGACCCGCCGTCGACGAGCCTCGTCATGACCCAGGTACGTCCCCCGTCTCCGGAGCGGTAGAGGAAGCCCGCCCCCGAGCTGGCCGAGACCACTAGGACCCGCCGGCTGGCGGCAGCCAGCCCGGCGGCGAGCCCTCCGGGCGGGAGCTGGCCTGCAACATGGGCCGTCGCCCCGGCGTCGGCCGAGGCCAGCACCTCCTTTCCCTCCTGGCCGGCACCAGGGTTGCCGGCGCACAACTCGAAGAGGAGCGATCCGCCAGGAGAGGCCAAGCCCGCGAGATCGGTCGCCTGGGCGGGCTTGAAGCAGTGGTCCGGCACCCGCCTCCAGGTGGCTCCCGCATCGCTCGTGGTCCAGACCGACGCCGGCGCCGAGTACGGCTTCCTCGGCCACATCGCGACCCAGCCCTCGGGGCCGCGGAGCGACAGCAGCGTCTCGTCGTAGCCAGTGATCCCCGCCACCACCCGCCAGGGACCCGAGCCCACCGGGGCGCGCTCCAGCCTGAGCAGGGGCGAGGAGCACCCCGGGTTCGATGGCGAGCAGCTTGCCACCACCGCATCGGCGAAGCCCCCCGAGGCGGCGAGGGCGAGGACCGGGCCTCCGAGCCTCACCTGAGACCACGTGGCCGCCCCGTTGGTCGTGGACCACAGGCCCGGGCCGTAGGCGAACCCGTCGGACGCGTTGGCGAAGTCCACCTCGCTGACCGCCCCGGGGGCGGAAGCGCCGGCGCCTGGGGCGGGGGCGAGCGCTGCGCCGGGGGCTCGCAGTCGCACCCAGCTACGCCCGCCGTCGACGGTCGCGACAAGCGAGGTGCACCTGGCCCGGGCGCAGGAAGAGGCGCCAAGCACGAAGCCCTGCGAGGCGGAGATGAAGCTGACCGAAACCGGATCGAAGCGGGCAGGCACCGGTTCCCCGGCCGATCCCACCAGTCCTCCGGCCGATCCAGCCACCCTGACCGCAGCGGCCGACGAGGCGGCGCCGAGGCCGCCCCCCGCCAGTGCCAGCGCGAGCGCCGCCGCGGCGAAGCGGCCGGCCCGCTGCCCACTCATGGCCGGCTCAGCCCGGCGGCGATCAGGGCGGCCCCGGCCCCGTCGCCGGGCACGACGGGCTTGAAGAAGCTGCCTCCATGGAGGCGGCCCGCATGGCCGGCCAGCAGCCCCGCCTCGACCGCTGCCGCCGCGCAGCAGGCGACCACCGGAGAGGGCTCGACAAGGCCCTTGGTGTCGTTGAGCTGGCCCCGGGTGCCCTGCGCGTCGCGAAGGGTGGGAAGGGTCACCTTGTGCCAGAAGACGAGCAGGCGGCCGAGGCTGTGGGCCGTGGCCAGACGGGTCTCCGGCCGGTGGGGCCGCAACGGCTCGCCCGCGCCTGCCATGTACGGCCCGGCAGCCTCGACGGCACCCACATCATGCCGGAAGACCCTGTGACCACAAGCACTCCACGAGCGCGATCGACGATCGTGCTTGTCATACGCATGAGCGGTTTCCGCCAAGCGGCGCCCCCGTGGTCCAGCTGAGCGCGCGCACCTCGTTATCGGCCCATAGGTTCGTGCCGCATGCGCTGGCGTCCCAGAGCGCATAGCCGACGCCGCGCCCGTCGACCGTGTTGCCCACCACCCGCGCCCGCTCGGTTCCGCCACCGAGCGCGATCGCCGGGTACACGGGGCCAGACGCCTGGATGTCCGGCACTTGGAGCACGACCGTGTTGCCCTCGACGATGTCGTCGACGCTCGGCGCGCAGGGCGCGGTCGCGGCCGAGTAGGGCGGGCGGCAGCCCAGATAGATGCCGTAGGTTGAACTGATGCCTCCACTTCCGACGCCGACGACCCGGCTCGCGCCGAGGCGGCTGTCGGTCACTCCGATGAGGGCGACGCCCGCCTGGTTGTCCGTCCAGCCGTCGGTCAGGCGCAGGTCCTGAAGCTGCAGGTCCGAGCCTCCGTCGGCCAGAAGCGCGAACATGCCCGTCCCGTAACCTACGAAGCCGGTGAATGAGGTGCCCGACACGAGCGATCCGGAGGCAGCCTCCAACGCCACGCCAGCCATTCCGTATCCGGTCACCTGCAAGTTCCTGATCGCCGTCCCGGTGGCCGCCACCGTGACCGCCTCGCGCCAGTAGGGGGTGTCTGGGCCGAGGCTGGAGACCGAGCCGTCTTCGACGAGTGCGCCGTCGGCACCGGCCTCGACGCTGATGCCGACGTGGTCGTAGAGTTGGAACTCCGGCCCCGGGTCGACGCTGTGGCCGCCCAGATCGAGGGTGACGCCCGGGGCTGCCACCGTGATGCCGTCCGTGCCGTTGCATCCCGGTGCAGTCGGCGAAATCGGCGGCAAAGGCGGCGGCGTGGTGAGGTCCTGGCTCAGCACGTAGACGCCCGGTTGGGTGATCACCATGCCGCAGATCCCGACCGGCGTCTTGGCGGCTGGCCAGACAGGGACGGCCGTCGTCGCCGCCAGCAGGACGGACGGGTCGAGGGCGTCCAGCCCCGGGAGGAAGTAGCCAGCCAGCCGGCGGTTGGAGGGTGCCGCGACCGCCCAGCTGGCCATCGCCTGGGCCGCCTCCCGGCCGCTGCCACTCTGGACGATGTTCGCGATGTCCTGGTCCACCGCGGCGGCCCAGTAGTTGTCGTGGGCGATGTCGGAGGCGGTCGTGTAGAAGTCGGCAGCCGCCGCGTACTCCAGTCGGCGGGCCAGAACCTCCGCCGCAACGGCCGACCAGTCGGAGCCCGCGCTTGCCTGCACGGGCGCCTCCAGACCGGCGGCGGACGCGCCCAGGGCCGTCAGCGCCTCGGCCATGTCGGCGGCGCGGTAGAAGCCCGGCACGAGCACGTCCCACTGCGTGAAGCCGGCGAGGAACGTGCCCAGGTGGATGCCCAGGAGGACCGCCGCGGCCATCGGGTCAGCGGCCGCAGCGAGCTGCTGGGCCAGGGTCTGGGAGAGGGCGGACGTGGCGGTGACGAGGGCGCCGCGGGCAAACGCGGCGGCAAGACGGCTCTGCGCCCTTCCGGGATTGAAGGTGGCGGCCTGGGCGATGGCGGCGGCCAGGGCGGGGTCGCTTCCGCCCAGGGTGGGCAGGAGCGCAAGATAGGCGGCTTTCGAGCGCGCGACGGCGGTGGCCGCCCACTCAGCCTGGACCAGGGTCTGCGCCTGCCTGCCGCTGTCCAGCTCGAGCGTGTGCAGCCCTCCGAGGACCTTGGCAGCGACGGCCACGACCGAGGCACCGGGCACCTCGTTACCGCTCTCGTCGAGGAACTCGCTCATCAAGCTGGCGGCTTCGGCGCTGGTCGCGTAGGCGGCGACAACGTTCCCGAGCCCTGTCGAAAGGGCGCCGAGCTCGCCCTGCCACTGCCCGGGCGCGCCGCCGTCCGACATCGCGCTGGCCAGGACGGTCTGGTCGACGGCGGACGCGCTCGGGAGCGCGATGGAGGCGCCTGATACCGTGGCGGCCGCCAGGAGGAAGTCGGCGAGTGGCGAGCCGGGGCCGTTCGAGGTCGCCCACCCGAGGGCGGCGGGGGCCACCAGGCCGTCGACCGTGGGCGGGCCCGTGGTGCGCACCCAGGCGCTCAGCTCGGCGCGCAGCACCAGCTCGCGCGCCGTTGCCGCCGACGTTACGAGCGGGCCGCCCTTCCCCTGGGTGGCGTAGACCGTGGTCACGAGCGAGGACCCGACGCCGCTCGTGGAAAGCTCGACCGTGCGCGTGCGCGGGTTCGTCACCAGGAACGAGCGCGCGGCGCGCGCCCCGAGCGGCGCCGGCCCACTGAGCCAGAGGCTGTAGCGCCTGCCGCCGAGCGTCTCGGTCTGCCAGAGGGCGGGCTTGGGGGCGTACATGAAGTCGATCACGTAGGGCTCTGCGAGAAACGCCCCGCCGGTCGTGTGCAGCGCCGGCCCGACGACGAGGCTGTAGGCGCCCGGCTGGAGCACGCCGAAGGAGATGCGCACCGTTCGCACGGACGGCCCGGGCGTGGCCCTCGGGCGGAGGAGGAAGCGAAGCCGCCCCGTGGCGGACTCCAGCGCAGTGGCCCACTCGACCGAGGAGGGCTCGACCGCCCGGCTTAAGGTCAGCGTGAACGCTGGGAGGGCGCGGTAGACGCGGCCGGGGGCGGGCGCAACGGCCACGACGGCGAGCCCCGCTCGGCTGGGTGTGGCGCTGACGTGCCTGCCCGCCGGCAGGGGGATGGCGGCGACCAGCGTCAGGGCCGTGGCGCCGGCCACGGCGTGACGCGCGGCCTTGGCGGCGCCACCGTGGGCGCGCGGCTTGGCCGGCATGACGGGGCCTAGCCCGAGGGCTGGCTGGACGGCGAGAGAACCAGCGCCTCCACCCCGACCTCGATCATGATCGTGCTCTCGAGCGCCACGAGGGCGCCGACCGGCAGCCCGGGCCCGACGAACGCGCCCTCTCGCGGGCCGCAGCTCCCTGCCGTGGCTCCGACGCAGTTGTAGGCGGTCAAGCCGCCGCCAGAGGCGGAGCGCAGGAGGAAACCGCCGGACGCCGACATGGAGATGCCGCTGCCGTGAGCGGACGCGCGGTAGGTCACCAGGCCCGAGGCGGCGACGGCGTAGGTCACGACCTGGCGGAGCGGCACCTGCACCACCTGGGTGGCGCCGAGCGGCGCCGGCGGCAGGGAGTAGACGGCCAGGCGCCCCTGGGCGGCGCCGGCGCTGCCCTCGTACCACGCCTGGCCGCTCTCGCTACCCGTGCCGGCCTTCGCCGCGACGTTCGTGACGGACACGGCGAGGAACCCGCTGAACTGGACAAAGCGCGCGGTCAGGCCCAGATGGAGGGACTTGAAGGCAGTCGAGAGCGAGACCTCGCCGCCGGTCAGGCGCCTGCCGCCCAGGCTGGCGGTGGCGACGCGGCCCGTCCCCGTCCAGGCCGGCACGTGGACGCACCCGGCGCCCGGGGGCCCGGGAAGGCAGGCGGGCGGCGACCAGGTCGCCCGCCTCGCCCCGCCCAGACGGGCCACGGCCGCCTGCTCGGCGTCCACCAACAGTCCGGCGAGCTCCGCGCGCGACACTGGGCGACTCGGCTCGAGAAGCGTCGCGGGGGCCGGAAAGGCCACCCCATTGGCAAGGTCCGCGCCGACGGCCACCCGGTCGCTCGTGGGCACCAGACCCTGGTCCGTGTACGGCATGCGCGCCCTTCCGCGGAAGTGGAAGGCACGGGAGAGCCAGACGAGGAGGGTCAGGCGGTCCAGGCTGGCGGCTGGCGAGAGCGCGCCGGATAGCACGTGGGTGCCGCTCGCCCAGGAGCGCGCGGCACCAAGAAGGCGTGCCGAGTCCGCAGTGCCGCCAGCCGCGCCGGACGTGTGGCCCGCGACCAGCCAGACGCCTACCAGTCCCTCGCTTTCGCTCACGGCGGTGGCCGGCGCTGGCGACCAGGCGGCCGGCACGACGCCCTCGAGTGCGAGGAACGCGAGATCGCCAGCCGCCCAGGCGGTCTGTAGGCCAGGCCGGGCGCTCGCGCCCGCGCCCGCGCCCGCCAAGATGAGGACGGCGACCGCGAGGATGGCGGCGAGGGACGCGCGGGGTCGGTGGTCGGCTCGGCGCGTTCCCCGCACCGCACGACCGCTGGGCATCGCCAGCTCCGGGATGCTCACGGCATCCCTCCCATGCACCTCTCGGTCCACGTTCGGCACCACCCAAGCCAATTGTACGAGGGAGGTGTCCGCCTGACAACCGTTCGGGATGCCGGAGCCCCCATACGTTGTGCTGAGCTCCCTGACAGAGCGTCACAGCTTGTGCCGACCGCACTCAGACGGATACCCGCTTGGGGGGACGACCTGGGCTAGGGTCCACCTGGCCGCCAGGACTCCCGCCGCGCTGGCCGACCCCACCGCCACGGGCACGGCGGCGGTCTGCCCACAGGACCGGGCCAGGGCGAGCACCCGCGACACGGGGGCTCGGCGGGGCCGCACCGGCGGGCGGGATCCGCAGACCGGGCTGCCGTCGGCCCTGGGCGGTGGTCACGGTATCCTTCGCCGTCGACGGCGGGTGGGCGGAGGGCAGCGGGTGCGGGTCGGCATCCTCACCGGCGGGGGCGACGCGGCCGGGCTCAACGCCGCCATCCGCGCCGTCGCCCGGAGCGCGTTCGGCGCCGGCGCCCAGGTCGTCGGCGTGCACAACGGCTGGGCCGGGCTCACCGGTGAGGGC
>DAHUZI010000011.1 GCA_027306595.1 Candidatus Dormiibacterota bacterium | reverse complement strand
GGTGCGGCCCGGCGTGGGGCGGACTTGGCCGTGGTGGCCGCCGCCCGGCGGACGGCCGGGCGCGCCGGCTGCGCGGCGGTGGGCTCGGCGCGGGACCCGGAGCGGCCCGCCACCACCGCCATCGCGTCGGACAGATGCTGTTCGGCGGCGCCGACCGCCTCGGTCAGCTGCTCGGCGCGGGCGACGAAGGCGTGTGCCTTCTTCACGACCCGGGCCTGCTCCTTGCGGAGCTTGGCGAGTCTGGTCGCCGCCGCCTTGACCGCCTTGTTCGCCCCGGCCATGTTCCAGCCCTCCGTGTGGCGGGGCGGACGGCCCCGTCGGCGTCGTCATCTACGGTGCCACGCGTGCGCCGGGCCGTCCAGTCCCGACCCGGGCCCGCCGTATACTCCGGCCCGTGGCGGACCGGGTCCTGTACATGGTGCGTCACGGGGTGGCGATCGGGCGCGACGAGTGGGCCGGCCCGGAGGCCGAGCGGCCCCTGGTCGGTCGCGGCTGGCAGCAGGCGGTCGCGCTGATGGACTACCTCGACGGCCGCGGCGCGCAGCATTTCGTCAGCAGCCCGACCGTGCGCTGCCGCGACATGCTCGTGCCCGCCGCCCATCGAGCCGGCGCCACCGTCCGCGACGAGGACCTGCTTGGCGATTGCCGCGGGCTCGCCATCGGCGAGGCGGTGCTGCGCACCCGGATGCGCCGGGTGCTGCGGATCTGCGCCCAGCTGGCGCCGGGGCCGGTCGTGGCCTGCACCCACGGGGAGACGATCCCGCTCCTGCTCGCCGAGGCGGGGGTGGCGGCCCGCCCCCCCTGCCCGAAGGGCGGGGTGTGGGAGCTGCGGCTGGACGAGGTCGGGGACGTGACCGCCGCCACCTACCGGGGGCGGCCGGGCGAGGGGTGACCGGCGGCGCTGCGGCGGAGCTGGCCCCGGTCGTCCGCGGCCGGCTGGCCCGCCTCCTCGAGCGGCTCGGCGCCTACGGGTCGGATCTCGTCCTCCTGGTCGACGCCGACCGTCGGGTCCGTTGGGCCAACGCCGCGGCCCGGCGCGAGCTGGGACGGCCGGCGGTGGAGCCAGGCCGGCCGCCCCAGCCGGTCAGCCGCTGGGTCCAGGACCCAAGGCTGCCGGCCGCCATCGGCCGGGCGCTGCGGACCGGCGAGGTGGCGGAGGAGGAGCTCCAGCACGAGCCCGACGGCCGCACCTACCGGGGTCTGGTCGTGCCGATGGGGGAGACGCGCGGGCCCGAGTGGGCGCTGGTGCTCCTGCGCGACGACACCGCGGCCCGCCGGGTCACCCGCACCCACCAGGACCTCCTCGCCAACCTCTCGCACGATCTGCGGACCCCGCTCGCGGGGCTGCGGCTCCTGGCCGAGACCCTGAGCGGCGCGGCCCGCGACGACCCGGAGGCGATGCGGGCCTTCGCGGCTCGGATCGCGATCGAGTCGGAGCGCCTCCACGTCCTCGTCTCCGGGCTGCTCGATCTCACCCGTCTCGAGGCGGGGCTCGACCGGACCGAGCCGACCGCGACCGACCTCCGCCAGGCCGCCGTCCAGGTGGTCGAGCGGCTCCAGCCCCAGGCCCAGGTGGCAGAGGTGGAGCTCCGGGTCGGGCCGGGGACGGCCATCGCCCGCTGCGAGGTCCCCCGATTCGAGCTGGCCCTCCTCAACGTCCTCGATAACGCGATCCGCTACACCCCACGCGGGGGGCGGGTGTCGATCGTCGTCGAGGCGCCCGACGGCGAGCCGGTGGTCACCGTGAGCGACACCGGTCCGGGGATCTCGGCGACCGACCTCCCGCGGATCTTCGAGCGCTTCTACACCGGCGACCGCGCCCGGGCCACCCGGGGCAGCGGCCTCGGCCTCGCCATCGCCCGCCACGCCATCGAGCTCCAGGGGGGCCGAATCGAGGCGGAGAGCGAGCCCGGCTCCGGCACCCGGGTGCGGATCTGGCTTCCCGCGGCCTGAACGGCCCGAGGCTCCCGTACCATCCGAGCCGTGGCGGACTTGGCGCTCGAGGCCGAGCTCACCGAGCTGCGCGACGACGTGCGCCTGCTCGGCCGCCTGGTGGTGGAGGCGCTCCAGGCGGCGATGGGCGGGCTGGGCGAGCGCGACGGAGACCGGCTCCGCCAGGTGATCGCCGGCGACGCCGACCTCAACGAGCGGCACCGCCAGGAGCGGGAGCGCGCCCTGGCCCTGATCGGCGAGCGCCACCCCGACGGCTCCGCCCTCCACCAGGCCGTCGGGCTCATGCTGATGGGCTCGGAGCTGGAGCGGATGGGGGACCATGCCAAGAGCTGCGCCCGGCTGGCCCTCCCGCTGATCGAGCTGCGCTCGCGCCCCCGGCTCGACGACATCCTGCGGCTCGGGGCCTTCGTCGAGGAGCAGGTCCGGGACATCCTCGAGGCGGTCACCGAGGACGACGCCCGCCGGGCCCAGGACGTCGCCGCCCGCGACGACCGGATCGACCGGATCTACCACCGCCTCTTCGACGATCTGGTCGAGACGATGCGGGAGCAGGCCGACCACGTGTACGCCGCCACGAACCTGCTCCTCATCGCCCACAACCTGGAGCGGATCGCCGACCGGGTCACGAACATCGCCGAGGACGTCGTGTTCCTCAAGAGCGGCCGGATCGTCGAGCTCGGCTGAGGATGGACGAGGCACGGGGCCCCGCCGGCCGGGGCCGGCGGATCCTTCTGGTCGAAGACGACGAGGCGGTGCGGATGACCCTGCGCTACAACCTCGCCGCCCAGGGCTACGTCGTCTCCGAGGCGTCGACGGGCACCGACGGGCTCAGCCTCGCCCGCCGCCGCCCCCCCGACCTCATCGTGCTCGACCTGATGCTCCCGGAGCTCCCCGGCCTCGAGGTCTGCCGCATCCTGCGCGAGGAGACCGACGTGCCGATCCTCGTTCTGACCGCCCGGGACTCCGAGGCCGACAAGGTGAGCGGACTCGGGCTCGGCGCCGACGACTACATGACCAAGCCGTTCGGGGTCCGCGAGTTCCTGGCCCGGGTCGAGGCCCTGATCCGGCGCGCCGCCCGCCGGGCCCCGCGCGCCGAGCCCGCCGACCGGGTCACGATCGAGGACTTCGTCCTCGACCGCACCGCCCACCGGGTGACGGTGGGGGAGGTGGAGGTGCGGATGAGCCCCCGCGAGTTCGGCCTGCTCGCCCACCTGGTCGCGAACCCGGGGCGGATCCAGAGCCGCGACGCGCTGCTGCGGGCGGTCTGGGGCCCGAACTTCAGCGGCGACGCCAAGACCGTGGCCGTCCACATCCGCTGGCTCCGGGAGAAGTTCGAGGCCTTCCCCCGGCTGCCCTTCCGGATCGTGACCGTCTTCGGGGTCGGCTACCGGGTCGACGTCAGCCAGGCCCGCGAGCCCAGCCCCGCCGCCCCGGCGAGCTGATCGGCCCACCCCCGGGCCGGCGACCCGGCGACAATGATCGAGATGGCGAGGGGGGGGAGCGCGCGCATGGCGCCGGCCGGGGCGGGCGGGGAGGCGGCGCCGGCGGCGATCGCCCTCGACGGGGTCGGGCGCCGGTTCGGGCGGACGCTGGCGCTGGAGCAGGTGACGCTGCGGGTCGCGGCCGGGGAGTGCCTGGCCCTGCTCGGGCCCAACGGCGCCGGCAAGACGACCCTGGTCGAGTGCTGCGAGGGCTACCAGCGCCCCGACGCCGGCCGCATCCGGGTCCTCGGGCTCGACCCGATCGCCGACGCCGGCCGGCTCCGCTGGCGGGTCGGGATCATGCTCCAGCAGGGGGGGCTGTACCCGCAGATCCGGGTCGCCGAGCTCGTCCACCTCTTCGCCCGCTTCTACCGAACCCCGGCCGCGCCCGACCGCCTCCTGGACGCGATCGGCCTCGCCCCCCGCCGGGGGGCGAGGGTGAAACAGCTCTCCGGCGGCGAGCGCCAGCGGCTCAGCCTGGCCCTGGCGCTGGTCGGCCGCCCGGCCTTGCTCTTCCTCGACGAGCCGACCTCGGGGATGGACCCCGCCGCCCGGCGCACGACCTTCGAGCTGGTCCAGGCGCTCCACCGGCGGGGGACCACGATCCTCCTGTCGACCCACGACCTCGGGGAGGCGGAGCGGCTGGCGGACCGGATCGCCATCCTCCACCACGGGCGGCTGCTGGCGGTGGACGAGCCCCAGGCCCTCTCCCATCTGGGGGCGGCCGACCGCCTCCAGGTCGAGACCGCGGCGGCGGTCGACCTTCGTCGGCTGCCGCGGCTCCCGGGGGCCGGCGCGGCGTCGGCCGACGGGCCGACCCGCTTCAGCCTCGAGACCACGGACCCGGCCGCGACGCTGGCCGCCCTGACCGCGTGGCTGCGGGACGAGAAGGTGGCCTGCCGGAGCGTGAGGGCCGGCTCGGCGACCCTGGAGGAGGTTTTCCTCCAGCTGACCGGCGAGGCGACGGCGCCCGCGGAGCGGCGCGCGCCCGCCCGGACCTTTGCGTGAGGGCGGCCGGGGCCGGCCCCGAGCTGGCGGCGCTCCTCGAGGCGGGGGGCCCATCCGGCCCCGCCGCCTGGGGCCGGCGAACGCTCGCCCAGGCCGCGATCGAGCTCCGCCTCACCCTGCGCCAGGGGGAGAACCTTCTGGTCACGGTCGTGATCCCGATCGTGCTCCTCGTCTTCTTCGCCGGCAGCCGGATCGCCACCGGCGGCCGGGGCCGGGCGATCGACTTCCTCCTCCCCGGGATCCTCACCCTGGCGGTGATGTCGACCGGGATGGTGAGCCTCGGGATCGCAACCGGCTACCAGCGCGCCTACGGGGTGCTGAAGCGGCTGGGCGGCTCGCCCCTGGGGCCGCCGGGGCTCCTGGTCGGCAAGGGGCTCTCGGTCCTCGCCATCGAGGTGGTCCAGGTCATGGGCCTCGGCCTGGTGGCGGCGCTCGGCTACGGCTGGCGCGCGCACGGGGCCTGGCCGCTCGCCCTGGTGGTCCTGGCCGTCGGGGCCACCACCTTCGCCGCCCTCGGGCTGCTCTTGGCCTCGGGGCTGCGCGCCGAGGTGACGCTGGGCGCCGCCAACGGCCTGTATCTGCTCTTCCTCGTCCTCGGCGGGGTGGTCCTCCCGGTCTCCCACCTGCCGGGCTTCATCCAGCCGCTGGCACGGGTCCTTCCGGCGACCGCCCTGAGCCAGGGGCTTCGGGCGGCCCTGGGGCCTGCCGGCCGGGTTGCGCCCGAGGACTGGGCCCTCCTCGCGGTCTGGCTGGCGGGCTCGGTCGGGCTCGCGGTCCGGCGCTTCCGGTGGGAGTAGGGGTGGGGCCGGCGGCGGGGCCCGCGGCGGGGCCGCCGCCGGTCGCGCTCGTCACCGGGGCCGGCAGCCCCCGGGGGATCGGCTTCGCGGCGGCCCGGCGCCTGGCCCGCTGGTGCGGGGCGGTCGCGATCGCCGCGACCGGCCCCAGGATCCACGACCGCGTCGCCGAGCTGATGGGCCACGGCGCCGACGTCCTCGGCCTCACCGCCGACCTCACCGACCCCGCGGCCGCACAGGAGCTGGTTGGGTCGGTGGTGGCGCGCTTCGGCCGGCTCGACATCGTGGTCGCCAACGCCGGTATCGCACCCCAGGGGGAGGCGCCGGCGCTCCTGCCCTTCGCCGAGCTGCCGGCCGACGCCTTTCGGAGGGGGCTGGCGCTCAACCTCGACACCGCCGTCCACACCCTGCGGGCCGCGCTCCCGCCGATGCTGGAGCGGGGTTACGGCCGGCTGGTCGTGGTCTCCTCGGTCACCGGCCCGATGGTGACGAACGTCGGTGACAGCGCCTACGCGACCGCCAAGGCCGGCCTCACCGGCCTGGTCCGGACGCTGGCGCTGGAGACCGCCGCCCTGGGGGTCACGGTCAATTGCGTGCTGCCCGGGTGGATCGCGACCGACAGCTCCAGCCCCCGGGAGCTGCGCGCCGGCCGCCACACCCCGGCCGGCCGGCCGGGGACCGCCGACGAGGTGGCCGCGGCGGTCGAGTTCCTCTGCCGTCCCGACTGCGCCTACATCACCGGGATCGGGCTGGTGGTCGACGGCGGCAACACCCTTCAGGAGGAGAAGGGCGCCGCCCCCTTCTGATCCCGCCCCCCTGGCCCGCTGGGATCGGCGTCGTGGAGTCGCGCCAGCTGGGGACGACCGGGCTCACCGTGAGCGCGCTCGGGCTCGGCTGCATGGGCGTGTCCGAGTTCTACGGGCGCAGCGACGACCGGGAGTCGATCGCGACCATCCCCCTCGCCCTCGACCGGGGCATGACTCTGGTCGACACCGCCGACATGGATGGGCCGTTCACCAACGAGGCGCTGGTCGGGCGGGCGCTTGTGGGCCGGCGGCACCAGGTGGCGCTGGCGACCAAGTTCGGCAACGAGCGCCGGCCCGACGGCGGCTTCGTCGGGATCAACGGGCGCCCCGACTGCGTCCGCCGGGCCTGCGACGCCTCGCTCGCCCGCCTCCAGGTCGACCACATCAATCTCGACTACCAGCACCGGGTGGACCCCGCCGTCCCCAGCGAGGAGACGGTGGGGGCGATGGCGGAGCTGGCCGGTCTCGGCAAGGTCCGTCACCTGGGGCTGTCGGAGGCCTCCGCGGCCACGGTCCGGCGCGCTCACGCCGTCCACCCGATCGCCGCCCTCCAGAGCGAGTACTCGCTGCTGACCCGCGGCCTCGAGCGGGAGATCCTCCCCACCTGCCGCGACCTCGGGATCGGGCTCGTCGCCTACCGCCCGCTCGGCCGCGGGCTGCTGACCGGCCGGATCCGCTCGGCAGAGGCCCTCGAGCCCGGCGACATCCGCCGCGAGCGGATGCCCCGCTTCGAGGCGGCGAACCTCGCCCGCAACCTCGCCCTCGCCGACCGGCTCCGACAGGTCGCGAGCGCCCGGGGTGCGACCTTGGGCAGGTGGCCCTCGCCGGGGTGCTCGCCCAGGGCCCCCAGGTCGTCGCCCTGTTCGGGACCAAGCGGCGGACCCACCTGGAGAAGAACCTCGCGGCCGCCGCGCTCGTCCTCACGGCCGCCGACCGCGACCAGCTGGACCGCGAGCTGCCCCTGGGGGCGGCGGCCGGCGACCGCTATCAGGACCTGTCGACGGTCGAGCGATTGGGGTGGGGCGGCGGGGGCGCGACGCGCCCGGCGCCTGCGGGGAGCGGTCCGGGCGATGGTGGCTGGCCTTCTGGTCCAGTACGCGGCTGGGGATGGGGACGAACCTCGTCGTCACCATCCCCAGCCGCCATCCCGGCGCCGAGGCCGCCAGCTGCCTTGCTGGCGTGGTCGCCGTCGTTGCCTGGGCGATCGGGTATGGCGGCGCCCTCGCCATCCACACCGCGCTCGGGCTCTGGCTCGCCCTCTTCGCCGTGGCCACCGCCGTTCGCGCCGCCCGGGGGGTGCCGGCCTGGCTCGCCGGCCTCGGCGCCCCGACCGTCCTGGGGGCGGAGTTCAACGGCGCCAGGTTCCTGGTCTTCGATCACGACCAGAGCTCGCTGGTGATGGCGCTCCTCTTCGCCGTCGCCCTCGCCGGCTACGTCGTCTGCCTATCCCGGCTCGAGGCTGCCTGACCCCAGCCTCGCCCGGCCGGGGGGCGGCCCCGGGGCCTCGACGGGGATTCCCCTCCGCCACAAGATGGCGGGTACACTGGCAGAGCGCCCCCCACATCTTGGGGATGCGCCCGCGGGCCCGACCCCCGGCCGGGACCTGGGGCCGGCCCCCCATGCGAGCCACGTGCCATGCGCTGTCCCTACTGCCAGAGCCACGACCTGCGGGTGGTGGACTCGCGCGACTCCGAGACCGGCGAGGCGATCCGCCGCCGGCGGGCCTGCAACCCCTGCGGCAAGCGCTTCACCACCTACGAGCGGGTCGAGACCGTCCCCTTCTACATCGTCAAGAAGGACGGCCGGCGGGAGGACTTCGACCGCCACAAGCTCTTCGCTGGGCTCATGACCGCCTGCAAGAAGCGCGACATCTCCCCCGACCGGATCAGCCAGCTCGTGGAGGCGATCGAGGCCGACCTGCGCGGGCGGGGCCAGTCCGAGCTGCCGAGCACGGTGGTCGGAGAGCTGGTGATGGCCCGCCTCCGGGAGCTCGACGACGTGGCCTACGTCCGCTTCGCCTCGGTCTACCGCTCGTTCCGCGATCTCTCCGAGGTCAAGCACGAGATCGACCAGCTCCTCTCCGCCGATGGCCAGGCCCGTGGACGCCGAGCCCGGGCCTGACCCGAGGGCGGTCGCGGCCAACCTCGCGGCCGTCCGCGAGCGGATCGCGCGGGCGCTGGAGCGCGCCGGGCGCCCGCCCGGGGCGGTCCAGCTGCTGGCCGTGACCAAGGGGCATCCGTTCCAGGCGGCTGCGATCGCCCGCGGGCTCGGCCTGGAGCGGCTGGGCGAGAACTACGTGCAGGAGGCCGAGGCCAAGGCCCGCGCCCTGGCGGCCCAGGGGGTGGCGCCGGTCCGCTGGCACCTGCTCGGCCACTGCCAGCGCAACAAGGCCCGCCGCGCCGCCGACCTCTTCGCGACGGTCGAGACCGTGGACAGCCCTGAGCTCGCCCAGCGGCTCGGGGCGGCGCGTGCCGGGGCCGAACCGCTGCCGGTCCTCCTCGAGGTCGAGCTCACCGGCCTTCCCGGCCGCACCGGCTTCACCCCCCGTGAGCTGGAGGCGGCCGCGGCCGGGCTCCTCCAGCTCCCCGGGCTTCGGATCGAGGGCCTGATGACGGTCGGGGCGCCCGGCGACCCCGGTGCCTTTCCCCGCTGCGCCCGGCTCCGGGAGGCGCTCGCCGAGCGCTGCGGGGTGCCGCTGCCCACCCTGAGCATGGGGATGTCCGACGACCTCGAGCCGGCGATCGCCGCCGGCAGCACCCGGGTGCGGATCGGCCGCGCCCTCTTCGGTCCCCGCCCCGCCCCCTGAGGCCGGCGGCGCCGCCCCGGCCGCCGACCGGGTACCCGGCGCGGCCGCGGCGTTCCTGTCGTGGGGGGGGGCTCAACCGGTGTGCGGCTCGAGGGAGGCCGGCGCCGATCAGCGCGGCGGCCGGGTCCGGCGCCAGCCGACGGCCCGGCGGATGGGAGGCAGTGACATGCGCACAGCGCGAATCGGCGCGATCCTGGCGATCGGTCTGACCGGCCTGGCCGGTCTCGCGGCGACGGCGGCGCCCGTCGGCGCCCGCACCTTGGGGGGCGGGGCCGTCTGCACCGGCGGCGCCATCGCCCCCGGCATCTACCAGCAGCTGCTCGTGGTCGGGGTCTGCTCGGTCCCCCAGGGGACGGTCACCGTCACGGGGAACCTCACCATCGCGCCGGGGGCGCTGCTGGACGCGACCACCCCGACGCCCCCGGCCGCGCTCCCGGGGACGGTCGTGGTCGGCGGCAACGTGCTGGTCGGGTCGGGGGCCGTCCTCTTCCTCGGGTGCGACGCCGCCATCCTGTGCCCCTCGGGGACGACGGCTGAATCGGACATCGTGGCCGGGAACATCATCGCCGTCGGGGCCCTCGGGGTCGTGATCCACGCGGTTTACGTCCAGGGCAGCGTCTCGGTGGTCGGCGGCGGGGGCGGGGCGGGCATGGTGACCCCGGCCTGCCTGGGCGCGGTCGCCCCGGCTCCCTGGAGCCAGGACCCGTCTCCGCTGGCGTTCTTCCCCGTGTACACCGACGTCGAGGACAGCACGATCGGCGGCAACCTGCGGATCATCGGGCTGCAGACCTGCTACCTCGGTGCCCTGCGCAACCATGTCCAGGGCAACGTCCTCGACCAGCAGAACCAGATGGGCGACCCCGACGCCAACGAGGTCGTGGGGAACTCGGTGACGGGGAACATGGTCTGCACCGGCAGCCTCCCCCAGGTCCAGTTCGGCGAGTCGGGTGCGGCGCCCAACCAGGTGGGGGGCCAGGCGATCGGGCAGTGCGGCTTCGGGGTCCAGGCGCCGGACATCAACTACGGCACCGGCGGACCGCAGCCGATCTCGGTTCCGATGGTCTGATCGCGGTCGGGGTGGGGCGGGGCGGCGGCGCGGCCGCCCCGTTCCCGGCCCCGCCGCCCCGGGGCGCACCCGGCCAGCCGGCCGGTCAGCCGGCCAGGGCCCCCGCCCGGGGGTGGCGCGGCTCGGCCGGCACCAGCTGCCGGACCACCGGCCAGGCGACCAGGGTGACCGCGGCCGCCAGCACCAGGGCCAGCGGCGCCGAGAGGGCGACCAGGGGGCCGCCGAGGGCGGCCCCGATCGGGGTGCCGACGTAGTTGAGGCTCATCGAGATGGCGAAGGCCCGCCCGAACCAGGCCCGCTCGGTGCGGCGCTGGCGCAGCGAGAAGAGGGCGACATCGAAGGGGCCGCCGCCGGCGCCGATCACCAGCATCCCGATCGCCGCCATCAGGAGCGAGGAGGCGAGCGCCACCACCAGGGTGCCGACGGCGACCACCACGATGCCGCCGTTGAGGAGGAGGCGCTCGCGCCCGTCGGTGCCGAGCCGGCCCACCCCCAGGCCGAAGAGGAGTCCGGTCGCCCCTGAGAGCCCCCACAGCCAGCCCACGGCGGCCGCGCCGCCGTGGAGGTGATGGAGGACCAGCACCGGCAGCCCCACGGTGAGGATCCCCCATCCGACGGCGGTGAGCGACATCCCGATCGCGAGCCCGCGCAGGGTCGGGTGGCGGACCACGTACCCGAGGCCGGCGCGGGCGTCCCGGAGCAGGCCGACCGCGGGCGAAGGCGGCCGGGCCGGCACCCGGGCCGATGTGATCGCGCCGATCGCCAGCAGGTACACGGCGGCGTTGGCGATCAGCGCCTGGCTGTCGCCCACAACGGCGACCAGGACCCCAGCCAGCCCCGGGCCGAGGATCGTCGCCACCACGTACGAGGCGCTGTCGAGGGCGTTGGCCCGGTCCCACAGCCGCTTGGGGACGACGATGGGGAACAGGCTCTTGGTCCCGGCCCAGCTGAGGGGGCCGGTGAGCCCGGCCACGGTGAAGATGAGCACCAGGCTCCAGGGCGCGAGCGCCCGGCCGAGGGCGAGCCCCCCGATCAGGGCCAGCGATCCGCCCGCGGCCGAGTAGTCGACGGCGATGAGACGGATCCGGCGGTGGCGGTCGAGGAGCGCCCCGGTCACCGGGCTGAGGACGATCCCGGGGAGCTGGGCGAGGACGGTGAGCCCGGCGAGCTCGGGGGAATGGAACTGGCGGAGCGCGAGGAGGACGGCCACGACCGTCTGCATCTGGCCGCCGGTCCGGGCCAGGACGGTCGCGAGGTACAGGGGCGGGAAGCCCGGGCAGCCGAGGACCGCGCGGTAGCCGGTGGACCGCCTCGCCTCCGACCGCGCTGGCGCCGTCGGCCCCATCCCTAGCGGCCGCGGCCGCGGCGGGGCGCGGTCGGCTCCGGGGCGGGGGCGACGGGACCGCGCCGGCGCCGCCAGCGGCCGAGAAGGTCCAGGCGGATCGGGCGGAACTCCCCGAGCAGGCGGCGTTCGGTGCTGGTGAGGTCGGCTGGGGCCCCGCGGGGGCTGAAGAGGTCGGGCCGGGTGTGGCGCCAGTCGAGGACCGCCGCCCGCACGTACACGGCCAGCAGGCTCGCGAGGGGGACCGCGAACAGGGCGCCGAGGAAGCCGCCGACCTCGATCCCGGCGAAGAGGGCGACCAGCGCGAGGAGCGGGTGGAGGTGGACGAAGCGGGCCTGGATCCTCGGGGCGAGGAGGTAGCCCTCGACGACGTGGATGGCGAGGAAGAGGATGAGGGTGAAGAGGGCGAGGAGCGGGCTGCGGGTGAGGGCGAGGAGGAGGGCGACCGCCCCGCCCGCGAACGGCCCCACCAGCGGGATCAGCTCGAAGACGAAGGTCGCCACCGCCACGACCAGGGGGAACGGCACCCCGAGGAGCGCGGTCCCGATCCCGGCCAGGAGCGCCACCAGGAACGCGAGCAGCAGCTGGGCCCGGACGTACCCGCCGATGACGGCGGCGAAGGCGTCGAGGCCGAACGCCACCTCGCCGCGCAGCCGGCTGGGGAGCAGGTCCAGGAGCTGGTGGCGCAGCCGCCGGCCGTCCTTGAGCAGCCAGAAGCTGATCACCAGGGCGACGACCACGTCGATCAGCGCGGTCGCCGTGCTGCTGACCCCGTGGAGGAGGATGTTCGTCGCCTGGGGGATGAGGCTGGTGAGGTTGGTGGGGATGACCCCCCCGCCGCCGATCCGGATCCCGCGCGCCCGCAGCTGGCTGCGGATCGAGTCCAGGACGCGGTTGGCGTCGTGGACGAGATGGGGCACCTGGTTGGCGAGCGCCCGCCCCTCGGCGACCAGCGGGCCGCCCACGAGGTAGAGCACCCCGGCCACCGCCAGCAGGCCGATGAGCAGCGTCCCCACGATGGCGAGCGAGGCCGGCACCCCCGCCCGGGCCCGCAGGCGCAGGACCACGGGGTCGAGAAGGAAGGCGATCACGATCGCCAGGACGATGGCGAGGATCACCCCGAGGATCGAGGCCAGCCACCCGGCCACCACCTGGAGCAGCTGGTAGCCGACGAAGAGGCTGACCAGGACGGCGGCCGCCCGCACCCACAGCCAGGTGGTCCGCCGCGATGCCGTCTCGGTCGCCAGCGCCTCCGGATCCGGCGCCGCGGCCGTCCGGGGCCCGGGATCAGGGCGGGTTGGGGTGGGCACCTGGTCCGAGTGTAGGTCGCACAGCCGCTGGAGACGGGGCGGCCGGCCCCGGGTCCCAGCTCCCCCCGTTCGCGGTCAGCCGGTGGGCACGCCGCAGGGCCCGAAGAATCCCTGGCGCTTGAGGGACGGGGTCAGCGCGGCGGGGAGGGTGAGGGTGGTCTTCGGGCAGACGGGCAGGATCACCGGCGACCGTGGGGTCTGGGCGAAGTTGAAATCCGCGACCAGGTTCCCCAGCTGCCGCACCGCCTCGCGCACCACCGTGCGCGAGTCGGGGCGGCCGTCGGTCTTGGGATTGATCTGCATCCCGCCGAGGAAGTCGTCCTCGATGAACTTGAGATACGCGTCCGTCGACAGGGTCTGGTGGTCGATCATCCCGCGCCGGGCGTACGGGCTGATCACCAGCCCGGGGACCCGCAGGCCGTAGCCGAGGGCGTCGACCCGGGGGGGCTGGACCTGGTCGTAGAAGCCGCCCCAATCGTCCCAGGAGAGGAAGATCGCCGACGATCGCCACTCCGGGCTGCGCATCACCGCGTCGACCAGCCGGGTCACGTACGACTGGCCGGTCGAGACCAGCGCCGGCGGGTGCTCGCTGTCGGCCCCGTCCGGGAGCAGCCAGGACACCGCCGGCAGGGTGCCGGTGCGGGCCTCGGCGAGGAACTGCGAGTCGGTGCGGATGTGACCGAGCTGGTGGTCCTGGTGGACGTCGGTGAATCCCGGCAGGACGTTCCAGATCTTGAGGACCCCAGCCGTCAGCTTGGGCCGGCGCACGGTGGTCCCCGGCCCGCCCGGGATCCCCGAGCTCAGGGTCAAGGGAGCGGCGCCGTTGTCCAGGTACCAGCCCCAGCTCACGTGGTGGTGGTCGAGCAGATAGGTGAGATCGGTCCAGGCGAAGGGGGTGGGGTTGGAGGGGGTGCGGTCGGCGGGGTCCAGCGTCTGCACGCAGCTCATCGGGTCGTTGCGCACGCTGCAGGTGGCGGACCAGCCGGAGATCAGGAACAGGTGGGAGGGCAGGCTCCAGGAATGCACCGGCGAGAACATGTGGTCCTGGAGGACGAAGTCCTTGGCCCAGGTCCAGTAGTTGGGGATGTCGCTCGCGACGTGGTACCCCATCACCGAGGCCGAGGTGGAGCGGGCGCACGCCCGAAGGCCGTAGAAGAGGCAGCCGCGGGGCTGGGACTCGGCCTCCGTGATGAAGCCGTTCATCAGGCCGCCGTTGACGTCGTCGCGGTAGTCGGCGGCGTCGTGCGGTCCCCCGCCGTTGAGGTCGCCGTGGTCCACGAACGGCGCGATGCACTGATCGCCGTGGAGGGGGTCGGGCGCGCACACCGTCGGCACCCCGTGGGACATCGGGATCCCAAGGCCCCCGGGAAAGGTGCCGAAGTAGTCGTCGAAGGAGCGGTTCTCCTGCATGATCACGATGATGTGGCGGATCAGGTGGATCCCCGTCCCCGCCGCCGCCGGGGGGCTGACCGCCAGCGCCGCCGCGCTGCCGCCGATCATCGCAGCGAGGAGCGCCCCGAGGGCGAGCACCGCGGGCCGACGGCGCCGCGTCGACCGCCGCGGCGCCGTCGGGGTGGGCATGCGATGCACCCTAGCCGCTGGCGGACGAGACACCAACCCCCACGGTGCGTGGGCGAACCGTGCCCATCCGCGGGGGCGGCGGGGGGTGGGATCGCGCGCAGCCGGACCCGGGGGATCGCCCGTGGCGTGAGCGCGAGCGGGGGATAGCGTGGGAGGGAAATTGCACCACGCCGAGGAATCCAACCATGCCCAAGCCATCGCGACCGCTCGCCTTGCGCGTTTTTGTCGGCGCCCTCGCGCTGGCGGTCGTCGGTGGCGCCTTGCCCGCCGCCGCCCGTGTTGGCGTCCGCGCCATCGCCCTCACCGAGGCGCCCGTCTGCCGCGGGGTCGCCCTCTATCCCAGCCCGGGCACGCCGACCGCCTCGCCGACGACCCAGATCAGCTTCCGCCAGCTGACCCCCCGGCAGCTCCGGGCGGCCCGCATCACGGTCGTCGGCTCCGTGAGCGGCGCCCACACGGGGCGACTCGTCGCCGACAGCGACGGCCAGGGCGCGAGCCTGTACCCCAGCCGGCCGTTCACGCCCGGCGAGACGGTGACGGTCACGATCAACCGGCCGGTGTGCGGGGCCGCCAGCGATGCCGACCGCTTCACCATCGCCAGCCCGCCCCCCGCCGTCGCCACCCCGGTGATCCCGCAGGGCAGGTCGGCGCCGGCCTCCAAGTACCAGCACTACGTCTCCCGCCCCGACCTCACCCCGCCCACGGTCGCCGTCACCGTCCACAAGCCCACCGCCGCCGGTGACCTCTTCGTCTCCCCCGCGGGCGGGCCCGGCGCGCACGGTCCGATGATCCTGGCGCCCGACGGCAGCCTGGTGTGGTTCGATCCCCTGCCCCGGTCGGCCGGCTCGGCGATGGACTTCCGCGAGCAGACCTACCACGGCCAGCCGGTCCTCACCTGGTGGCAGGGCGCGATCGTGGGCAGCGGACACGGCCTCGGCGAGGACGTGATCATGAACAGCCACTACCGGGTGATCGCGACCGTCCACGCCGGCAACGGCTACCACGCCGACCTGCACGAGTTCAAGCTCGACGCCCGGGGCCACGCCTGGATCACCGCCTACAACCTGGTGGGTATCGACCTGCGCGCCTCGGGTGGCCCCGAGGACGGGGCGGTGTGGGACGGGATAGTCCAGGAGATCGACGTCGCGACCGGCAACGTCCTCGTTGAGTGGCACAGCCTGCAGGCGGTGCCCATCGGGGCCACGTACGAGAGCGTCAAGACCGCGACCACCAGCGGCCTCGACTACTTCCACGTCAACGCCATCCAGCCGCAGGCGGGCGGCAGCGTCCTCATCTCCTCGAGGAACACCGACGCCGCCTACATGGTCGATGAGGCGACCGGGCACCTGCTCTGGCAGCTGGGCGGCAAGCACTCGACCTTCACGATGGGCCCGCTCACCTTCTTCCGTCTCCAGCACGACGTCCGCTACCAGGGGCAGGGCCTCGTCACCGTCTTCGACGACCAGGACCAGGCGCCCGGGCGGCTGCGGGCCCGCGGCCTGGAGCTGCGCCTCAACCCGGCGACCCGCACCGCGACCCTGGTCCACCAGTACTACCCCGCCCCCCGGCTCGCGGTCCCCTCGCAGGGCAGCCTGCAGCCGCTCGCCAACGGCGACGTCCTGGTCGGCTGGGGCCAGGTCGGCTCCTTCACCGAGTACGCCCCGAGCGGCGCGATCGTCTTCAACGCCCAGCTCAGCCTGGGCTTCACCTACCGCGCCTACCGCTCCACCTGGTCCGGGCAGCCGACCACCCGTCCCGCCCTGGTCGTGTCCCGCGACCGGGCCCGCCGCGCCGTCCTCCATGCCAGCTGGAACGGGGCGACCGCCGTCGCCAGGTGGGTGGTCTTGGCGGGGCCGAGCGCGGCCCGGCTCCGGGCGGTGGCGGCGGTCGCCCGCCACGGGTTCGAGACGGCCCTCACGATGACCCGGCCCGGCCCCGTCTACGCGGTCCGGGCGGTGTCGGCCGCCGGCGCCGTCCTCGGCACCTCGCCGGCCGCCAGCGCGGGGACGGCCGGCTGACGGGCGGGCGGGGCGCCGGCCGGCGCGCCCCGCCGGCCGGCCGTCAGCCCACCAGCACCCCCACCTGGTCATAGCCGGTGGCGCCGTCCGGGAAGGACGGCGCCACCCGCGCCGTCTGCACCGCCCCGGCGCCGTCGACCGCCCGCACCGCAAGGCTGTAGGTGCCGGGTCGGGGGCGCCAGACCGCCGTCCAGAGGCGCCAGGCCTGCGGGGCCAGCGGTGGGCGCAGGCCCGTTGCGTGCCAGCTCCGGCCGCCGTCGACGCTGAGGTCCACCCTGCGGATCCCCCGCGTGCCCGCGAACGCCACCCCCCGGACCGCGACCGGGCGCCCGGCCGGCAGCCGGGCTCCCTGGGCGGGGTGGTCGATCCGGCTCATGGTCCGCACGATGGCGGTGGGGCTCCAGCCCCGGACCTCCCAGTACCCAGCCAGCGGCGCGGCGATCGGGCGGATGCCGGTCAGCCACTTCGGCATCTTCATGCCGTACCGGTCGGCAACGAGCAGCCGGGCCGGGAAGCCGTGGACGGCGGTGAGCCGGTCGCCGTTCAGCCGCCAGGCGACCAGGGTCGCAGGGGCCAGGGCGTCGGCGAGCGGCAGGCTCTCCTGGTACCCGTCGATCGTGTCGAAGGCGACCTCGGCCGTCCCCGGCGGGATCCCTGCCCCCCGCAGCAGGTCGGCCAGGGGAACCCCCTCGAAGACGCCGGTGCTGATCAGGGAGCCGCCGACGTCGTTGGAGATGCACTCCAGGGTCTGGACCTGGCGGACGCGGGGGCGCGCCTCCAGCTCGTGCAGGCCCAGGGCGTACGGCCGCAGGCCACCCACGTGCAGCCGCCAGCGGGCGGCGTCGACGGCGGGCGGCCCGAAGAGCTCGATGTCGACGACGTAGAAGTCCCGGACCGGCGTGATCCCGCTGAGATCGCCGAAGGCGGGTGACGCGACCGACGGGCCCCCGGTCCCGACCGGCCCGGGGCCCACTGGCCCGGGGCTGGCCGCGATCCCGGGGGCGGTCGCGATCGCGGCCCGCCAGGTGAGCCCGCCCACGGCGGCGCCGGCCGCGCCCAGCCCTCCCGCCCGGAGCACCGCCCGCCGCGACCAGGCCGGCAACGGGGTCCGGCCGATCGCCC
>DAHUZI010000005.1 GCA_027306595.1 Candidatus Dormiibacterota bacterium | reverse complement strand
CGGGTGCGCCGGCGTGGGCGACGGGCAGGCGGTCGGGACGGCTGGGGGCGCGGGCGGGACGGTGGGCACCGCCGTCGGCGCGGGGGTCGGCCGGCGCCGGCCCGGGGTCGTCACCCCCTCGACCGCCGCGGGCGGTGGCGCCGGCACGATCGGGGGGACCAGGCCACCGACCGGGCCGCTGGTGCCGGGCGGGCGCTGGACGCTCGGGTGGTTCCCGATCGCGAGCAGGGTGACCGCCACCGCCGCCACGAGCATCGCCACCACGCTCGCCGCCCAGGCGAGGCGGGATCGGTGCGCGGAGGGGGTGAGCGGTTCGGCCGCTGCCGCGGCAGCGCCGTTCGGCACCCACCCGCCGCCCTCGCCCCGGGTCCGGGAGCCGGCGAGCAGGACGGAGGTGTGGGAGATCAGCGCGTCCAGCCAGGCGGCCAGGTCGGGGACCGCCGCCCCCGGAGCCAGGAGCGCGCCGGTCGCGTCCAGCAGCACCTGCGTTGCCACGAAGGACGCCAGCGCCGGGTCGCCGGTTACCTCCGCCGCGCGCGCGGACACCCACGGTCGGAGGAGCTCCTCCAGCCGCTCCCGGCTGGTCGCCGATGGGTCCTGCAGGGCGGCCCGCACGGCATCGAGCGCTGCCGTCGCGTCAGCGCCGCCGCCGCCAGTCCCCCCCGCCTGGCTCGCGCCCGCCACGCCGGCATCGTACCGTCGGTCAATTCCCCATCCGGGTCACGGCCCCTTCACAAAACCGTCAGGCCGTGACCGGACCGCGACGCCCCGATCTAGGTGATGCGCGCCACCACGTGATCGATGGCCGCCACCAGCAGCCGGCAGTCATCGGGCTGGACGGCGGGGAAGAGGCCGAGGCGGAGCTGGTTTCGACCCAGCTTGCGATACGCGTCGGTGTCGACGATCCCGTTGCGCCGCAGGACCTGGCTCACGGTGCGGGCGGGGACGGAGGGATCGAGGTCGACGGTGGCGACGACGGGGCTGCGCATGGCGGGATCGGAAACGAACGGGGTCGCGTAGGCGGCCGCCTCCGCCCACCCGTACACGATCGCCGCATTGGCCGCGGAGCGCCGGGCCGCAAAGTCGAGCCCCCCCTCGTCCAGCATCCACTCGAGCTGGTGGACGGCGAGGAAGAGGGTGGCGAGGGCGGGGGTGTTGACGGTCTGCTCGAGCCGGGCGTTCTCGAGGGCCAACTGGAGGCTGAGCGAGCCCGGAATCCAGCGCCCGCCGCGGTGGATGGTCTCGATCCGCTCGATCGCCCGGGGCGAGCAGATCGCGACGTAGAGGCCGCCGTTGGCGGCGAACCCCTTCTGCAGCGAGAAGTAGTAGACGTCGACCTCCGCCAGGTCGATCGGCACCGCGCCGGCAGCGGAGGTGGCGTCGACCACGACCAGCCCGTCCGCATCGGGACGACGAATCGGCATGACGACCCCGGTCGAGGTCTCGTTCTGGGTCAGGGCGAACACGTCGACGGCGGTGGTGGGGCGGGGGAGGGGGTGGCGGCCGGGCTCGGTCTCGATCCGCTCCGGCGGCTCGAGGTGCGGAGCCGCCTGCGCCGCTGCCCAGAACTTCTGAGAGAACTCGCCGAACACCAGGTGCTGGCTGCGGCGCTCGATCAGGGACAGGGTGGCGGCATCCCAGAACAGCGACGCGCCGCCGTTGCCCAGCAGGACCTCGTAGCCCTGGGGAGCCTGGAGGAGGGTGGTGAGCCCCCGGCGCAGGCGGGCCACCATGTCCCGGACCGGTGGTTGGCGATGGCTGGTGCCCAGGTAGCTCGACCCGGTCGCGGCGAGAGCCGCCAGCGCCTGCGGGCGTACCTTAGACGGGCCGCAGCCGAAGCGTCCGTCCCGCGGGAGCAGGTCGGACGGCAGGATCAGATCGGCGGTGGCCCGCTGTGCCATCGCCCGAAGTCTACCCAGCCTCCCGGAGGACCCATGACCCGGATCGCCCGCGCCGTCGCCGCCATCCACGAGTCCCCGACCCTCGCCGTCGACCGCCGAGCCCGCGAGCTGGCCCAGCGGGGCGTTCCGGTGATCTCGTTCGGGGCGGGGGAGCCCGACTTTCCCACCCCGCCCCACGTGGTGGCGGCGGCGCTGGCCGCCTGCCAGGACCCGCGTGACCACCACTACTCGGCCGCCGTCGGGCTGCGCGAGCTCCGCCAGGCGATCGCGCGCAAGACGGAGCGCGACTCCGGCCTGGCGGTCGACGCGGAGCAGGTCCTGGTCACCAACGGCAGCAAGCAGGCGGTGGCCCACGCGATGACGACCCTGCTCGACCCCGGCGACGAGGTCCTGATCCCGTCCCCCTACTGGGTCACGTATCCGGAGACCGTGCGGCTGGCGGGCGGGATCCCGGTCGCGGTCGCGGGCGATCCCGCCCACGGCCACCGGGTCGACCCGGAGCGGCTGACGCGGGCGCTCACGCCCAGGACCCGGGTTCTCCTCCTCAACTCCCCGGTCAACCCGACCGGCACCGCCTACACCGAGGACGAGCTCCGCGCCCTCGGCGCGTTCGCCCTCGCCCACGACCTCTGGGTCGTCTGCGACGAGATCTACGAGCACCTCGTGTACCCGCCTGGCCGCTTCCACTCCCTGCCCGCCCTCGTCCCCGAGCTCCAGGCCCACAGCCTCGTCCTCAACGGGGTCGCCAAGAGCTACGCCATGACCGGCTGGCGGGTGGGATGGCTGATCGCCCCGCCCGCGGCCGCCCGCGCCACCGCCAACCTCCAATCCCACGTCTGCGGGAACGTCGCCAATGTCTCCCAGCGGGCCGCCGTCGCCGCCCTCAACGGCCCCATGGAGCCGCTCCTGGCGATGCGGGCCGCCTTCGACCGCCGGCGCCACCGGCTGGTCGAGGGGCTGCGGTCGATCCCCGGGATCGACTGCCCGGAGCCGGATGCTGCCTTCTACGTCTTTCCGTCGGTGAGCGGCGTGCTCGGGCGGACCGTCGGTGGGCGTCCGGTGAAGACCGCGCTCGAGCTCGCCGAGGCGCTGCTGGAGGCGGCCCAAGTCGCGGTCGTCCCCGGGGAGGCGTTCGGCTGTCCCGAGCACCTGCGGCTGGCCTTCGCCCTCGCGGACCAGGACCTCGAGGAGGGGGTGGAACGGATTCGAACCGCCCTCACCTGACCGCCCCCGGGTGGTGGGCCGGGCTGCGGATCGGGCTCGGCCTGGTCCTCGCGGTCGACGCGGTCCTTGAGTGGCAGCCGGCCGCCTACCACACCCTCGTCGACCTCGCGTACGGCGCGGCCACGCAGTCGCCGGCGCCGCTCACCCAGCTCCTGCTCGACGCCGACCGGCTGCTCGCGGCCCAGCCCATCGCGGCCAACGCCGTGCTCGCGGCGGTCGAGACGGGGGTGGCGGCGGCGATCCTCCTCGGCCTTGGGACCCGATGGGCCCTGCTCAGCTGCCTGCCGCTGTTCGCAGTGATCTGGGCCGTCGGCCAGGGATTCGGCCTGCCGTTCACCCCCGGGACGACCGACCTCAACTCAGGCCCGGTGTACGCCCTGCTCGCCCTCGCCCTCTGGCGGGGCCGCGCGTGGGAGCGCTGGAGCGTCGACGCCTGGGTTGCGGCCGCGCCCAGGCCCCGCCGGGTGGTCGTCGGGGGCACGGCGGCGCTGGGGGTCCTCGCATTGGCCGGGCTCGGCACCGGCAGCGCCCTGGTGCAGCTC
>DAHUZI010000002.1 GCA_027306595.1 Candidatus Dormiibacterota bacterium | reverse complement strand
CACGGCTTCACGGGCCTCCAGCCCACCCACCGCTCCGCGCGTCGCTGTGGTCATCACTGTCATCCTGGGTGTCCTTCGGCTCCGCCCTGCAGTGGGTAATTACCGGGACATGCTTCTCTCACCCAAGGTTGACACATAGGGCCGCCCATGCCCTCTGCCGGGCGACGGGTGAGCCCAGGAGTGACTCCGAGAGGCGGTTGCGAGCCTGCTGCCGCACGCGTGGGGGCGGCTGTCGCGGCCATCACTCGGCTCGGTATGAGGCCACGAGGCTCGCGTACCCGATGACGGCAGCCTGCCAGCCGCCCGAATGGCCAGGGGAGAGGCTCGACCTGGTAGGACGCCGGATCGTCCTGAGGCTGTCGCCCCCGGTGGGCGCGGGTGAAGCCTGCAACTTGAGCCTCCCTCGTCGATGTGGCAGTCTCGTGCCGGCACCCGCCAAGAGGACACAGGCGAGTCTGGCTGGGGCGGAAGGACTCGAACCTTCGAATGGGGGATCCAAAGTCCCCTGCCTTACCACTTGGCGACGCCCCATGGTGGCCCGCGACGGGATCGCCTGCCGAGACTGTACCCAGGGGGCTCAGCCCTAGCGCAGCGTGGCGCGGAGCGTGACCGCGACGTTGCCCGCCAGCGCTTTGGAGATCGGGCAGTCGTCCTTGGCTGCGGCGGCCGCCTGCTGGAACGCGGGCCCATCGACGCCGGGGACCGCGCCGTCCACGACCAGCGCCATCGCTGTGACGGAGGGACCGGCGGGATCGAACGTGCAGGTGGCCTGCACCCGCAGCTCCTCGGGGGGATGGCCGTCGCGGCTGAGCCCCGCGGCCAGCGCCATCCCGAAGCAGGTGGCATGGGCGGCGGCCAGCAGCTCCTCCGGGGTCGTGCCGCCATCGGGCGTGCCCGCCCGCGCCGCCCAGGTGGCGTTGACCTCGGGGATCGCCCCGGCGCCGAAGCTGGTCCGTCCCCTCCCCTCGCGAAGGCTGCCGTGCCACACGCAGGTCGCGGTGCTCTCGGTCATCGTGGCCTCCTCCAGATCACGCCGTCCGGGTGCCCCTGAGCGACCCGCCGTCACCCCGATTGTGGCGCGCGAGCCGGCGCCGTGGCCGGTCCCGCGGCACCGGGGGATTGGAGGCATCACCCCCGCGACCGCACCGCCTGGCCGGGGGGTCGCCGCCCTTCACGAGGCCAGCGCTCGCCGCCGTCCCGCCGGGGTGAGCGGAGGAGGTGCCGGCGGCTGGCCGTCCGGTCGCCCGGTCCGACTCGGGGCCGGGGCTCGCATCCTCGCCATCGGCGGCAGCATCGGCACGGCGATGCGCGGCATGGCCACCGTGAAGCTGACCGGACAGGGGCCAGCCTCGCCCCAACTTGTGGGCCTCGCGGCCGTGGTCGGCTGATGAGGGCTTTCCGTCCCGCCGGTCCCCGCCCGGGGCCGGGCGGTCTCTGCCGGAGCCCACGCGGGTGAGCCCGCTCGTCGCCGGGCGCGGGGTGGGCCTAGACTCGGGCCGGGCGGGGCGGACCTGCCCGCCGGAAGGAGAGGGGATGGGCGCGGCCGGATCCGCCTACGACGCGATCGTGGTCGGGGGCGGGCACAACGGGCTGATCTGCGCTGCCTACCTGGCCCGGGGCGGCCGGCGGGTCCTGGTCCTCGAGCGCCGGCCCCGCGTGGGTGGCGCCAGCGTCACCGAGGAGGTGTGGCCGGGCTATCGCGTGTCGGTCCTCTCCTACGTGGTGAGCCTGCTCCAGCCCGACATCGTGTCGACGCTCGAGCTCGCCCGCCACGGCTACCACGTGTACCCGCTGGACCCAGCCTCGTTCCACCCCTACCCGGACGGCCGCGGCTTCCTGCACTGGGGCGACCCCCACCGGTGCGCCGCGGCGATCGCGGCCTTCTCCCGTCGGGACGCCGCCGCCTACCTCCGCTACGACGCCGAGCTCACCGAGCTGGTGGGGGTCATCCGCCCGCTCCTCGGCCAGGTCCCGCCCGACCTCGCTCAGCCCACGCCCCGGAGCTGGCCCGCGCTCCTTGGCGTGGCCGGCCGCGCCCTGCGCCACCGCCGCCGGCTGGCGCGGCTGGCCGACCTGCTGACCTTGTCGGTGGCGGACTTCCTCGACGCCCAGTTCGAGAGCGAGCCGATCAAGGCGGCGATCGGCTACGGCGGGGTGATCGGCGCCTGGGCCGGGCCGCGGTCGCCTGGCACCGCCTATGTCCTGCTCCACCACCGGATGGGGCAGTCGGCGAGCGCCCGTGGCGGCTGGGGGTTCGTGCGGGGGGGCATGGGGGCCCTGGCCGACGCGATCGCCGGGGCGGCCCGGGCGGCCGGCGCCGACATCCGCACCGAGGCCGAGGTGGCCGCCATCGACATCGCTGGCGGGGCCGTGCGCGGGGTGACCCTTGGCGACGGCACGGTCGTACCGGCGCCGGTGGTGGCCGCCAGCTGCCACCCCCGGATCGCGCTGCTCGAGCTGGTCGGCGACGGCCTGCTCCCGGCCGCGCTCGTCGACGAGCTCCGCCGCTACCGCTCGCGCAGCCCGGTGGTCAAGGTCAACTGCGCCATCGACGGGCTGCCCGACTTCACCGCCGCCCCCGGCACCGACCCCGGGCCGCAGCACCCCGAGTTCGTGATCTGCCCCTCGCTCGACTATCTCGAGCGCTCCTGGGACGACGCCAAGCACGGGCGACTCACCACCGCACCCCTCATCGACGGCGTGATCCCCTCGACGAAGGACCCCACCCTCGCGCCCGCCGGCCGCCACGTGCTCAGCTGCTTCGTTCAGTACCTGCCCCCGTCCGCGCCCGCCTCCTCGGCCGGGCTCGACCGCGACGCCGTGGCCGACCGGGTCACCGCCACGATCGCCGCGTACGCCCCGGGCTTCGCCGACCGGGTCCTCCACCGCCAGGTCGTGACCCAGGCCGACATGGAACGGGAGTACGGCCTGGTGGGCGGGAACATCTTCCACGGCGAGCTGGCGCTGGACCAGCTCTACGCCTGGCGGCCGGCGTCCCAGGCGGCCGGCTACCGGACCCCGATCCGTGGGCTGTACCTGTGCGGGTCGGGCTCGCACCCCGGCGGGGGCGTGATGGGGGCGCCGGGCCGCAATGCCGCCCGCGTCATCCTGGGCGACCGGCGCCGGGTCGGCTGATCCGCAACCGGCCCGCTAGCGGGTGGCGGTCGGGGCCTCGACCGGCTCGGGCGGGCGGACCGTCCCCTCGAGGTAGCCGCGGGCGACCATCGTGTCGAACTGGTAGACGGTGCTCTCCCGCCCGGCCAGCGGCCCCGGCCGGAAGCCCCGCGAGCGCACCCCCCGCTGGACCGCCTCGCACGCCTGCCAGTCCTCCCGGTTCGTCAGGTCCCAGAAGTCGGCCGCGTAGCGGGGGCTGAACCTGGGCCGCTCGACGGCCTCGGCGGGGAACAGCCACTCGCACTCGATCCGGCTCCGGCCGGCCGCCAGCGGCTCGAGCCGGTGGGTCATGACGTAGTCGGGGTGGAGGGAGAGGAGCAGGTTGGGGAACACCCCGAAGTAGTGCACCTCGCGGAGCCGCTGGGCGTCCAGGCGCGGCAGCGGCTGCCCAAGGCTCCGCCCGTCCAGGGACATCGTCTCGGCGTGATCCATGAGCAGCATCGGGCCGCCCGCGAACATTCCGCGGGCCTCGAGGTCACGGCTGCTGTCCGGCGGCGAGACCCGGCAGAGGGCGGGGTGGATGCTCGGGCAGTGGTAGCACTCGTGGTAGTTCTCCACGATCAGCTTCCAGTTGGCGGCCACCTCGTAGTCATGGCGCTCGACCGCGACCAGCCGCTCCGGCTCCCAGTCGCTGACCAGCTCGTCGAGGTTGCCCAGATAGTCGTCGAGGGGGTCGGCCTCGCCGTCGGGGTTCACGAAGATCCAGCCGTGCCAGACCGCCATCCGCATCGGCAGCAGCCCGAACTGGCCGGGGTCGAAGCCCGACCCGCCGTCGAAGCGGGGCGCCGCCCGGAGCTGGCCGTCGAGCCCGTAGGCCCAGGCGTGATACGGGCACCTGATCGCCCGCTTGCGGCTCTCGCTCCCCACCGCCAGGAGCTCGTGCCCGCGGTGGCGGCAGACGTCGTAGAAGGCGCGGAGCTCGCCGGCGGCATCGCGGGTGAGCAGGACCTGCTCGCTCCCGGCTCGCATCGCCCGCTGGCTGCCGGGGGCGATGGCGTCGGCGCGGCCGAGCACCACCCAGGTCGCGTCGAAGAAGCGCTCCAGCTCCCAGGTGAGCACCCGGTCGTCGGCGTAGGCGGCCCGGGGGAGGATGTGGGCGGAGCCGAGCGGTCGCAGGGTGGCCGCCAGCTCGGCCGGGTCGATTGGGGCGGGGACGGCGGTGTGGACGGCCATGCGCAGCCTCCTATCTGGAACCGCCGTTCAGTATAGGCGGGGTCGCCGGGCCCCGGCCGCCGGCCGCCGGGCGACCGGGCGGCCGGGGCTCGGACGCGGGCGGGCCGCGGCCTCGACCGCGTCCCGAACGTGGAGTGCCGCCCCGACGATCCCGGCCTCGTTCTGGAGCTGGGCCGCGATCACGGGGCAGCCGGGGTGGAGGAGGGGCAGGAAGCGCTCGGCCCTGGCGCTCACCCCCCCGCCGATGATGATGAGCTCGGGGTTGCAGAGCGCCTCCAGGCGACCGAGGTACTCGTCCACCCGCCCGGCCCACCGCTTCCAGGTCAGGTGCCGCTCGTCGCGAACCCGGGCCGCGGCCCGGCGCTCGGCGTCCTTGCCCCGGACCTCGAGGTGCCCGAACTCGGTGTTGGGGACCAGCCGGCCGTCGAGGAAGAGGGCGGTGCCGATGCCGGTGCCGAGGGTCACCATCAGGACGACCCCGCAGCGCTGCCGCCCGGCGCCGAAGGCCATCTCGGCGATGCCGGCGGCGTCGGCGTCGTTGAGCACGGTGACCGAGCGGTGGGTCGCGTGCCCGAGCAGGGCGTGGGCGTCGAGGCCGACCCAGGCGGGGTCGAGGTTGGCGGCGGTCCGGATCACGCCCCGCATGACGACGCCGGGGAAGGTGCAGCCGATGTGGTGGTCGCCGCCGAAGTGCTGGCTGATGGTGGCGACCACCTCCGCGACCGCCTCGGGGCGGGCGGGCACCGGGGTGGCGATGTGGATCCGCTCCGCGGTGAGGCGGCCGGTGGCGGTGTCGACCGGGGCGCCCTTGATCCCCGATCCGCCGATGTCGATCCCGAGGTAGGTGTTCAGCTCGCCGCTCCTTGGCCACCGGTTGGGGCCGGCCGAGGGTTCCGGGCCGGCTGCGGGGCCCATCATGACGCGCGCACGCCGGGGTCGGGGCGCCGGGGCACCACGATCGCCCCGAGCACCAAGACGCCGCGCCGTTTGGCCTCCCGGCGGGTCGCGCGCAGGACCTCGGCCGCGAGCGGGGAGATCGACTCCGCCCAGAGCTCGAAGCCCCGGTTGAGGAGGTCGGTGGCCTGCGCCCGGGCGCAGGCCGCGCGGACCAGGGTCGCGATGGCGGGGGGCAGCGGTGCGGCCAGCTGGGAGTGGACCCAGTCCACCCCGAGCCGATCGGCGGCCCGGGGCTCGGCGCCGGCGGCTACGAGCGCGAGGATCTGGGCCGCCAGCCCCCGCATCCGCCTGAAGAGGTCGGGGTGCTCGGGGACCAGGAGCAGCGCCTCGAGGAGCTCGGTGATCGTCGGCGGCAGCACCATCTGGCCGAAGAGGGCGGGAACCGGCAGCCCCCAGTCGTCGCCGAGCAGCCGGGCGTACTCGGCGCGGGCGTGATCGGAGAGCGGCCGGACCGGGCGGCCGAAGATTCCCAGCGTGTCCCGCTGGGCCTCGGCGACCCGGGCGACCATCCGCTCCTGGGCGGCCTGTGGGTCCGCGAGGGCCGCCTCGACCGCCGCCAGCAGCCGCTCCAGGCGGTCCCGCTCCGCGACCAGGGTCGCCTGGTGGCGCCTAAGGGCGGCCCGGAGATCCGCGGAGCCGCCCCCCAGCGACCGTCCGATCTCCTCGAGCCCCATCCCCAGGCTGCGCAGGAGGTCGATGTGGAGGAGGCGGAGGACATCCGCAGCGCTGAAGTGGCGGTAGCCACTCGCGGTGTGGGCCGGGCGGATCAGCCCCCGCGTCTCGTAGTGGCGGATGCGGCCGGCGGTGATCCCGGTGAGCGCCGCCACCTGGCCGATGTTGAGGCGGGAGGGACCGAGGTCGGGCACTTGACTCTCCGACTGTTGGAGGGTTGATTATGGCGCCAGAACGATCGTCCACCCGCGACGAGGTGTGCCCGTGTCCATTCCCCTCCGCCAGAAGCTCAAGGTCGGCGCCTACATCGCCGGTCAGCGGCTCCGCCGGAACGAGAAGTTCGCCCTCGTCCTCCAGCTCGAGCCCCTCTACCAGTGCAATCTCGAGTGCGCCGGCTGCGGCAAGATCCAACACCCCGACGACATTCTCCGGCGCCGGCTCTCGGTCCAGCAGTGCATCGACGCCGTCGAGGAGTGCCGGGCGCCGGTGGTGTCGATCGCCGGCGGCGAGCCGCTCGTCCACAAGGAGATCGACCAGATCACGGCCGCCCTGGTGGAGCGCAAGCGCTTCGTCTACCTCTGCTCGAACGCCATCCTGCTCGAGAAGAAGCTCGACCTGTTCACCCCCAACCCGTACTTCGCCTGGTCGATCCACCTGGATGGGCTGAGGGAGCGTCATGACGAGTCGGTGTGCCGGTCGGGGGTCTTCGACAAGGCGGTGTCGGCGATCCGCGAGGCCAAGCGGCGGGGCTTTCGGGTGACGACCAACACCACCTTCTTCACCCAGGACGACTCCCGCACCGTGCGCGAGATCCTCGACTTCCTCAATGACGACCTCGAGGTCGACAACATGCAGATCTCGCCGGGCTACGCGTACGAGAAGGCCCCCGACCAGGAGCACTTCCTGCAGGTGGAGCGGACCCGGGAGGTCTTCCGGGAGGCGTTCGCGGACGGACGCCGCAAGCGCTGGCGCCTGAACCACTCCCCGCTCTTCCTCGACTTCCTCGAGGGCAAGGTCGAGTTCAACTGCACCGCCTGGGCCATCCCGTCCTACTCAGTCCTGGGCTGGCAGCGACCCTGCTACCTCCTCGGCGAGGGCTACACCAAGACCTATCGCGAGCTCCTGGACACGACCACCTGGAGCCAGTACGGCCGGGGCCGCAATCCCAAGTGCGCGAACTGCATGGCCCACTGCGGCTACGAGCCCACCGCGGTGGTGGCGACCACCCACTCGCT
>DAHUZI010000144.1 GCA_027306595.1 Candidatus Dormiibacterota bacterium | reverse complement strand
GCCCTGGTGCAGCTCGGCCTTTGGCGACGGCCGGCGCCGGCCGCGCGCGCCGGCGCCGCGCTCGCCCTGGACGCCGCCACCGGCCGCGACATCCTCGTCGGCGGCTGCGGGGCGCTGGGCTGCGACGGCGGCACCTGGGCCTGGTCGGCTGGCGGCTGGCGGCACCTCGACCCCGCCACCAACCCGCCGGCGGTGGGATACGCGGGGCTGGCGCCTGTGCCCGGGAGTTCGAGGCTCGTCCTCTTCGGTGGGGCCGGGGCGCTCGGGGCCGGGCCCACCCAGGGGGCGACCTGGCTCTTCGATGGCCACACCTGGCGGCGGGCGCACCCGGCGGCGGCCCCGCCCCCGCGCCGCTTCGCGGCCATGGCCGCCGACCCCGCCATCCCCGCCGTCGTCCTCTTCGGTGGCGACGACGGGCGCGGGCACGTCCTCGGCGGCACCTGGCTGTGGAACGGGCGGAGCTGGCGGCGAGCGGGCGGGCCCGGGCCGTCCCCCCGGACCGGGGCCGCGCTCGCCTTCGACCCCAGTCTCGACGGAGTGGTGCTGTTCGGGGGCAACGACGGCCAGCGGCGGCTCGGCGACACCTGGCTCTTCGTCGCCGGGCACTGGCGGCAGCTCCACCCCCGCCGCAGCCCCCCCGCCCGGGCATACGTCGCCATGGCGACCGACCCCCAGGCGAGGGGGGTCGTTCTGCTCGCCGGCCCGGCGACGCCGAGGGGCCCCGTCGGCACCTGGACCCTCACCAGAGGGAGCTGGACGCCTCACCGGACCCACCTGGGGCCGCCGGCCGCCACCCTCACCGCCTGCGCCACCGCCCCGGCCGGCCGGGGGATCGTGTGCTTCGGCGGTGCCACCCCGACCGGGTACGCGTTCGGGGCCGGGTCAGGCGGCTTCGGCCGCCGGTTGTGGCGCTGGGCGGGCGGCCGCTGGACGCCGGCGGCGGCCGGCGCCGCGGGGGTGGTCGCCCGGACCGGGGACCGGTGACGGGCAGGGCTCAGCCGAGCCGCTGCTTCTCGTCCTCGAACTCCTGGTCGGTGAGCTGGCCCTCGGCGTGGAGCCGGGCGAGCCGCTCGAGCCGCTCAAGCCGGTCCCGGCCCGGCGCGGCGGCTGCGGCGCCGGGCCGGCCCAGGTGGGCGTCGATGAACCCCCGCATCTCCCGCACGATCTCGTTGTCGCGGCGGCGGAAGCGGACCGCGTTCTCGTCCCGGACCTCGGCCCCGGGACTGCGACGGGGCAGCTCCTCGCCGAGCAGGGTGAAGGTGACGGCGCCGGGCTGGAGCATCCCCGCCCAGTCGATGTCGACCGAGCGGATCTGCTCGTACGGGATCGCGCGCTCGCCGGGACGGTAGCCGGTGCCGAGCCGGCGCCAGCCGCCCTCACGGCGGACGACGACCCGATCCGGCCAGCACTCGATCACCCCGTTGGTGCCGCGCAGGACGTAGTCGGGGCGCCCGCCCGCTCCGGGTCGCTCGTCGTCGGCCATCGCTGCCTCCCGTCCCCCGCCCGGCGGGGGGCTCGGCCCACCCCCCGCAGAATAGCGGCCGGCGGATGACGATCGCTCCGGCGACCGAAACGGCAGGCACGCTCCGGCGCCGGACGGCGATGCCCGCGTCCGGGGCTTGGGGTCCAGCGGACCGTCGGAGGCGGGCGGGCGGGCCACCCGCCTGGCGCCGCTGGGCGGCAGCGCGAGGGTGCCGGCCACCTTCCAGGTGATGGGGATGACCGCCGCCGACCGGGCATCGGTCAGCTCGTGGAGTGAGCGCTGCGCCTCAGCCTCGGTCTCGCGACCGGGGGCGTCCGACCGCCGGGACCCGCTAGAGGCCGAAGGCCGCCCGTTGCAGCGCGGCGACGATCTCCGCCCCGCCCTCGACCGCGACGCGCGCGGCCGTCCGCCGTCCGGAGGCAAAGAGGACCAGCTCGGCCGGCTCGCCGACCACCACCGCCGCCTTTCCGCGCCGCCCGACGGTGATCGTCTCACCGCCGGGCCGGCGCAGGACCACCCCGACCGGGACCCGGCGCATCGCGAGCCGGGCGATCATCGGCAGCCGCCGCCACAGCTCGGCCTGGTCGGCCGCGTCCAGAGTCCTTGGCGTCCAGCCGGGCTCGGCTCGGCGGAGGTCCTCGTGGTGGAGGAAGAGCTCCACCCCGTTCAGCAGGGCGTCGATGGGGCCGAACGCCATCGGGGACCATCGGGGCGGCCCCGTTCGCACCAGCCGGACCAGCTCGGCCCAGGGGAGGGCGGCGTATCGACGCTGCACCGCCTCGGCCCGGCCGCGCAGCGCCGCCACCCGGATCCCGAGGGCCGCGTCGGGTCGCCGCTCCCGGAGCACGACATGGGCCGCGAGATCGGCCGCCCGCCACCCGGCGCAGAGCGTCGGGGCGTCGGGTCCGAGCGCGGCGAGCTGGTCGGCGAGGGCCGCCCGCTCCGACCGCGCCAGGCTCAAGCCGCCTCGGGCTCGGAGCCGAACCGGGGGGCGAGACTGCGGGGGTCGACGTTCCCGCCGGTGAGCACCAGCGCGACCGTGGGGCGGGGCGCAAGGGCCGCCGCCACCGGCGCCCCCCGGTTGGGGCCGCTCGCCAGCCGGCCGGCCATGAGGGCGGCCAGCGGCAGGGCCGCGGTCGGTTCCACGAGCAGCTTGGCCCGGGTCCACAGCCACCAGCAGGCGCGGATGATGGCGGCCTCGTCGACGGTCGCGATCGCGTCCACCCGCTCGCGAATGACGGCCCAGGTCAGCTCGCCGATCGACAGGGTCCGGACGCCGTCGGCGATCGTCTGCGGCGCCGCCGGCAGCGCGATCCGGCGGCCGGCGGCGTGGGAGCGGGCGGCGTCGTCGGCGAGGACCGGCTCGACCCCGATCACCAGGGTCGTGGGATGCAGGGCCCGGACCACGGTAGCGACGCCCGAAACCAGGCCCCCGCCGCCGACCGGCACCAGGATCGCGTCGGGAGGGGCGCCCGCCGCCTGCGCCTGCTCCAGGAGCTCAAGCGCGGCCGTGCCCTGGCCGGCGATGACGTCGGGGTCGTCGAAGGGGTGCACGAGGCGGAGGCCGCGGCGCTCGGCTAGCTCCCTGACGACCGCCTCCCGGTTCCCGCCATCGACCCCCTCGGTCACGACCTCGGCGCCGTAGGCGCGGGTGCCCGCCACCTTGAGGGGTTCAGCGTCGTGGGGCATGACGATGGTCGCCCGGAGGCCGAGCTCGTGGGCGGCCAGTGCGACGGCCTGGGCGTGATTGCCGGAGGAGACCGCGACCAGGTCGCGCCGGTCCCCGCGCTCGAGGGCGGCGAGCACCGCGTTGAACGCCCCCCGGGCCTTGAAGGCGCCGCCACGCTGGAACGACTCGGCCTTGAGGAGCAGGTGCGCGCCCACCCGGGCGTCGAGGGTGCGGGCGGTGAGGAGCGGGGTGCGGTGGACCCGGCCGGCGATCCTGGCCCGCGCTCGCTGGATGTCGGCGAGGGTCGGCAGCGCGGGGTCGGTCGCCCCCCCGGGGTCGGCGTGCTCCATCGGCCCCATCCTAAGCCGCGGTCCGCGACCGGCGCGGCCCTGCCGCCCCGGCGGCCGGTCGAACCGGACACCGGCCGGCCCCGGCCCCGGCCC
>DAHUZI010000001.1 GCA_027306595.1 Candidatus Dormiibacterota bacterium | reverse complement strand
CCTCGACACCTCCAGCCGCTACGTCGTGGGGTGGCTGGTGGCGGCTCGGGAGTCCGCCGCTCTCGCTGAGCCGCTGATCGCCGATAGCGGTGCCACCCAGGGCATCCGCCGCCACCCCCTCACCCTGCACGCCGACCGCGGCTCATCGATGCCTCCAAGCCGGTGGCCCGTCGGCTCGCCGACCTGGGCGTCATCCAGAGCCACTCCCGGCCCCACGTCTCCAACGACAATCCCTACTCCGAGGCCCAGTTCAAGACGCTCAAGTACCGGCCCGCCTTCCCCCGCCGCTTCGCCTCACTCTGGCACGCGCAGGCGTCCTGCGCTGAGTTCTTCCCCTGGTACAACCAGCAGCACCGCCATGCGGCCCTGGGGGACCACACCCCCGCCAGCATCCACGTCGGGACCGCCGCTGCCCAGCGCGAGCGCCGGGCCTTCACCTTGACCGATGCCTACCAGCGCTTCCCGGAACGGTTCGTCCGCCCCCCCCCGCTGCCGCCCCCAATTCCCGCACCGGCCTGGATCAACCCACCCCTGAGCGACGAGGTTGCTCAGTGATTCCCACAACTATCTCTCTCAAAGGGGTTGACAAGTTCCGCGGCGAGGGCATGTCCCTGGGCTGTCCGTGATGTAAGAAGGGGTGTCATGGCGACGCTGATCACTGCCGTCCCTCCGGGGCGGCTTCCCGGAGCTGTGCCGACCGGTCCCGTCGGGCGGTGGCTGGCTCGCCGGCTCCTAGCGGAAGGGGAGGCGGTCCGAGTGCTCGCCCCGGGGCAGGAGGCGGCGGACTGGCCCGCCGGCACGGAAGTGATCGAAGGCAGTGTCCTGCGCCCCGCGGAGTCGCCGCGCGCCTTCGACGGCGTCGACCGGATGTTCCTGGCGGGGGCGACCCCCGAGATCCGGAGCGAGAGGCCGGAGGCGGTATACGAGGTTGTGCGCCGGGCCGTCGATGGAGGGGCGCAGCACGTGGTGGTGCTGTCCTCTCATGGCCCCGTGTTCGAGGCCAGGCAACCTCCAGAGCAATGGTTCTGGCTTGCTGTGGAACGGGCTGTCGAGGCGTCGTCTGCTTCCTGGACGCACATCCGCCCCTCGGCCGTGATGGCAAGCATGCTGGCCGGTGGCTATCCGCCGACGGGCTCGTCGTGGGCGGAGATCATCCGCCGCGACCGGGTCATCAGGGAGCCGAACGGTGACGCGCGCTATCCCTTCGTCGACGAGGACGACCTTGCCGCCGTCGCCGCCGTCGCGCTGTTCGACCGGGTGCATGCCGGGTCGATCGTCGAGGCCCTGGGGCCGCCGATCGCCGCGCGGGAGCGAGCCGCCCTCATCGGCCAGGCCATCGGAGAGCGCGTCAGGTTCGAGGAGCTGACCCCGGATCAGGCTCGCGAGCTGTGGCGGCGGCAGGGGTGGCCCGCGGAGACCATCGAAGTGACGCTGCGGGCGCAGGCCCAGTTTCTCGCTCAGCCGCTGTGGGCCGATCCGACCATCGAACGCATATTGGGCCGGCCGCCCCGCACGTTCCCACAGTGGCTGGAGAGCCACGTCGATGCGTTCCGCTGACCAGGCACCTGGCTCAGCAGCGGCCACTGACGCGCCCGCCAGCATGTTTGCTGTCAGTCACTCGCAACGGGGCAAACGCTGGTTGACGCCGGATGATCGGGCTGACGGTGCGGCTGACGTTCTCCCCGCCGGCTCCGGACACCAGTGCACGCAACGGGCCGAACCGCTTGCGGATCCTACCCACGGCCTCCGTCTGACCGGAGGGTAGGTCTTCTTCGGCCCGCCTCTGGGGTCGTAGAAGATCGTGGAGCGCGTATTGACAGGCTTGCGCTCTGCCGGTTCCATCAGCCGGCGATGGCTCGAGACCTCGCGCGCTCACGAAATCGGCGAGCAGGCCCTGCAACTCAACTCGAATCGAGGCGATGGAGCGGGAGACGGGGCTCGAACCCGCGACATCCAGCTTGGAAGGCTAGCGCTCTACCAACTGAGCTACTCCCGCGACGGCGCTCCGCCAAGCATAGCCGGGTCGCCTCATGGGTCCCATGGCCGGCCCCGGGAGCGCCTTCGTCAGGGGGGTGGGGGGTGGGGGGTTGGGGGTGGCTCCCCCCGCCGCCGAGCACCAGGCCCGCCCCCTGGGATGGGATCGGGGCTGTTGCTAGACTGGGCCGAGATGCTCGGCGCCTACCTGCCCCTGATCATCTTCCTGGCCCTTGCCGCCCTGATCGGGGTGGCGATGACCGGCCTCTTCGACCTTCTCGGCCCCCGCAAGCCGAGCAAGGCCAAGGGCCTTCCCTACGAATGCGGGATCGTCCCCGCGGAGACCGCCCGTAGGCGCTTCTCGGTCACCTTCTATCTGACCGCGATGCTCTTCATCATCTTCGACGTGGAGGCGGTGTTCCTCTATCCGTGGGCGGTCGATCTGGGCCGGACGCTGCACGTCTTCGGGCTGATCGAGATGCTGATCTTCGTCGCCCTCCTGGCGGTCGCCCTCCTCTTCGTGTGGCGCAAGGGGGCTCTGGAGTGGGACTGACCGGGGCGGCCGGCCAGATCGGGGGAGATCCCCGGGCGGCGCCCGGGGCCGTGGTGGGAGCCGGGCCGTCCGTCCCGCTCGTCCGACGCAGCCCCCTGCTTCGCGCCGGGGCCCCGGCGATCCCTGGGGCGTACCCCGGGGCGCAGGAGGCGGCCGAGGCGGCGGCCCGCGCCGGGATCCTGACCACCAGCTTGGGCAAGGTGGTGGCCTGGGGCCGCTACTCCTCGCTCTGGCCGAGCCTCTTCGGCCTGGCCTGCTGCGCGATCGAGATGATGGGGGCCAGCAACGCCCGCTTCGACCTCGCCCGGTTCGGGGCCGAGGTGTTCCGGTCCTCGCCGCGCCAGAGCGACGTCATGATCGTGGCCGGCCGGGTGTCCCAGAAGATGGCCCCCGTGCTCCGCCAGATCTACGACCAGATGCCGGAGCCCAAGTGGGTGATCTCGATGGGGGCCTGTGCCTCCTGCGGGGGCATCTTCAACAACTACGCGATCATCCAGGGGGTGGACAAGGTGGTCCCCGTCGACGTGTACATCCCCGGCTGCCCGCCCCGTCCGGAGGGGCTCCTCGACGCGGTGATCAAGCTCCAGCAGCAGATCGCCGCGAACCCGCCGACCGGCCTCTTCGCGTGACGGCGTGAGTCCGCGGGAGCCCGCCGGACCGCCCGCGGCCGGTGCCAGGGCGCTGGCGGCCCTCCACGAGCGGCTGGCCGAAGTCGTCCTCGGATCGGTGGAGGACCTCGGGGAGCTCCAGATCGAGCTCCAGCCGGAGCGGCTCGAGGAGGCGGTGCGGCTCCTGCGTGACGAGCCCAGCTGCCGCTTCGAGATGCCCCTCTACGTGACCGGCATCGACTGGCCCGAGCGCGACCCCCGATTCGACGTCGTCTACGGGCTCCGCTCCCTCGTGCACAACGACGTGGTCCGGCTCGTGGTCCGGGCTGGCGAGGAGGCGATGCTGCCCAGCCTGGCGGGGGTCCTGCCCGGCCTGAACTGGCACGAGCGGGAGTGCTACGACCTCTTCGGGATCACCTTCAGCGGCCACCCCGGCCTTCACCGAATCCTCCTGCCGGACGACTGGGAGGGCCATCCCCTCCGCAAGGATTACGTCTCCTTCGGGGAGCCGGTCGCCTTCACCCACAACCTGGAGTGGGCGCTCTCGCCCCAGGATCGGCCCGAGTTCATGCCGGGGTCCGTCCGGGGCTCCGTGGAGCGGCCGTGAGCGCCATCTGGCCGCCCGAGCCTCCCGGGACCGGCATGCCGACCGGCGCGGTCCCGAAGCAGGAGGGGATCCCGGTCATTCACCCCGGGGGGCGCGGCGAGTTCCTGGAGAAGATCGAGCCGGCCGAGGAGCTCATGGAGATCAACATGGGCCCCCAGCACCCCAGCACCCACGGGGTGCTGCGCTTGGTGCTGAGCCTGGACGGCGAGCGCATCCGCGCCTGCGTCCCCGACATCGGCTACCTCCACACCGGCTTCGAGAAGAGCTTCGAGTCGCACACCTACCAGCAGTGCATTCCGCTCACCGACCGGATGGACTACCTGGCCCCGCCGATGAACAATCTCGGCTTCGCGCTGGCGGCGGAGCGGCTGCTCGGCATCGAGATCCCGCCCCGGGGCCAGCACATCCGGGTGATCGTGGCCGAGCTCTCGCGGATCGCCAGCCATCTGATCTGGCTCGGCACCCACGCCATGGACCTGGGCGCGACCTCGGTCTTCATGTACTGCTGGCAGGAGCGGGACCGGATCCTCGACATCCTGGAGTGGATCTCGGGGGTCCGGATGATGACCAGCTTCATCCGGGTGGGCGGCCTGATGGCCGATGTCCCCCAGGAGTTCGAGCCCATGGTGCGCGACTTCCTGCGCGACTTCCCGCTCAAGGTCGATGAGTACGAGGGGCTCCTCACCAGCAACCCGATCTGGCGTGAGCGGACCATCGGCCTCGGGGTCATCGACGCCGCCAGCGCCCTGGCGTACGGGTGCAGCGGGGCCACCCTCAGAGGGTCGGGGGTTCCCTACGACGTGCGCCGGGCGGCCCCCTACTCGGGGTACGAGCAGTTCGCCTTCGACGTCCCGGTCGGGGTCAACGGCGACGTCTACGACCGCTACCTCTGCCGCGTGCGCGAGATGCGCGAGTCGTGCCGGATCGTGGAGCAGGCGATCGACGGCCTGCCCGGGGGGCCGGTCAACAGCTCCGACCGCCGGGTCGTCCCGCCCCCCCGCGACGAGATTGACACCTCGATGGAGTCGCTGATCCTCCACTTCAAGCTGTACACGGAGGGCTTCCGCCCGCCCCCCGGCGCCTGCTACGCGGCGATTGAGAGTCCAAGGGGCGAGCTCGGGTTCCTCATGGTCAGCGACGGGGGCAACCGCCCCTACCGCTGCAAGGTCCGCGCCCCCTCGTTCAGCAACCTCTCCGCCCTCTCACAGATGGTCGAGGGCGCCCTGGTCGCCGATGCCGTCGCGATCGTGGGTAGCATCGACATCGTGCTCGGGGACGTCGACCGCTGACAGCGTTCCCGGCGGCGGGTGGAGGATCTTCGGCCCCACGAGGATGCCCTCGACCGCCGCCAGGACGAGGAGCGCCGAGGCGATCCGGGGGACGAAGCCCGCCACCGTCGGCGGCGAGGTGAAGAGCCAGACGAGGAGGAGCGGCAGGCCGATGGCCGGGCCCAGGGCGAAGCGCTGGCTGCTCACCCCGAGGGCGTAGTAGACGGCGAGGTTCACGACCGTGAGCCCGATCACCCCCAGGGTGAAGACGGCGAGGAGCGGGGCGTCGCCCACGTAGGCGGCCCCGAGGACGACTCGCAGGATGAGCGGGGCGGCCAGCGTGTAGCAGGCGAAGGCGATCAGGTCCATGGCCAGGAGCACCGCTGCGGTTCGGAGCAGGAGGTCGCGGCGGGCGACCGGGCTGGTGGCCGCCGCCACCCGCGGATACATGACCGCTGAGAGGCTGCTGGTGCCGTAGAACAGGATCTTGCCCATCACCGAGAGACCGGCGTAGAGGCCGGCCGCGTGGGGTGGCAGGACGTGCTTGGCGGCGATGACGTCGAAGTTGTTGAAGAGCTGGGGGGTGGCCGCGCCGGCGACCAGGGCCATCCCGGCGATCCAGCCCCGCCTGCCCGGGGGCCGGGCGAGCCCCCGCCGGCCCAGGAGCTGCCAGCCGGGGGCCCCCATGGGGTGGGCTCCCCGGCTCCGGTGGTGGGGATACCAGGCCGCCGCCGCCATCCCCAGGAGCGAGCCCAGCGGAAGGCTGGCCGGCCCAAGCCCCGCCTCGAGGCAGAGCACGGTCGCGGTCACGAGCAGACCTCCGTAGAGGAGGAAGTTGCGGGCCAGCCGGCCGAAGTCGTGGCGGCCCTGCAGGAATCCCCGTTGGGTGCCGCCCATGACCGCCAGCGGGGCGGCCGGGATCGCGACCAGCACCATGGCGGGCGCGCGCAGGTGGAGGACCACCGCGAAGACGGGGGCCAGCGGGATCATCACCGCCCCCAGCCAGAACCCCTGCCTGAGCGCCCGCCTCCGCAGCTCGGGCCACAGCCACTCGGGGTCGTCGGGGCCGGCCGCCTGGCGGGCAACCCGGCGGGCGGTGGCGGCGGCGACGATGAACGACGCGGTGTAGAGGAGGTTCAGGATCGCGAGGACCGCCGTCGCCTCGCCGTTGCCGGTCGGCGTCAGACGGTGGGCGACGACCGCCTGGGCAACCAGGACGCCGGCCCCCGATCCGCCGATCCCGATGAGGTAGTAGAGGTTGTGACGGAGCGCCGGGACCCGAAGCCAGCGCCGCCAGCCCTGGGCGGCGGCGATGGCGGCGGCGGCGGGGTCCGGCGGGGGCGGCTGGGGGGGCGATTGGACCTCCACGCCGTAATCCTGACGGGGCCGGAGCGGGGCGGGGGAGAGGGGGCCAGCGCCCCGGAGGGCCGGCGGCCGGTTCCGGGGGGTGGCCTTGGTAGAGTTGGGGCGCGATGACGGTGCACGCGGCAACGCGCGGGTGTGGCGAGGGAGGCGACCCGGCCGAAACCCCGATGGGAGCGGCCGATCCCAGCCATTCAGCACCGGGTCGCGATGCCTGAGACGGCGTCCGCGCCCGCGCCGGTCGCCCTCAGCCCCGCCACGCTCGAGCGGATCCGGGCGGCCCGCGACCGGTACCCCTCGTCACGGTCCGCCGCGCTTCCGGCCCTCTGGGCGGCCCAGGACCAGCTTGGGCACGTCCCCCCCGAGGCGATGGTCGCGGTCGCGGCGGAGCTGGGGATCGGGCCCGCGGAGGTGGAGGCGGTCGCGACCTTCTACGCGATGTACTTCCGGCGGCCGCCCGGACGCCACTTCGTCCAGGTGTGCCGGAACGTCTCCTGCGCCCTGCGTGGGGCCGATGCCGTCCTCCGCCACCTCGAGGCCGAGCTCGGGGTCGCGGACGGCGGCACCTCGGCGGACGGCCTGGTCACCCTGGAGTCGACGATGGAGTGCCTGGGCGCCTGCGGCGGCGCGCCCGCCCTCCAGGTCGACCGCTACACCGTGGAGAACTGCAGCCCCGAGCGCTGCGCTGCCCTGGTGGAGCGGCTGCGCCACCCGGACGCGGCCTCGGACGGGTGGGAGGCCGGCCACTGATGCCCGTGGAGGAGCTGCGGATCCTCACCCGCCACCTGGGGCAGCCGCAGGTGACGGAGCGGTCGGGCTACGAGGCCGTCGGCGGCTACCAGAGCCTGCGCAAGGCCCTCGCCATGGGCCCGGAGGCGATCACGGCCGAGGTGAAGGCGTCGGGGCTGCGGGGGCGGGGGGGCGCGGCCTTCCCGACCGCCACCAAGTGGGGCTTTCTCCCCAAGGGCGTGTTCCCCCGCTACCTCTGCGTGAACGCCGACGAGTCGGAGCCGGGCTGCTTCAAGGACCGCGTCCTCCTGGAGGCGCTGCCCCACCAGCTCGTGGAAGGGACCCTCATCGCCGCCTTCGCTCTGCAGGCCTCCCACGCGTTCATCTACATCCGGGGCGAGTACCGGGCCCAGCGGGAGCTGCTCGACCGCTGCGTCGCGGAGGCCTATGCCGCCGGCTACGCCGGGCGGGACATCCTGGGCAGCGGCTGGGACTGCGAGCTCATCGTCCATGGCGGCGCCGGCGCCTACATCTGCGGCGAGGAGACGGCGCTCCTGGACTCGCTCGAGGGGCTGCGCGGGCAGCCCCGACTCAAGCCACCCTTCCCCGCTGTTCGCGGCCTCTACGGGCAGCCGACCGTGGTCAACAACGTGGAGACCCTCTCCAATCTGCCCTACATTCTCGAGCACGGCGGGGCCGCCTACGCCGCCCACGGGACCGAGGCCAGCCCCGGCACCCGGCTGTTCTGCGTGAGCGGCCACGTCGAGCGCCCCGGCACCTACGAGGTGCCCATGGGCCGAACCAGCTTTCGGGACCTGCTGGAGCTGGCGGGCGGGGTGTGGGGCGGGCGGCAGCTCAAGGCGATGCAGCCCGGAGGGGGCTCGATGCCGGTGCTCGGGCCCGAGCACCTCGACGTCCCCCTCGATTTCAAGGCCGTCGCCGACGCCGGCTCGTCGCTGGGGGCCGGCGCGCTGGTGGTGATGGACGAATCCACCTGCCTGGTCGAGGTCTCCATGCGCCTGGTCGACTTCTACCACCACGAGTCCTGTGGCAAGTGCGTCCCCTGTCGCGAGGGGACGTACTTCGAGAGCCAGCTCATGCATCGGCTCGAGGCCGGTCTGGCGTCGGCCGACGAGCTCCGCACCCTCGCCGACATCTGCGAGCACATGGACGGCCGCTGCTTCTGCCCCCTGGGCGACACCGCCACCTGGTTCGTGATGTCGGCGTACCGGATGTTCCGTGATGAGTTCGAGGCCCACTGCGGGGCCGGGCAGTGTCCGGTCCGGGCCCAGGCCGGACGGGCGGCGTGAGGGCGGCGCCGTGGGCACCGGTCACGTGAGGGGCCAGGGGACGGCTCGGGGTCGCCGGTGACCGCCGAGGTCCAGCCCGGTCCCCAGCCGGTCACCCTCACGGTGGACGGTCGCGCCGTCGCGGTCGAGCCGGGCACGCTCGTCTGGGACGCCTGCGAGAAGGCCGGGGTCTTTGTGCCTGTCTACTGTGCCCATCGGAAGATGGAGCCGGTTGCCGTGTGCCGGATGTGCCTGGTCGAGATCGGCACCATGCCCAAGCTCCAGCCGGCCTGCGCCACGGTGGTGCAGGAGGGGATGGAGGTGCGCACCCAGACCGACCGGGTCCGGCGCTTCCGCGAGGGGAACATGGAGTTCCTGCTCGTGAACCACCCACTCGACTGCCCGGTCTGCGACCGCGGCGGGGAGTGCGACCTCCAGGACTTCGCCCAGCGCTACGGTCCGCCCCGCTCCCGGGTGCCGATCACCGGGAAGGTCCACTTCGACAAGGCCCGGGCGCTCTCGGACAAGATCACCCTCGACCAGGAGCGCTGCATCCTCTGCTGGCGCTGCGTGCGCTACTGCGACGAGATCACCGGCGACCGGAGCATCGTCCTCCAGGAGCGCGCCGTCCACACGGTCATCGACACCTTCGAGGGCCGGCCGCTCACCGGGGAGTTCCAGGGCAACCTGCCCGAGGTCTGCCCGGTGGGGGCGCTGACTCACACCGCCTACCGGTTCCGCGCGCGGCCTTGGGACCTCCAGCGCACCGTCAGCATCTGCCCCGGCTGCAGCTACGGCTGCACCCTCGGCGTCGACAGCCGGGACGACGAGGTGGTCCGCTTCGTCAGCCAGGACAACCCCGAGGTCGACGACAGCTGGCTGTGCGACCGGGGCCGGTACTCGTTCCCGGAGCTGAACCGGTCCGACCGGATCCGCGCCGCCGAGCTGCGGCTGGAGGGGCCGCTCCGTCAGGTCCCGGCGCTGGAGGCCACGGCCGCGGCCGCTCGGGCGCTCGCCCTGGTGGTGGAGCAGAGCGGGCCGGGCGCCGTCGCCGTGCTGGGGACCCCGGCGATGACCAACGAGGAGGCGTTCGCCCTCCAGTGGCTGGCCCGGGGCGTGATCGGGACCCCCCACCTCGACCACCAGCTGGCCGAGTGGCCGGGGCTCGACCCGGTCGAGTTCCGTCTCGCCGTCGCCGACCTCGAGCGGTGCGACACGGTGCTGGTGCTCGGCGAGCGTCCGGAGCTCGCGACCCCGGTCCTCAGCCTGCGGCTGTACAAGGCCGAGCGCAAGCGCGGGCGGGAGGTTCGCCGTGTCGCGGCGGACCCCGATCCGGCCGAGCTGGCCCGCACGGTCCGCGACCGGCAGCTGGTCGGGGTGGTGGCCCACGAGGGCGACCGCGACGCCGCCTTGCGGGTCGCGGCCGCGCTGGCGCCGGTCAACCGGGAGGTCCGGCGGCTCACTCTCACCGAGGGCATGAACGGGCGCGGCTGCAAGGACCTCGGCCTCTTGCCCGACCTCGGGCCCGGGTACGTGGCCGCCCCTGCGGCGGGGATGGGGGGCCGGGCGATCCTCGGGGCGGCGGCGGCGGGCCGGCTGCGGGCCCTGGTGGTGGTGGGCCCGAACCCAGAGCTGGAGGCCGATCCGGCGTTCGAGGCGGCCTGCCAGCGGGTCGCGTTGCTGGTCGGCGTCACGACCGTCCCGGGCGTGCTCAGCCGCCATGCCCACGCGCTCATCCCCGGCCGGACGGCGGTGGAGAAGGCGGGAACGGTCACCAGCAGCGAAGGCCGGGTGCAGCCGGTGCGGGTGGCGCTCCAGCCCCGCTTCGGGACGCCCCCGCCGGAGCTGCGGCTGCTCGTCGAGATCGGTCGGGAGCTCGGCGGCCGCTGGACCGGCGAGCCGCGGGCGACCCCGACCTTCGCCGCCATCGAGGCGGCGCTCCCCGCCTACCGGGGAACCAGGGGCGGGCTGCGCGCCGCCTGGCCCCAGTGGGAGCGGCCGGCGTGATCGCGGTCGTCGGCTGGGGGGCGGTGGTGGGCGGGCTCCAGCCCCTTGTGGCGGCGATCGGGAGCGCGGGCGGCGTGAACGTGCCGCTCACCTTCCTCATCGCCCTCGTGAAGGGCGTCCTGATCCTCTTCGTCCTCCTCACCACCGCGGCCTACCTGGTCTTGGCCGAGCGCAAAGTCTCGGCCCGGATCCAGCTGCGGCTGGGTCCCAACCGGGTCGGGCCCGCAGGCCTGCTGCAGCCGGCCGCGGATGCCGTCAAGCTCATCTTCAAGGAGGCATCCGCTCCCGAGGGCCGGGACCGCTTCCTGTTCGAGCTGGCGCCGGCGCTGGCGGCGGCCATGGCGCTCTTCGCCTTCGCCACCATCCCCATCAACCAGACGATCTGCATCGGGGGGCACGGCGGCGCCGGCCCGCTCTCGCAGACCTGTCCCGGCGGCCTGGCCCTCCATTGGGACCTGGCCCACCTCAACATCGGGCTGCTCTTCATCCTCGCCATCACCTCGGTCGGGGTCTACTCGATCTTCCTCGGCGGATGGGCGAGCAACTCCAAGTACGCCTTGCTCGGGGCGCTGCGGAGCTCCGCCCAGCTGATCAGCTACGAGATGGCGGTGAGCTTCGCCGTCATCGGGCCGGTCCTGCTCGCCGGCTCGTTGGACCTGGAGAAGGTGGTCCACGCCCAGCACAGCCTCTGGTTCGTCTTCCTCCAACCGCTGGCGTTCCTCCTCTACCTCACCGCCGGGCTGGCCGAAACCAACCGGCTGCCCTTCGACCTTCCCGAGGCGGAGGGCGAGCTCGGCGCCGGCTACCACACCGAGATGGCGGGAATGCGCTTCGGGATGTACTTCGTCGGCGAGTACATCAACATGGTGACGGTGGCCGCCATCGCGACCACCCTCTTCCTCGGCGGGTGGATGGCGCCCGTCTTCTTCTTGCCCAACTGGCTGGGTCCTATCTGGTTCTTCGCCAAGGTCGGGCTGCTCATCTTCATCATGCTCTGGGTGCGCTGGACCTACCCCCGGCTCCGCTACGACCGGCTGATGCAGCTGGGATGGAAGGTGCTGCTGCCCCTGGGGTTGGCCAACATCGCCGTCACCGCCGTGTTCGTGGCGCTGCGGTGACCGGAGGGGGCCATGTTCCGTGAGCTGATCGGCGGGCTGCGCATCACCATGCGCAACATGCTGAGCAAGCCCGTCACCATCCAGTACCCCGAGGAGCAGCGGCCGGTGCCGCCGCGCGCCCGCGGCCGGCACATCCTCCACCGCTACGACAACGGGCTGGAGAAGTGCATTGGCTGCGAGCTGTGCGCCGGAGCCTGCCCGGTGGGGTGCATCTACGTCCTCGCGGCCGCCAACGACCCTGCCCATCCGGTCTCGCCCGGCGAACGCTACGCCGCTCGATACGAGATCAACCTCGTGCGCTGCATCTACTGCGGCTACTGCGCTGAGGCCTGCCCGACCGAGGCGATCACGCTCGGGCCGCGCCTCGATCTGGCGGACTACAAGCGGGAGCGGCTGGTGGCGACCAAGGAGGACCTTCTCGAGTCCTGGCCGGGCTTCCGGCCGACGGCGGCGGCGCCAGGGCGACCGGACCCCGCCCCTCGCTCCGAGCTCGCCGCGCCCAGCCCCACGGCCCCGGTGGCGCGCTCCGCCACGGATACGGCGTGACCGCGATCTTCGGCGTCGCGGCGGGGATCGCCTTCCTCGGGGCGCTAGGGGTCGTCGTCGCCCGGCGGACCCTCTACTCGGCCCTGGCCCTGATCGTCAACATGCTGGCCCTAGCGGTGCTCTTCCTCCTCCTCGATGCCCAGTTCCTGGCCGCGGTCCAGGTGATCGTCTACACCGGGGCGGTGATGGTCCTCTTCGTGTTCATCATCGCCCTGCTCTCGCCCGGGGCCCAGGAGCGGCTCAATCCCCTGGAGCTCCGCCTGATCGTTGGTGTCTGCGCCGCGCTCCTGTTCACGGTGGTGGTGGTGCGGCTCACCCTCAACGGCATCACCGTCACCCCGTCGGGGCACTTCCACGGCACCATCGGCCCCTTCGCCCCCAGCCTGGTCGATCGCCACGGCCAGGTGGAGGTGCTCGGCGAGCAGCTCTTCACAACCTTCCTGCTCCCGTTCGAGGTGACCTCACTCCTCCTCCTGGTGGCGGCGGTGGGGGCGGTGCACCTCGCCCGGGGTCACGGGCGGCGGGCCTCCCAATGAACCCCCATCTCTTCACCGGCTTCATCGGGCTATCGGTGGCGATGCTGAGCATCGGCGCGGTCGGGGTGCTGGTGCGCCGCAATCCGCTGGTCGTGTTCATGTCGATCGAGCTGATGCTCAATGCCGCCAACCTGGCCCTGGTGACGTACGGGCGCTTCACCCACACCATGGACGGGCAGGTCTTCGCCCTGGTCGTGATCGCGGTGGCGGCCAGCGAGGTGGTGGTCGGGCTGGCGCTGATCACCGGCGTCTTCCGGCGCGGGCGCCGCCTCGACCTCGACGACCTCAGCGAGCTGCGGGAATGACGATCGGCTCGACCTTCGCCACCGTCGGCGCGGCCGTGGTCCTGGGGCTGCCGCTTGCCGGCTTCCTCGTGATCAGCCTGGGCGGTCGGCGGCTGCCCCGTGCGGTGGTCCGGTGGCTGGGACCCGGGGTGGTGCTGGCGGCGTTCGCCTGCGTCCTCGTGCTCTTGGCGGCGACCCTGCTCCGGCCGGCCGCCGATCGAAGCGTCACGGTGATGCTCTGGCAGTGGCTCCAGCTCGGGGTTCCGAAGGTCCATGGGGTCCCCGGCGCCCTCGGCTTCAACGCCGACTTCAGCGTGACGATCGACCCCCTGGCGCTGGTGATGGCGGCGATCATCACCGGCGTCGGCGGGCTGATCCACGTCTACAGCGTCGGCTACATGGCCGAGGACCAGGGGTTCAACCGGTTCTTCGCCTACATGAACCTCTTCGTCACCAGCATGCTGGTCCTGGTCCTCAGCGCCAACCTCGTCTTCCTCGTGATCGGCTGGTCGATGGTGGCCTTCGCCTCCTACGCCCTGATCGCCTTCTGGTATGAGCGGCCGACCGCGGTGGCCGCCGGCCGCAAGGCCTACATCACCCAGGTGATCGGCGACCTCGGCCTGGTCCTGGCGGCGTTCCTCATCTTCGTCAGCCTCCGCGGGCCCACGGGCGCCCTCCTCCACACCGTGAGCCTGCCGACGATCTTTGCGAACGTCGGGCCCGGGCCCCACTTCCACAACGGGCTGGGCGGCTCGGGCAGCGGGCTGGTCACCCTGGTCGGGGTCCTCCTCTTCCTGGGCGCGGCGGCGAAGTCGGCGCAGTGGCCGCTGCACACCTGGCTCCCCGACGCGATGGAGGGCCCGACCCCGGTCTCCGCCTTGATCCACGCGGCCACCATGGTCACCGCCGGGGTCTACCTGGTCGTGCGATTCCATCCCGTCTTCCAGCAGGCGCCGATCGCAGCTGGGCTGGTCGCCGTGGTGGGGATCGGCACCGCCTGGATGGCGGGGGTGATCGGCTGCACCCAGCACGACATCAAGCGGGTGATCGCCTACTCGACCATGAGCCAGATCGGCCTCATGATCTTCGCGGCCGGCATCGGCGCCTACTCCGCCGCGATCTTCCACCTCTTCACCCACGCCTTCTTCAAGGCGCTGCTCTTCCTGGCCGCCGGCAATGTCATCCACGCGGTCCACGACGAGCAGGACCTCCGCCAGCTCGGCGGGCTGCGGCGACGCATGCGGCTCACCTACCCGGCGTTCCTGATCGGAGCCCTGGCTCTGTCGGGGATCCCCATCTTCGCCGGCTGGTTCAGCAAGGAGGAGCTGCTCGGCTCGGGGCTGGTGCTGGGGCCGGTGACGCCCTGGCTGTGGGTGATCGGCGTCTCGATCAACGCGCTCACGAGCTTCTACATCTTCCGGGTGGTCTGGACGGCGTTCCACGGCGCGCCGCGCTCGGAGCCGGCGGAAGCGGCCCGCGAGGCGCCGAAGGTGATGACGATCCCGGTCCTGATCCTGGCTGGGCTGGCGACGGTGGCCGGCTTCCTCGAGGTCAATTTCGCCGGCTGGCACCCCCTCAACCTGTTCCAGGCCTTCCTCCAGCCGGTGGTGGGGGTGGTCCGGGCCCACGCCGCGGCGGGAGCGGACGCGGCCGCGCTGGTCGCAGGGACGCTGCTGAGCGTATTCGGCCTGGGGGTGGCCTGGCTGGTCTACGGGCGCCGCCTGATCCCGGCCGACCTGGTGAGCCGCCGCCTGCCCTGGCTCTACCAACTCTCGTTCCGCAAGTTCTACTGGGACGAGACCTACGAGGTCGTCTTCGCGCGCCCGGTGCTGCGGCTGGCCGAGGGGCTGACGCGGGTGGTCGAGCCGAACGTGTTCGACGGCGTGGTCCGGGGCGTCAGGGATGCGATCGGCGCCCTGGCCCAGGACTTCCGCAGCTTCCAGACCGGCTACTTCCGCGAGTACGCCACCGTGTTCTTCGCCTTCGCCGCCCTCGCCCTGCTCTTCCTGGGGCTGCGGATCGCATGAGCTGGCCGATCCTCACGGTCATCCTCTTCCTCCCCCTGGCGGGCGCCCTGGTGATCGCCGCGATCCCCAAGGAGCGGCGGCGCCTCATCCGGGGGGTGGCGGTGGGGACCGCGGCCGCGGTCCTGGGGCTGGCCGCCGTCCTCCTGGTCGCCTTCTATGCCCTGCCCAACCCCAGCCACTCGCGGCTGTCGGGGAGTGTGAGCGGGCAGAGCCTGCACCGGGTGGTGTCGCCGATCACCTTCCAGTTCCAGGAGCAGGCCTCGTGGTTGGGCAGCCTCAGCGAGCTCGGCCAGGGGCCGAGCTCGCTGAACCAGGGCAACAACAGCGTCAACCAGAGCATTCCGCCGCCGATCAACGCCACCTACCACCTGGGCGTTGACGGGCTGGCGGTGTGGCTGGTGGCGCTCACCGGCCTGCTCTTCCTGATCGCGGCGGTCGCGGTCCGCCGCCGCGAGGGGATGCTGAAAACGTTCGCCATCCTCATGTGCATCTCGGAGACCGGGGTGCTCGGGGTCCTGCTCTCCCTGGACCTGGTCCTCTTCTACTTCTTCTGGGAGGCCGCCCTCATCCCGCTCTACTTCCTGCTGCTCGGGTTCGGGGGCGAGCGGCGGGGGCCGGCTGCGCTCAAGTTCATGGTCTACACCGTTGCCGGCAGCCTCTTCATGCTGCTGGCGATCATGGGGGCCTACTTCATCGGTGGCGCCCAGACCGGGATCTACACCTTCGACCTGCCGACCCAGATCCTGATCCAGACCTCGGTGCACGCGGGCCACCCCACCAGCCTCACCCTGTTCGGCCACACCCTGCGCTTCCTCACCCCCGCCCAGTGGCTCTTCCTCGCCTTCGCGCTGGCGTTTGCGATCAAGATCCCTCTGGTTCCGCTCCACACCTGGCTGCCCGACGCCTACGAGTCCGGCTCCCCCCCGTTTCTGGTCTTCTTCGCCGGGATCGTCAGCAAGCTCGGGGCGTTCGGGTTCATCCGGTACTGCCTCACCCTCTTTCCTGGGCCCAGTCACACCTTCCAACCGGTGCTGCTGGCCCTTGGGGTGACCAGCATCCTCTACGGGGCGCTGATGGCGCTTCGGGCCGTGAACATCAAGCGCATGATCGGATATGCGTCGATCAGCCACCTCGGCCTGGTGGTCGTCGGGATCTTCGCGCTCGACGTCGACGGGCTCAATGGCGCCATCATCCAGATGGTGAACCACGGGCTCATCATCGCCGGCCTGTTCCTCTGCGCCGGCATGCTGGAGGCTCGCTTCCACACCCGCGACCGGCGCCAGCTCGCGGGGCTGGCGCGGCGGATGCCGATCTTCGCCGGGCTCTTCCTCGTGATAGCCCTGGCCGCCTTCGGCATGCCCCTGCTCAGCAGCTTCGTCGGGGAGTTCCTGATCCTGCTCGGCGCGTTCGAGGTGGGGCCGGCGTGGGCGGTGGCGGCCGGGGTCGGCACCGTGATCGCCTGCTGGTACATGCTCCGGCTCTACCAGGGGGTGATGCAGGGCAGTGAGCGGGTGCCGGCTCACGCGCCGGCCGGCTTCCACGACCTGCGCCGGGTGGAGGTGGCCGTGCTCGCCCCCCTGGTCGCCCTGATCGCCGTCCTCGGGGTGTATCCGGAGCCGATCATCCGCGACACCCGCTTCAGCGCCAACCAGTACGTCGTGTCGGCCGATCGGGGCGTCGTCCCGACGCCCGCGAGTCCGGCCGCGCGCACGGTCGGCCCGTCAACCGGAGCGCCCCCGTGACCCAGCTCATCCATTCGGCCGCGCTGGGGGCCGCCCTGCCCTGGTATCCACTCCACTTCGTCCCGGCGTCCGACCTGGTGGAGTTCCTGCCCGAGCTGGTGGTCGCCGCGGGGATGGTCGCGGTCTTGATCCTCGACCTCTTCACCGCCCCCGGGCCCCGCACCCGGCTGGCGTGGGTCAGCGGGGTGACCGTGACCGTCGCGTTCGGCGTCGCGGTCGGCGAGTGGGTCGGCCACGTCAACGGCCACGCTGTCTTCAACGGGGCCTTCGCCGCCGACCGGTTCGGACTCTTCAGCGACTTCCTCATCCTGCTCGTGGCGCTGGCGGTGATCTGGCTCTCGCCCGCCTACCTCCAGCGGCGGGGGCTGGACTCCGGCGAGTACTACGTCCTCCTCCTGGGGGCGGTGGTGGGGATGCTGGTGCTGAGCGGAGCCACCAACCTCATCGTGGTCTTCCTCGGGATCGAGCTCCTCTCCATCCCCCTCTACGTCCTCTGCGCCCTCAACCGCGACGACCCCTTGGGCCAGGAGGCGGCGATCAAGTACCTGCTCCTCGGGGGGTTCGCCTCCGCCTTCCTCGTCTATGGGATGGCCCTCGTCTACGGGGAGACCGGGTCGACCGACCTGGCCCGCATCCATCAGGTCGTCCTCCACGGGGCGCTGGCGGGCACCACCGACCCGATGCTGCTGGCGGGGGTCGCCCTGATCGGGGTGGGCCTGAGCTTCAAGGTCTCGGTCGCCCCGTTCCACTGGTGGACGCCGGACGTCTACCAGGGCGCGCCGGTGCTGGTCACGACCTTCATGTCGGTGGCCACCAAGGTCGCCGCCTTCGCCGCCTTCCTGCGGATCTTCTCGGTGACCCTCGGCTCCACCCAGGCGGATTGGACGGTGGCCATCGCCCTGGTGGCGATCGCCTCGATGGTGCTGGGCAACGTGGTGGCGCTGGCCCAGCGGTCGCTGAAGCGCATGCTCGCCTACTCGGGGATCGCCCAGGCCGGCTACGTCCTGATCGGGGTCGCCCTCGGCCAGCCCGACGGCACCGCCGCCTCCCTCTACTACCTCGCCGCCTACGCAGCCATGAACACCGGGGCGTTCGGGGTCCTCACCGCCCTCAGCGGCCGGGGCGAGGACTGCGACGACTACGCGGGCCTCGTGGGCTTGGCCCGCCGCCAGCCGCTGCTGGCCGGGCTGATGTCGCTGTTCCTCCTGTCCTTGGCCGGGTTCCCGATGACGGCGGGGTTCTTTGGCAAGTTCTTCCTGTTCTCGGCGGCCATCCACGACGGCCAGATCCCGCTGGCGGTCTGGGGGGTCCTGACCTCGGCCGTGTCCCTCTTCTACTACCTGCGGGTGATCCTGGCGATGTTCAGCGCCGTCGGCGGCCCCGACCAGGCGGTGAACGTGGCGGGGATGACGGTGGACGGCGCCGCCGTGGCTCGGGCCCAGGTGGTCCTCGCCCGGCCCACCCTGGGAGCGCGCACGGTCCTCACCCTCTTCGCGGCCGCGACCCTGGTCCTCGGCGTCTTCCCCGCCGTCGTCTTCGGGCTGATCCAGGGGATCCACGTCGTTGCCGGCTGACCCCGCCCCGGGATCCGCCGGGGCGACCCTGTCCCTGGTCATTCCCGCCCACAACGAGGCGCTGAACATGGAGCCGGTCCTGGGCGCGGTCCGTCGCGTCCTGCCCCAGCTCGCCGCCGGCTGGGAGGTCGTGCTCGTCGACGACGGCAGCACCGACGGGACCGCAGCCACCGCCCGCCGGGTGATGGGCGACGAGGCCGCCCACCTCACGGTCGTGACCCACGCCCACAAGTCCGGCTACGGCATCAGCGTCGCCGACGGGCTGCGCGCCGCCCGCGGCGACTGGGTCGGCTTCATGGACGGCGACGGCCAGTTCGACGTCACCGATCTCGCCAAGCTCGTCGCGCTCCTGCCCCAGGCCGACCTCGTCGCCGGGTGGCGGCTGCGCCGCGCCGACCCCTGGCACCGCTCGGTCGTGAGCGGCACCTTCAACGTCTTCGTGAAGGCCCTCTACGGGATCCGCTACCGGGACGTCGACTGCGGCATGAAGCTCATGCGCCGCGAGGTGCTCGAGGCGGCGGCACCGCTCCTGGCCCGGGCCGCCCTCCTCAACACCGAGCTCTACTTCAAGGCCGAGCGCTCCGGCTTTCGCATCGCCCAGACGGCGATCCCCCACCACCCCCGCCTGGCGGGGCGGCGCTCCGGCGGCCGGCTGGTCCCGATCCTCAGGGCGGTGCGGGAGCTGGTGCGGCTGCGACTCGCCATCGCTCGAACCTGGCGACCCCCCGATCGGCCCCCGACGGCGGCTGGCGGCTGACCGCGGCGGCGGCTGACCCCGGCGGCGGGAGCGGCCGAGTCCCTAGAATGTTGACTGCGCACATCAACAAATAGCTGTGGCCCCTCCTCGGGTGGGACCGGCTGGGGAGGCGAGAGGTGGTCGACGCGCAGCGGACGGACGGGGCACGACGCTGGCGGCGGGCTGTGGGGCTGGGGGGGCGACCGCATCTGGCGCTTCGGGTCCTGGCGGTGGGGGCCCTCGGTCCCATCCTGGCCGCCTGCGGCACGGCCGCAGCGGCGCCGGCCCGGGTCCAGGCGGCCACCACGGTCACCTTCGCGGACCAGCCGGGATCAGCCCCCAACTACATCCTGCCGCTGATGGCGGCGGCCGACGCCAGCGACGCCAACCTGGGGCCGTTCCAGCTCCTCATGTACCGCCCGCTCTACTGGAGCGGGGCCAACGGCCAGCCCGCCATCGACGCGGCCCGGAGCCTGGCCGCACCGCCCGTCTACTCCGACGGCGGCCACACGGTCACCATCACCCTCAAGCGGGCACGGTGGTCGGACGGGCGCCCGGTGACGACCCGCGACGTGCAGTTCTGGATGGACCTCCTGCGCAGTGACCGGGCCGACTACTGGGCCTACGTCCCGGGCCAGTTCCCCGACAACGTGACCCGGATGCGCGTCCTCAGCCCGCTGCGGTTCGCTCTCACCTTCAACCGCGCCTACAACCGCACCTTCCTCCTCCAGGACGAGCTGACCCAGATCATCCCCCTGCCCCAGCACGTGTGGGACCGGACCCGGGCAGCGGGCCCGGTGGGCAGCTTCGATCGCACCCCGAAGGGGGCGCGCGCCGTCTACCAGTTCCTCGACGGGCAGTCCAAGCGGGTCGGGACCTATGCCAGCAACCCGCTCTGGCGGGTGGTGGACGGGCCCTGGCGGCTTGGCGAGTACGACCCCGCGACCGGGTACGCCGTCCTCGTCCCCAATGCCGCCTACGCCGGGCCCGGGCACCCGACCATCGCCCGGCTCGCCGAAGTGCCGTTCACCAGCGACGCCGCGGAGTTCGACGCGCTGCGCGCGGGGGCGATCGACTACGGCTATGTCCCCTACGAGGACATCGGCCAGCTAGGCTATCTCGGCCACCACGGCTACGCCATCCACCCCTGGGCGGCCTGGGCCTACAACACCATCGCGATCAACTTCGCCAATCCCAAGCTGGGGCTGGCGTTCCGCCAGCTGTACCTTCGCCAAGCCATGGAGCACCTGGTCGACCAGCCCACGTACGACGCCACCATCTTCGGCGGCTACGCCTACCCCGACACCACCCTGCTGCCCTCACGCCCGTCAAGCCCCTTGGTGGCGCCGGCCGCGCTTCGCCAGCCCTATCCATACAGCGTCGCCGCGGCCCGCCGCCTGCTCGCCGCCCGTGGCTGGCGCCCCGGCTCCTCCGGGGTGCTGGCCTGCCATCGCCCGGGCTCGGCCGCCGGCGACTGCGGCCCGGGGGTGCCGGCCGGTCTGAAGCTCGCCGTCACCCTCGAGTACGCGTCGGAGCCGATCTCGGTGGGGGAGGAGGCCCAGGCGCTGCGCTCCGCGTTCAGTCGGGCGGGGATCGACCTTCTGCTCCATCCCGCGCCGCTCAACCAGGTGTTCAGCCAGACCTTCCTGCCCTGCGACCCCCACACGCCCGGCAGCTGCAGCTGGGACCTCGGGTACTGGGGCAACGGCTGGAACTGGTCGCCCGAGGGCTACCCCGACGCCTCGCAGACCTTCGGCGTGGGCGGGGTCGTGAACTCGGGCCACTACGCCGACCCGACCGCCCAGCGGCTCCTGACCCAGACCCAGGTTGGATCCGGGCTCGGCCCCCTGCACGCGCTCGAGGGCTACCTCGCTCGGGATCTGCCGGGGCTGTGGATGCCGCTCAGCTACTACCAGATCTCGGCGGTGTCGACCCGCCTTCGGGGCACCGAGCCGCAGGACCCGTTCCTCAACATCTACCCCGAGAGCTGGCGCTGGGCCTGACCGGCCCGCGCCCCGCCCCGGCCGCCCGGTGTGGCGGCCGGGGCCGCCGCATGTGACGGCTCACATCCGGGTCACAGCCGCCGCACAGGTTGGTCGGCTACGGTGGCGGCGTGGCGTCTCGACGTGGAGGAGCCCGGGTGCGGAGCGCAGCTGGCGGCGGGAACCCGATCCCCTCCGGTCCGCCTGGCCGCCGGCGGCTCCCGCCCGGGCTCTGGGCGGTGGGCGCCGCCGCCTGCGCGGCCCTCCTCGCGGCGTGCGGCGGGACGGCGGCGAAGGCGTCGGCGACCAGCCCCCGGGCGACCGCCGCCAGCGGCCGCGCGCAGGCCTTCTCCGCCTACCGGGCCTGCCTCGCCGCCCACGGCCTCGCCTCCACCTTCCCCGGGGGGGGAGCCTTCGGCGGGCGGCACCCCTCCCGCTCCCCCGGCGCTCACTTCAGCCCCGGGGCCCGGTTCAGCCCCCGGGCCGAGCCGAGCGGCAGTCCGTATCCCCGGCCGTCCCTCAGCCCAGCCGCCCTGGCAGCGCTTCGGGCCTGCCGCGCCAAGCTCCCGGCGGGGCTGGGCGGGTTCGGCGGCTTCGGCGGAGCGCCTCCCGCCGCCGCGGCGCCCGGCACGAGTCCCGCGCCCACCCCGTGATCCCCCAGCGACCGGCCGCCGCCCTCGCGGCCCACGGAGACCCACCATGCCGATGCACCTGACCCGCTACGCCCTTCTCGACGGAGCTTTGGTGGCGGTGCTGGCGGGCGGGAGCGTGGTGGCGGCGACCTCCCTCGGGGCGAGCGCGTCCTCGTCGGGATCACCGGTGCTGGCGACCGCCCTGGTCGCCAGGGGCGTGGTCCAGTCGTCGGTGTCGGCCTCTGGGAACCTGGCCCCGGCCACCACCTACACCCTGGGCTTTCTCACCAGCGGCCGGGTGGCCAAGGTTAGCGCGGCGGTCGGTCAGCACGTGAGCCAGGGCCAGGTGGTGGCCACCCTGATCGCGACCCAGGACCGCCAGCAGGTGACCGATGATCAGCTCCAGCTCTCGACCGCCAGGGCCCAGCTGGCCCAGCTCGAGCGCGGGCTCAGCCCCGCCCAGCAGGCGTCGGCGTCGGCCCAGCTGGCCCAGACGGAAAACCAGCAGGCCTCAAGCGTCACCAGCGCCCAGGAGAGCGCCGCCAGCTCGATCCTCGCCGCCGAGCAGTCGGACGCCAACAGCATCACCCAGGCGAGAAGCCAGCTGACCGCGGCCCAGCTCGCGCTTGCCAACGATCGCCGCAGCGCCACGCTCGACAGCCGGACCGAGCCCACGACCCTCGCCCAGGCGCAGCAGCAGGTGGCCGGCGCACGGCAGACGCTGGCCCAGGCCGAGCAGACCGTGCCCCAGGACCGATCCCAGGGGGCCATCGCCTTGGCGCAGGCGAAGCAGCAGGTGCTCAGCGCCCAGCAGGCGCTCACCCAGGCCGCCCAGTCGGCGGCGGCGGACAAGGCCCAGGGGGCCATCGCCCTGACGCAGGCGAAGCAGCCGGTGACCAGCGCTGAGCAGGCGCTCACCCAGGCCACCCAGTCGGCGGCAGCGGACCGGGCCCAGGGGGCGATCGCCCTGGCCCAGGCCCAGCAGCAGGTGGCCACGGCCCAGCAGACGCTCGCGAACGACCAGACCAACGCCGGCCAGGACTCCGCCAACCTGCAGACGGTGGCGAGCCAGGATCAGGCCCAGCTGGCCACCGACGAGCAGGCGCTGACGACCGCCGAGGCCGACGTCACCACCTACACCACCACGGTCAGCGCCGACCAGACCGCGGTCAGCACCCTCCAGGCAGAGGAGAGCAGCAGCGGCTGCGGCGGCGCCACGCCGAGCACGGTGTGCAGCAGCCTGGCCGCGGCGCTGTCCCAGGCGCAGTCCCAGCTGAACGCCGACCAGTCGAGCCTGAGCCAGGCGGAGTCGGCGGTCACCAGCGGACAGGCGAAGGTCACCCAGGACGAGAACACGATCGCGAACCAGGCTAACGCCACGACCAGCGCCCAGACCAAGGACCAGCAGCAGATCGCCGCCGCCCAGGCCGAGGTGCAGAGCGCCCAGCTGTCCCTCAAGGGGGAGGAGCAGACCCTTGGCACCCAGGCGACCAAGGATCAGGAGGCGGTGGCCTCAGCGAAGGCGCAGGTGCAGAGCGCGCAGCTGTCCGTCAGGGCGGAGGAGCAGACCCTTGGCACCCAGGCCACCAAGGATCAGGAGGCCGAGGCCACCGCGCGGCAGCAGCTCCAGAGCGCGCAGCTGTCCGTCAAGGGGGAGGAGCAGACGCTGTCGACGCAGGCTGCCAAGGACCAGCAGGCGGTGACGACCGCCCGCCAGCAGGTGCAGGGCGCCCAGACCTCGCTGACGGCGACCCGTCAGTCGCTTCAGAAGACCACCACCCAGGACGCCGCGACCATCGCCAGCGCTGGGCTCCAGGAGACGGCCGACCGGGCCGCGCTGGCGACGACCGAGCACGACGTGAGCAAGACCCTGAGCCTGGCCGAGCGGCAGGCGCGGACGCAGGTGAGCTCGGCCACCCAGGCGGCCAAGCTCGCCGTGACGGCCGCCGAGCAGGCCGCGTCCGATGCGATCCGGGTGGCGGAGACCTCGGCCGCGGTCACCGCCCAGCCCGCGGCCCAGTCGGAGCCCGCCCAGGTGAAGGCGGACGAGCAGGCGATCGTCGCCGCCGAGGCCACGCTGTCGGCGGCGCAGCTGACGCTCCACGAGACCGTGCTCCGCGCGCCCGCCTCCGGCACGATCACCGCCGTCGACGCCACGACGGGGGAGAGCGTCAGCGGCGGGGCCGGCGTCAGCGTCACGAGCGCCGCCAGCAGCGCCGCCAGCAGCGCCAGCTCGTCGGCGAGCTCGTCGGCGAGCTCGTCGGCCGGCGGCTCGTCGAGCGGGATCGTCACCCTTGTTGCCGACGGCTTGGTGGTGACGGCGGACATCGCCGAGGCGGACGCGACCGAGCTCCACGTCGGCCAGCCGGCGACGGTCGCGGTCGACGCCCTCACCGGCACCGAGCTGGCCGGGCGGATCGTCGCGATCTCCCCCGAGGCCGCGAGCTCGAGCGGCGTCGTCACCTACCCCGTGACCTTCGCGCTCGTGGACACCGCCCCCAAGGTTCGGGCGGGGATGTCGGTCAGCCTCACCGTCATCGTCGCCCAGAGCGCGGGCGTCCTCAACGTCCCGGCCTCAGCGGTTCACGGCAGCGGCACGACCGGGACGGTGACCGTCGTCGGCGCCAACGGTCGGCAGCGAACGGTGACGGTCACGGTCGGCCTCCGGGGCGACACGACCGACGCCGTCCTCCAGGGACTGACCGCGGGCGAGCGGGTCGTGATCGTGACCGCGGCGAGCGGGCGGGCGGCGACCGCGACCAGCTCCGCCGCCTCCTCGGTGCGAGCCCGGTTCGCCGGCGGTCTCGGTGGTGGTCTCGGCGGCGGGTTCGGCGGCGGCGGGGGCGGCGGCTGATGGCCGCCGGCACCCCGGTCATCGTCACCCGCCAGCTCACCAAGACGTATGCCGGCGCGGGGGTGGCGGTCGCAGCCCTCCGCGGCATCTCCCTCACGGTCGAGCGCGGCGAGTACCTGGCGGTGATGGGGGCCTCGGGATCAGGGAAGAGCACCCTCGCCCACATCCTCGGCTGCCTGGACCTGCCCACCGGCGGTCGCTACCTCCTCGACGGGGTGGACGTGCGCGGGCTGGGTGAGGATCAGCTCGCCCGCATCCGCAACCGGAAGATCGGCTTCGTCTTCCAGAGCTTCAACCTCCTCGCGCACGCGACCGCGATCGAGAACGTCGAGCTCCCGCTGATCTACCAGGGCGTGGCCCGCGCCGAGCGCCGCCACCGCGCCCTTGCTGCGCTCCGGTCGGTGGGGGGCGAGCGCTGGCGCGACCACCGGCCCAATCAGCTGTCGGGGGGCACCATCCAGAAGGTCGCCCTCGCCCGCGCCATCGTGACCGATCCCGCGCTCCTGCTCGCCGACGAACCGACCGGCAACCTCGACTCGGCCTCCTCGGACGACGTGCTGGCGAGCTTCGCCCGCCTGAACGCGGCCGGGCGCACCATCGTCATGATCACCCACGAGGCCGACGTGGCCGCCCGGGCCCGCCGGCTCGTGCGGATCCGGGACGGCCGGGTGGTCGAAGACCGGCCGATCTCGAGCGAGCGGCCGGTCGCGGCGGCCGTGGCCGCAGCGCCTCCGGCGGGCGCCCGGGACCAGCCCCAGCCGCTCGGGCAGCCGGCGTGATCCCGCTCGAGAACGTGCGCATCGCCCTGCAGGGGGTGGGGTCGAATCGGATGCGCTCGGGCCTCACCATCCTCGGCATCCTGATCGGGGTGGCCTCGGTGATCATCCTGGTCGCCGTCGGCAACGGCTCGTCGATCGCGATCCAGAGCCGGATCCAGAGCCTGGGGACCAACCTCCTCCAGGTCCAGTCGCAGCCGGTCTTCTTCCGCGCCGGGGGCCAGACGGCCACCCTCACCCAGTCGACCAACCTCACGGCCGCCGACGTCCACGCCCTGGAGCAGCACGATCTCAACCCCGACGTGGCGGCGGTGGCGCCGGTCCTGACCGCCTCGGTGACAGCGACCTGGGACGGCAACTCCTACTCGCCCTCCCAGTTCCTGGGCACGACCCCGCCGTACCGGCGCATCGCCGGCTACCGCCTGGCCCACGGTCAGTTCTTCTCGTCGGCCCAGCTCCACAGCCACGCCCGGGTGGTCGTTGTCGGCCAGACGGTCGTCTCCAGCCTCTTCGGGGGCCAGAGCCCCGTCGGACAGTCGGTCCAGCTCAATGGCGCGACCTTCCAGGTCATCGGGGTGCTGGCCGCCAAGGGCACCAGCGGCGCGACCAACCAGGACGACGTGATGATGGCGCCGCTCACCGCCGTGGAGGACGCGATCACCGGTTATCAGGCCTCGTACTCGCGGATCGACGTGGAGGCGGCCTCCCCGAGCCGCGAGACCGCCGCCGAATACGAGGTGGCCACCACCCTGGACACCACCCACCACATCGCCAGCCTCGCCAGCGGCAACCTCCAGATCCTCAACCAGGCCAGCCTGATCTCGACCTCGACCGCCCAGACCTTCACCACCCTGCTGGCGGCGGTCGCCGCCATCTCCCTGCTGGTGGGCGGCATCGGAGTCATGAACATCATGCTCGTCACCGTCACCGAGCGGACCCACGAGATCGGCATCCGCAAGGCGGTCGGCGCCCGCCGCCGCGACCTCCTCGGCCAGTTCCTCGTCGAGGCGGTCCTCCTCGCCGCCATCGGCGGCGTGGTCGGTGTGGGCGTCGGCCTCCTCGGGAGCCACTTCCAGATCGTGGGGGTGACCCCGGTCGTCGCCCCGTACTCGGTCGCCCTCGCCCTCGTCGTCTCCGTGGCGGTGGGGCTGTTCTTCGGCCTCTACCCGGCCAGCCGGGCTGCGGGGCTGCAGCCGATCGACGCCCTGCGCCATGAGTGAGTCCCCGTCCGCGCCGTCTGCAAGGAGCTCGTGATGACCCCCGAGCGTGCCCCCGCCACCGATCGCGAGCCGGCCGCGGCCGGCTCGTCCCCCGACCTGGAGCCGATCGAGCCCGGCGACCCCGAAGCCTGGGATCCGCCGGCCGCCCCCGCCGCCCGGGGCCGCCGCTGGGTGCGGGTCACCCTCGGGCTAGCCGGCGCGGTGCTCCTGGTGGCGGGGTTCCTGGCCGGGATCGAGGTGGAGAAGCACACCGGCTCGCCGGCCGCTGTGGCCGCCACCGCGAGCGGGGGGGCCGCGGCCGGCCGCACCGGGGCCGTGGCCGGCGGGTTCGCGGGCGCCCCCGGCGGGGGCGGCCTCGTCGCCGGCACCGTGAAGGTGATCGACGGCTCCACCCTGTACGTCACCGAGCCCTCCGGAAACACGGTCGCGGTCACGACCACGGGGGCTCGGATCTCGATCACCAGCACCGGCGCCCTGAGCGCGGTCCGCCCCGGCCAGACGGTGGTCGTCCGGGGGACCACCGCCAAGAACGGGAGCGTTGCCGCCAGCTCGGTCCAGGTCGGCGCCACCTCGACCTTCGGGGGCGGCGGGGGCGGCTTCTTCGGCGGCGGCGGTGGGGGCGGGGCGGGCGGCTGAGCGGGGGCCGTCCCCGCCGCCGCGCCGGTCAGCCGCCCGCGGTCGCCCCCGGGCCCGCCTGGCGGCCCTGTCGCTCGCGGAAGCTCACCAGGGTGCGGGCGAGGCCGTCGGCGAGCGCCACCTCAGCCCGCCAGCCCAGCATCCGGCTCGCCCGTTCGACCGCGAGGTGGGTGTGGCGGACCTCGCCCGGGCGGCCCGGCGCGTGCTCGGGGCCGCCCGGCTGGCCGGCCAGCCGGCAGAGCGTCGCCACCACCTCGAGCACGGTCGTGCCCCGGCCGGTCGCGATGTTGCAGGCCCCGGTCGTTCGGGCGTCGAGGGCGATGGTGTTGGCGCGGGCGACGTCGCCGACGAAGACGAAGTCGCGGGTCTGCTCGCCATCGCCGGTGACCCGGGGCGGCTCGCCGGCGAGCAGGCGGTGGATGGAGATCGCGACCACCCCGGCCTCCCCGGTCCCGTCCTGGTACGGCCCGTACACGTTGCTGTAGCGCAAGGCGCAGGTGCTGAGCCCGAAGGTGCGACGGAACATGCCGAGGTAGCCCTCGCAGGCGAGCTTGGCGGCGCCGTACGGGGAGAGTGGCTGCTCCCGGTCACCCTCGCGGCTGGGCAGGCGCCGGGCCCGCCCGTAGATCGAGCCGCCGGAGGAGGCGAAGACCAGCCGCCGGCAGCCCGCGTCGACGGCCGCCCGCGCCACCGCCGCGGTCCCGACCACGTTGACGCGGGCGTCGCCGGCCGGGTCCCGGACCGAGCGGCTCACGCCGCCCTGGGCGGCCAGGTGGATGACACCCTCGGGCTGGAATTTGCGGATCGCCGCCGTCGCCTCCTCGCTGCTGAGCTCCGCGGTGACCAGCCGCGCCGGCTCCGGGACCGGCTCGCCGCAGGCGTGGCGGAGGTCGTCGAGGACCAGAACGGTGCGTCCCTGGTCGAGCAGGCGGCGCACCGTGTGGGTGCCGATGAAGCCGGCTCCGCCGGTTACCAGAACTCGGGTGATCGCGGGTTTCGCCACGGGTCGACCATACTAGCGTGGCCGGGGGGAGGACCGGGGCAGCCGTTTGGAACGGAGCGGAGCAGAGCCATGGCCCTGATGAACGGAGCGTGAGCCCGAGCGCGACCACGGTCCGCTGGCGGGGCCTGGCCGGCCGCAGGTGGGTTCGGCTCCTGGTCGGGGTGGCGGTGGGGGCCGTCCTCCTCGTCCTCGTCCTCCACCGGATCTCGCTCGCCGACGTCCTCGCCGACGTGCGTCACGCCTCTGTGCCGCTCGTCCTCCTGGGCGCGGGCCTCGCCTTCGGCTCGGTCGCCTTCAGGGCCTGGCGCTACCGGCTCCTGCTCGGGCGGGGACGCCCGGTTGACGTGACCGCGATCAGCGTCGCCGCCTGGGGCGGCAGCCAGGTGCTGCCGGGCCCCGGTGGCGACGCAGCCTTCATCTACCTCGCCCGCCGCGACCTCGGGGTGCCGATCGTGCGGGGCACCGGGGCGGCGCTGGTCGCCCGCCTCTTCGACCTCGCCAGCCTGGTCGTGATCCTGCTGGCGACCGCGGCGATGGCGGGACTGGCGGTTCCCGGGGCGCTCAGAGTCCTGGTGTCGATCCTCGGCATCGGCTTCGCCTTGGCGCTGCTTGCGCTCTTCCGGACCCGGCCCCGGCGGTTCCTCCTCGGCGCGGCCGCTCGGCTCCCGCTGGTCGGGCGGTTCGCGGTCCGCGGCGAGGCGGTCCTCCAGGAGCTCAGCAGCCCGCGAGCGGTCCTGGCTCTCGTCGGGACCACCCTCGGCGCCCGGGTCATGAGCGCGTTCGAGTACTGGTGCCTGTTCGCCGCCCTCGGCGCCCACGTCGGCTTCTGGCAGGTCTGGTTCGCGCTCGCGGTCCGGACCCTGCTCTTCTCGCTGCCGATCCAGGGCATCGGCGGTCTGGGGACCTCCCAGCTCTGGTGGACCGGCGGGCTCACCCTCGCCGGCTCGACGGTGGCGGCGGCGCTCGCCCTCAGCCTCGAGGTCCAGCTTCTCGACCTCGCCATCGCGGTGCCCGAGGCACTGGTCGGGCTCGGCGTCGTCCAGCTGCGCCGGGCCCTGCGCCGCCGGGCCGGCGAGGCCGAGGGCGAGGTCGGAGCCGCCGCCGGGGCGGCCCCGCCGCCGGTCGCCCCGCCGCTGAC
>DAHUZI010000135.1 GCA_027306595.1 Candidatus Dormiibacterota bacterium | reverse complement strand
GGTGGCGGCGGCGCTGGGCGGGCCGCGCCCGTCCGAGCTCCTCACCCAGGCGGCGTTCGCCAACGCGATCCGGGTGCTGCACGCCATCGGCGGCTCCACCAACGCCGTCCTCCACCTGGCCGCGCTCGCCGGGCGGGTCGGGGTCCCCCTCAGCCTGGAGCTGGTGGCCGGGCTCGGCCGCGACGTGCCCCTGCTCGTCGATGTGGAGCCCTCGGGCCAGGGCCTGATCGGCGACGTCGATCGCGCCGGCGGGGTCCCGACCCTGCTCGGGGAGCTGGCCGAGCTGCTCACGGCCGACTGCCGCACGGTGGACGGGCGGACGCTGGGGGCGATCGCCGCCGCCGCCCCGCCGCCGCCGCCAGGGGCGGCGATCCGGCCGCGCGCCGACCCCCTGGCGATGGGGCCGGCCATCCAGGTGGTCCGCGGCTCCCTGGCCCCCGACGGCGCGGTGGTCAAGACCGTGGCCGCGACGCCCGCCCTCCTGCGCCACCGGGGGCCCGCGCTCGTCTTCCACGGGTATGCGGACATGACGCAGCGGGCCCAGGACCCCGACCTCGCGGTCACCCCCGACCACGTCCTCGTCCTTTGCGGCTGCGGCCCGGTCGGCGTCCCCGGCATGCCGGAGTGGGGGATGGTCCCGATCCCCGACCGGCTGGTCAGGGCGGGCGTCCGGGACATGGTCCGGGTGACCGACGCCCGCATGAGCGGGACCGGGTTCGGGACCGTCGTCCTCCATGTCGCGCCCGAGGCGGCCGTCGGCGGGCCGCTCGCCCTCGTCCGGGACGGCGACATCGTCCACCTCGACGTCGCCGCCGGCCGCCTCGACCTCGAGGTCGACCCCGCCGAGCTGCGGGGCCGGCGGGCCGGATGGACGCCCCCGCCGTCGCCCCACCGGCGCGGGTGGCCCGCCCTCTACCGTGACCATGTGACCCAGGCCCCAACGGGGTGCGACCTCGACTTCCTCACCGCCCCCACCGCCGAGCACCGGCTCTTCGTCGAGCCGGTGATCGGCCGCTCCTGAGCTGTGGATGCCCTCAGGGCGGGGCGCGGCCGATGACGCCCGGGGGGCCGTCGGTGGAGGTCGCGCTCGCCGCCCAGGACCGGCTCGGGGAGGGGCCCGTGTGGGACCCCGCCGACCGGCTCCTGCGCTGGCTCGACATCGCGGCCGGCCGCGTCCACCAGCTGGCGCCGTCGGGCGGCCGGCACACGATGTTCGACATCGGCCAGCCGGTGGGCTCGTTCGCCCTGCGCCACGACGGCGGCCTGGTCCTCGCCGCCGACCGGGGCTTTGTCCGCTGCGCCGCGGACGGGGGCGATCTCACCCCGATCGCGGGCTTCCGGGTGGCGACCCCCGCGGTCCGCTTCAACGACGGGCGCGCGGACCCATGGGGCGGCTTCTGCGCCGGGACCATGCACCTGGGGGAGACCGAGGCCCGCGGTGCGCTCTTTCGGCTCGCGCCGGATGAGACGGTCCGCGAGCTGGTGGGCGGGATCGTGTGCTCCAACGGGCTGGACTGGAGCGACGACCGCCGCACCCTCTACTACATCGACACCCCGACCCGCGCCGTCGACCGCTTCGCGGTCGATCCCGAGCGGGGCGACCTGCTGGGCCGCGAGCGGTTCCTGCCGGTGGCCGGGCCGGGGGAGCCGGACGGGATGACGCTGGACGCCGAGGGCTGTCTGTGGGTCGCCTGCTGGGGCGGGGGTGAGGTCCGCCGGTACACGCCCGCCGGACGGCTCGACCGGGTGGTGCGGCTGCCCGTCTCCCAGGTGACGAGCTGCGCCTTCGGCGGGGACCGGCTCGACACCCTCTACATCACCACCGCCCACGACGGCCTCAACCCGGCGGCGCGCCGGCACGAGCCGCACGCCGGCGACCTCTTCTGCTGCACCCCGGGGGCGATCGGCCGCCCGCCCCACCGGTTCGGGACGGCCGCCGCCCCCGCCAGAGCCCGGGCCGGCGGCCCCCGGCCCGCCTAACCGGGCGTGGACGGGGCCGAGCGGCGCCGGCACGCCGCCGAGGTGCGGCGCCGGCTCCAGGGGTGGCTCGCTCGCTCCGGCCTGCCCGGAGTGGTCCTGACCCAGCCCGCCCACGTGGCCTGGGCGACGGGGGGGATGAACCCCGCCGTCGACCGTGCGGCGCCCACCGACCTGCTCTGGGTCGTGGTCCGGCCCGACCGGGCTGTCCTCCTCACCACCGTCGTCGAGCGCGACCGGATCGCGGACGACTTCGACCCGGCGGGTGCGGGGTTCCATCTGGAGGCCGTCGCGTGGTTCGGCCCCGCGGCGTTCGCCGACGCGGCGGCCGGGATCCTCGGGGCGCCGGCGGCCGCCTGCGCGACCGACGGCCATCCCGCCTTCGGCGTCGTCACCGCCGACGCGCTCGTCGCCCTGCGGCTCGCGCACACGCCCGAGGCGATCACGGCGCTGCGCGCCCTCGGCGCCGACGCCGCCGCCGCGCTCCAGGCGGCGCTGGCGGCCTGGACGCCGGGCGAGCTCGACCGCCAGGTCCAGGCGCGGCTGGTCGCCGGTCTGGAGCGGGTGGGGGCGGAGGCGGTCTGCGTCATCGTCTCCGGCGACGAGCGGGTCATCCGCTATCGCCACCCGCTCCAGGCCGGGATCCCCGTCCACCGGCTCCTCATGGGGGTGGTCGTGGCCCGCCGGGACGGCCTCCACGTCGCCCTCACCCGACTGGCGGTCCGGGGCCCCACCCCGCCGGCGCTGGCCGCCCGGCTGGCGGCCGTGCGCCGGGTCGAGGGGGCGGTCCTGGCCGCCAGCCGGCCCGGCTCCACCTACGGGGCGGCGCTGACCGCGCTGGACCGGGCGTACGCGAGGGCCGGCCACCCCGGGGCCTGGCGCGAGCACTACCAGGGCGGCCCGATCGGGTATGGGGCGCGCGACTTCGAGATCGCGCCCGGGGAGCGGGATCGCCCCTGGTGGCAGACCCCGATCGCGACCGGCCACGCCGTCGCCTGGAACCCCAGCCTCGCCGGCGGTGCCAAGGTCGAGGACACGTTCCTTGTGGGCGCCGACGGCCTCGAGTGCCTGACCCGGGCGCCGGGCTGGCCGCGGGAGCCGGGGGCGGAGCCCCGCGCGGCCGTGCTCGAGCTCACGTAGGGGTGGGCGGGGCGCCGCTGGGCGGATCGGCTGGGGGCTCTGGGGGCGGCGACCCGCCGGCCGCCGGCGGCTCGGTCTTCCTCGCGCTCCCGGTCCCGGTCGGGACCGACGCCGCGGTCGCTGCGGCGATCGCGGCCCTGGGTGGGCTGGACCCGGCGCTGGCGCCGGTCGACCCGCAGGGGCTCCACCTCACCCTTCACTTCTTCGGATCCCTCACCCGGCCGGGCCTGGGTCGGGCGGGCGACATCCTCCGCCGGGTGGCCGCCGCCCGCGGCCCGTTCCGCCTCGCCGTCCAGGGGCTGGGCGCCTTCCCCGACTGGGATCGGCCGCGGGTGCTCTGGCTCGGCTGCGAGGGGGCAGGCGGGCCGCTCGGCGAACTGCGGGCGGCGCTCGGCCCGGCACTGGCCGTCGGCGGCTTCCTTGCCGACTCGCGCCCGTTTCGTCCCCACGTGACGGTCGCCCGGGTGCGCCGGGCGCTGGCCCGGGAGCCTCGCGCCCGCCTCAGGGCAGCGGCGGCGGACTGGCCGGACGGGCACAGCCGCCGGGTCGCCGTCACCGAGGTGCGGCTGATGCAGACGCTCCCCCAGCCCCATCGGCCGGCTCGGTACCGCACGCTGGAGGCGGTGCCACTCTCCGGCGGCGGTCGCGCCGCCGGGCCCTGAGCCGATCGCCCGGCCCACCCGCCCCCAGCCCGCTTGCCGCCCGCGGCCAGGGGCGG
>DAHUZI010000133.1 GCA_027306595.1 Candidatus Dormiibacterota bacterium | reverse complement strand
TGCGCCAGGCGGGTCCGGCGCGCCGGGTCGCCGCCGAGCGGGTCCGGCTCGCCGAGCGCGGGACCCGGCTCGAGCAGGCCGCCGGTCGCAGGGGGCGCCGGCTGCGCTGGGAGCTGGGCGCGCGGGCCGCCCGGCTGGAGGCGCTCAGCCCCCTTGGGGTCCTCGCCCGCGGCTACTCGGTCACCTTCGACCTCGCGACCGGCCGGGTGGCGCGTCGAGCCCAGGACCTTCGGATCGGGTCACGCCTGCGCACCCGGCTCCCAGCCGGTATGGTCGACAGCACCGTGACCGGGGTCGAGGCGGAGGAGGTTGCGCATGGCTGAGGCCGTGCCCGTCGAGCGGCTGACGTACGAGGAGGCGGCCGCGGAGCTGGACGCGCTCATCGCCCGGCTGGAGGAGGACGAGGTCCCGCTTGAGGAGGCCCTCGCCGTCTACGAGCGGGGGGTGGCGCTCCTGCGCCGCGCCGGGGAGCTCCTCGACGGGGTGGAGCGCCGGGTCGCCGTGCTCGGCCTCGGCGAGGGCGGCGAGCCGCGTCCGGAGCCCTTCGCCCTGGAGGAGGTGCCGGGCGACGGGCCGCCCGGGTGATCGCCCTTCTGCGCAATGGCTTCGTCTGGTCACCGCTTCTGGCCTGGGCCCTCGGGCAGGTGCTGAAGGTGGCGACCGACTCGCTGCGCGCCCACCAGCTCAGCCTGCGCTCCCTGGGGAGCTCCGGGGGCATGCCCAGCTCGCACACCGCCATGACCGTCTGCCTCACCACCCGGCTCGCCCGCCTCCTCGGCCCCGGGTCGCCGATCTTCGCGGCGGCGGCGATCCTGACGATCGTCGTCGTCTACGACGCGACCGGGGTTCGGCGCGCGGCCGGCCAGCAGGCGCTCGTCCTCAACCGGGTCCTCGACGACCTGCGCAGCCACCTCGGCCTCCGGCACGAGCGCGTCTTCGAGCTCCTCGGCCACACCCCGGTCGAGGTCCTGGTCGGGATCGCGCTCGGGGTCGTGGTCGGGATGCTGGTGTGAGCGGGGTGGCGGGGGTGGGGACGGCCCGCGCCGCCGAGCCGTACGCCAGCCGGGCGGGGCGCAAGCTCGCCCACGCCCTCGACGCCTTCGGGATCGACCTTCGGGGCGCGGTGGTCCTCGACGCCGGCGCCTCCACCGGGGGGTTCACCGACTGCGCGCTCCAAAGGGGCGCGCGGCTCGTCTATGCCGTCGACGTCGCCTACGGGTTCTTCGCCTGGCGGCTGCGCCAGGACCCCCGGGTCCACGTCCTCGAGCGCACCAACCTTCGCACCCTGACGGCGCTCTCGGGGCCGGCGCCCGATCACGCGACCCTCGACCTCTCCTTCATCGGGCTGGAGGCGGTCTGGCCGGCGGTGCGCCGCCTCCTCACTCGCCCGGCGGTCGCCATCGTCCTGATCAAGCCCCAGTTCGAGGCCCGGCGCCAGGAGGTGGGCCGGGGCGGGGTGGTCGTGGACGAGGTCGGCGAGCGGGTGGCGCGGGCGGTTCTCGAGCGGCTGGCCATGGCCGAGCCGGGGATCCGAACCCAGGGCCCGATCGCCGCCGAGCCCCGAGGCCGCTCGGGCACGATCGAATGGAGCGCGGCGCTCGAGCTGCCAGCCCCGGCGAGGCCGGCGTGAGCCGGGAGGCCGTCGGCTTCGTCCTCCACCCCCGGGTGCCCCCGGAGGAGCCGGCGCTGGCGGCCGCCCAGGCCCGCGCCACCGCGCTCGGGCTGCGGAGCTGGACGGCGCAGGCGGACGTGGCCCGGACCTTCGCGGCCGAGCGCGACCGCACCGCCCTCCTGGTCTCGGTCGGCGGCGACGGCACCTTCCTCTACGCGGCCCGGCTCGCCTGCCCCGCCCAGATCCCGCTCCTCGGGGTCAACCGCGGCCAGCTCGGCTTCCTCACCGACCTCGAGCTGGGTCAGCTCCCCCCGGCGCTCGACGCCTTCGCCGCCGGCCGCCACCGGATCGTCCCGCGCCACGTCCTGCTGGCGACCCTCGTCGGGGACGGCGTGCCGCCGCCCGCACCCTGGCGGGCGCTCGCGGTCAACGAGGTGGCCCTCAGGGCGGTCGGGGTCAGCCTGGTCCGCCTCGGAGTCGATGCCGGCGCGGAGCGGGTCGGGGAGTTCGACGCCGACGGCCTGGTCGTCGCCACCAGCACCGGCTCCACCGCCTACTCTCTCTCGGCGGGGGGCCCGCCGGTCCACCCCGAGCTGGCGGCCACGATCCTCACCCCCCTCAACCCCCACGCCCTCGTCAGCCGCTCGGTCGTCGTCCCCGATGACCGACCGATCCGCGTGGCGGTCGAGCGCGGCCGGGTCACGGTCGCCGCGGATGGTCAGCACCCGATCGAGGCCGGACGCGGGGGCGAGGTCCTGATCGGTCGGGGCCCCGACCTCCAGCTCGTCCACCTGGCCGAGACCCCCGGCTTCTTCGCCCGGCTGCGGGCCAAGTCCCGGTTCGGCCTCCTGCTCAAGGACGGCGGCGCCGGCGACGAGCCCCAGGCGGGCTGGCCGCACCCGGTCAACCCGCTCGACATGGAGGGGGGCTGAACCGGTGCTCGTGGAGCTGGCGGTCGAGGACCTGGCCGTGATCGAGGGGGCCCGCCTCACCCTGGGCCCGGGGCTCACCTGCATCACCGGGGAGAGCGGGGCGGGCAAGTCCGTCCTCCTGCGCGCGCTCGCCCTCGCCCTGGGCGGCCGGGCCGACCCCGACCTCGTGCGCCGGGGCGCCGACCGGGCGCGGGTCCGCGCCGCGTTCGACGAGGTGCGCCCTGAAACCCTCAGCCGCCTGCGCGACCACGGCATCCCTTTGGACCTGCCGCTCACCGTCGTCCGCGAGCTGCCGGCGGACGGCGCCGCGTCGGCGCGGGTGAACGGCGCCCTGGTCCCGGCGGCGCTGCTTCGGGCGCTGGCCGAGTCCGAGGTCGAGGTGGTCCAGCAGGGCGCCCCCTCCCGCTGGCTGACGCCGCGGGCCCAGCTGGAGGCCGTCGACGCCGCCAGCGGCGAGGCGGCCCGCCGGGCCGCGCTCCGGGTCGTCGGGCTCCACCGCGCCTGGCTCGGGGCCCAGCGCCAGCTCCGGTCGGCCGAGGCCCAAAGGGCCGGGCGAGCGGCCGCGCTCGAGCTCGCCCGCCGCGACCTGGACGAACTCGAGGCGCTGCGGCTGGTCCCCGGTGAGGACCGGGTCCTCGCCCAGGAGCGCGAGCGGCTGCGCCGCGTCGGGCAGCTGAGGGAGGCCACCATCCGGCTGCTGGCCGCCGTCGCCGGGGGCGAGGGCGCCGGCGAGGCGGCCGGCGCCCGGGACCGGCTCGGCGGCGCGGCCCGTCAGGCTCGCGGGGTCCGCGGGGTCGATCGGGAGCTCGACCGCCTCGGCGATCGGGCCGAGGAGCTGGTCGAGGAGCTGGCCGGGCTGGCCACCGCGCTCCGCCGCCATCTGGAGCGGCTCGAGGACGACCCCGAGCGGCTCGCGGCCGTCGAGGAGCGGTTGGCGGCGCTCGAGCGCATGGTCCGCCGGCACGGCGGCGACCTGGATGCGGTGCTCGCCCGGCGGGACGAGGCCGCCCGCCTCGTCGAGGAGGCCGAGGCCGGCCCCGACCAGGTGCGCCGCTGCGCCGCCGATCTCCAGCGCGCCCAGGGCGCGCTCGCCGAGGCGGCGGGGACGCTCCACCGCCAGCGGGCGGCGGCGGCCACCCGCTTGGCCACGGCCGTGACCCGCGATCTCCACCTCCTGCTCATGCCGAACTGCCGGGTGGCGATCACGGTGTCGTCCCGTCCCGACCCCGCCGGGGTGCCCGGGCCCGACGGCGAGCCGGTCGCCTGTGGGCCCGGGGGGTTCGACCAGGTCGCCGTCGCTCTGGCCACGGCGCCCGGCGAGGCGCCGCGACCGCTCGCCGAGGTCGCCTCGGGCGGGGAGCTCGCCCGCCTCGTCCTCGTCCTCCACGCCCACCTGGCGGCCGCCGGCGGGACCGGGACCGTGGTGTTCGACGAGGTCGGCGAGGGGCTGGGCGGGGAGGCCGCCAGCCGGGTCGGTGAGCAGCTCAGCCGGGTGGCGGCGACCCGGCAGGTCCTCTGCGTCACCCACCAGGCCTCGATCGCCGCCCGCGCCGACCGCCACCTCGTCGTCGACAAGCGGCTGGCCGGCGGCCGGCACACGGCCGCGGTCGCGCTGGTCGAGGGACCGGCCCGGGTCGACGAGCTGGCCCGGCTCCTGGCCGGAACCACCGCGCCCGACACCGGACGGCGGCATGCCGCCGAGCTGCTGGCCCGGCTGGGGCCGCGGGCCGCCGACCGGCCCCGGGCGTCCTCGGCATGAGCGGTCCGCCCGCCGTCACGACCCCGGGGGAGCTCCAGGCGCTCATCCAGGCCGCCCAGCGCGGCGAGGTGGACCTGGCCACGGTCGAGATCGCCCCGCTCGCCGCCCGCGTCCGCGAGCGGCTCGGCGGGGGGGACCCGACCGCCGTCGACGCCGGGCCCGCCGGTGACGACCGGCTGGCCGCCTGGGTCCAGGGGCTCGCTCGGCTCCTGCGGCTCAAGGCGGACCGCACGCTCGTCGGGTCGGCGCCCGACCCGCCCGAGCCGCCGGAGCCGCCGGTCGACGAGGAGGTGCGACTCGCCGAGGCTCGGCTGTTCCGGGCCGCCGCCGATGCCCTGATCAGCGACCCCGCCGCCGGCCCCCAGGCGTTCCTGCGGGTGCTCGGGCTCGCCGTCGAGCCGCAGGTCGAGCTCCGGGTGTCCGCCGAGGCACTGGCGGCCGCGCTCCGCCAGGTGCTCGAACGGCTGCCGCCGGCGCTCGCGGTCCGGACGGTCCCGGTCGCCCACTCGGTCGCCGCCAAGGTGGCCGAGCTGCGGGAGCGGCTCGCCGCCGCCTCCCCGATCGCGTTCGCGGACTGCTTCGCCGCCGCCCGGGATCGGATGGAGGCGATCGCCTACTTCCTCGCCCTCCTCGAGCTCGTGGCCAGCGGTGGGGCCCGGTGCACCCAGGCCGAACCGGCCGGCCCGATCGAGGTGGCGCGTGGGTGAGGCGGCGTCGGCCACGAGCGCGATCACGCCGCTCCCGCCGCTGGAGGAGGCGGCCGCGGCTCTCGAGGCGGTCCTGTTCGTGCGCGCCGAGCCCCTGGCACGGGGGGAGCTGGCGCGGATCCTCGAGCGGCCGCCTGACGAGGTCGACCGGGCCGCCCGCCTGCTCGCCGAACGGCTTCGGGGCTCCGGGCTCATGCTCCAGGCCCACGGCGACACCCTCCAGCTCGCCACCCACCCGGGGGTCGCACCGGCGGTCGAGCGCGCCCTCCACCCCGAGGTGCCCGGCCGCCTCTCCCGGGCGGCGATCGAGACCCTGGCGATCGTCGCCTACCGCCAGCCGGTCCCCCGGTCGGTCCTCGAGGGGATCCGGGGGGTGAACTGTGATGCGGTGCTCGCGAGCCTGGTGCGGCGCGGCCTGGTCGAGTCCGTGGGGCGCGACGACGGGCCCGGCCGGGCGCGGCTGTTCGGGACCACCCTCCACTTCCTCGAGGTGGTCGGGCTGGAGCGGATCGACCAGCTGCCGCCGCTGCCCGCCGCGAGCGGTGGGGCCGCGAACGATTCGGAGGCTGGCGGAGCGCCCGACGGGGATGGGTAGCCCGGCGGAGGAGGGGCCCGAGGGCGAGCGGCTCAACCGCCACCTCGCCCGGCTCGGCGTCGGCTCGCGACGCGCCGCCGACCGACTGGTCGCGCTCGGCCTGGTTCGGGTCAACGGGCGGCCGCCCACCGGCGCCGGCCAGAGGATCCGTCCCGGTGTGGACCGGGTCGCGGTGCGGGGCCGGCGGCTTCCCCAGGCCCCGCCCCCGCTTGTCTACCTCGCCTGCAACAAGCCGGCGGGGCTGGTCACGACGGCCAGCGACCCGGAGGGCCGGCCGACCGTGGTCGGGCTCGCCCCGCCCGGGGTCCGGCTGTTCCCGGTGGGCCGGCTCGACCTGCGCTCGCGAGGGCTGGTCCTGCTCACGAACGACGGCCGGCTGGCGCTCCGGCTCACCCATCCCCGCTACCAGGTGCCCAAGGTCTACCGGGTGGCGGTGGCGGGGCGACCGTCCCTCGAGCAGCTGCGCCGGCTCGCCCGCGGGGTGGTGCTGGAGGACGGCCTGGCGCGGCCCCTGACTGTCCGGCCGGCGGGCGGCTGGGCGGGCGGGAGCCGGCTGGCGATCACCCTCGCCGAGGGCCGGACCCATGAGGTGCGCCGGCTCTGCGCCGCGGTCGGGCTCGCCGTCCACGACCTCCAGCGGGTGGCGATCGGCCCGCAGCGGCTGGGGACCCTCGCCGAGGGGGCCGTCCGTCCACTGGGCCCGGCCGAGCTCCGCCGGCTCCGCGCCAGCTGCGGGCTCGTCCCGTGACCGCGACGGCGGCGGTCACGATCGACGGCCCCGCGGGGGCCGGCAAGACCACCGTCGGCCGCCAGCTGGCGGCCGCACTCGGCCGCCCCCTGCTCGACACCGGCCTCCTCTACCGCGCCCTGGCGGTGATCGCCCGGCGGCGGGGCGTCGGCCCGCAGGACCGGGACGCCGCCGCCCACCTCGCCCGCACCCTGGCCATCACGGTCGCGACCGAGGCCCACCCCGCCCCGGGCGCGGCCCTCGTCCGGGTGGACGGCGAGGACATCACCTGGGCCCTGTGGGACGAGGATCAGGCCGAGCGCCTGTCGGGCCTGGCCGCGCTCCCGGCGGTGCGGGCCGCGTTGCTCGAGCCGCAGCGGCGACTGGGCGAGGGCGCGGTGGTGGTCGGGCGCGACGCCGGCAGCGTGGTCTTCCCCGACGCGCCCTGCAAGCTCTACCTCGACGCCAGTCCAGAGGTGCGGGCGGCCCGGCGCGCCGCCGAGCTCCGGGGGCGGGACGCGGCCACCGACCCCGCCCGGGTCGGACGCGGCGTTCAGGTTCGAGACCGACTCGACCGCTCCCGGGCGCTGGCGCCCCTCGCCGTGCCGGCGGGCGCGCACGTGATCGCCACCGATGGGCTGACGGTGGGGGAGGTGCTCGCCGCCGCCCTGGCCGCCTGCCGGGCGCACGGCCTCGGCGGGTAGGCTGTGGGCAGCGTGGAGCTTCGGGCCGGCGGCGCGGCGACCCCGGCGCCCGCTTTCGTCGCCTTCGACCTCGAGACCACCGGGCTCAGCCCCAAGGCCGACCGGATCATCGAGATCGGGGCGGTGCGCTTCGGCCCGGCGGCCCCGGCGCAGAGCTGGAGCACCCTGGTCGATCCCGGGATCCCGATCCCGCTGGCGGTCCAGCGGCTCTGCGGCCTGACCGACGCCGACGTGCGCGGGGCGCCGGCGGCGGCGGTGGCGGTGGCGGAGCTCGCCGCCTTCGCCGATGGGGCGATGCTGGTCGCCCACAGCGCCGCCTTCGACCTCGCCTTCTGCGCCGCGGTCGACCCGGCCCGCTTCGCGCAGCGGCCCTGCGTCGACACCCTGGAGCTGGCCCGGATCGTGCTCCCGGACGCGCCCAGCCACGCACTCGGCGAGCTGGCGGGGGCGCTCGGGCTCGGACACGATCGGCCCCACCGGGCCCTCTCCGACGCCGAGACGACCGGCCGCCTCCTCGAGCACCTCGTCGCCCGCGCCCGCGCCCTCGAGCCCAAGCTCCGCGAGCGGATGGCCCGGCTCTGCGGGAACGACCCGTGGGCCACGGGCCGCCTGCTGATCGGGGAGGGACCGTCGCCGGCGGTTGAGCCGGCCGACACCGGCCGGCTGCCGGCTCCGCCGCCCGCCCCCCCCCCGTTGGCCACGCCGCCCCCTTCGCCGGGGTCGGGGCTGCTCGACCCCGGCGCGGTCGCCGCCCTGCTCGGGCCCAGCGGTCCGCTGGCGCGCACGCTGGCCGGCTACGAGCTCCGCGAGGAGCAGCAGCAGATGGCGATGGCGGTCACCCAGGCGTTCAACCGGGGCGGCGTGCTCCTGGTGGAGGCCGAGACCGGCGTGGGCAAGTCGCTCGCCTACCTGGTGCCGGCCCGGGAGTGGGCCGCGCGCCGGGGCGAGCGAGTCGTCATCGCCACCCACACGGTCCCCCTCCAGGAGCAGCTCGCCCACCGGGACCTGCCGGCCCTGGAGCGCTGGCGGCCCCTGGGCGTGCGCTCGGCGCTCCTCAAGGGCCGCGGCCACTACCTCAGCCTGCGCCGCTTCGACCGATGGCTGGAACAGGACAGCCGCCGCGCCCGTCCCGACCTCGACCGTCTGCGCTTCCAGCTCCGCCTGCTCGTGTGGACGGCTCAGACCGCGACCGGCGATCGGGCGGCGCTCCGGCTCGTCGGCGCCGAACAGGCGCTGTGGGAGGAGGCCGCCTCGACGGCGGGCGACTGTCTCGGTCCGCGCTGCGACAACTGGCGCGCCCGCCGCTGCTTCATGGCCCGGGCGCGGCTGGACGCCCGGGAGGCGGAGGTCCTGGTCGTGAGCCACGCCCTGCTCCTCGCCGACCTCGACAGCGGGGGCGCGATCCTCCCGCCCTACCGCCGGCTGATCATCGACGAGGCCCACCGGCTCGAGGAGGCGGCGACCGCCGGGGCGACCGTCGAGCTTCGCGTGCGGGACGTGCTCCGGGTGGTGGACCGCCTGCCGCCGGCCACCGGCGACGCCGAGCTCCAGGAGCGGCTGAGCGAGGCCCGGCTGGAGGCGGTTCGGGCGTTCGGCCAGGTGAAGGGGCTGCTGACGGCCGCCGGGGAGGTCTATCGGCGGGGCCGCCCGCTCGCCCTCGACGATGCCCGGCGCCGGGGTCACGAATGGCACCCAGCGGCTCGCGCGCTCGAGCGGATGGCGTCCGCGGCCGCGACCGCCGCCAGCGGCCTGCGGGCCGTCGACCCGCTCGCCTTCGCCGACCCCGGCGACTGGCCCCAGCCCGGCAACGCCGAGCCCGAGCTCCAGAGCGCGGCCCAGGCGCTGGAGGCGGTGGCCGACGCCGCCGGGCGCTGGCTGGCGGCGGACCAGGGCCCCGACGCGGACGCCGTCGCCTGGATCGAGGCCGAGGCGGCCGAGCAGGCCGTCCTGCGGCTCGCCCCGGTCACGATCGGCCCCCGTCTCCGCCGCGAAGTCTTCGACCGCTGCGACACCGTGGTCCTCACCTCCGCGACCCTCACCGTGGGGGGGTCGTTCGCCTACCTGCGCGAACGGCTCGGCCTCGGGGCGGCGGAGGAGCTCGCCCTGCCCTCGGCCTACGACTACCTGCGCCAGGCGCTCCTCTGCGTGCCGGCGCCGATGCCCGCCCCCGACGACCCGCGCCACACCGAGGTGCTGGCCGCCCTGGTCGCCGACGTGGCGGTGCGCCTGGGCGGGCGGACCCTGGTCCTCTTCACCGCCTTCGCCGCCCTGCGAGCGGCCCACGCCGCGCTGCGCGAGCGGCTCGAGCCGAAGGGCCTGGTCCTCCTCGGTCAGGGGCTGGACGGGACCCGCCAGCAGCTCCTCCGCAGCTTCCGGGCCAACCCTCGCACGGTGCTCCTCGGGTCGGCCACGTTCTGGGAGGGGGTCGACGTCCCCGGGGACGCCCTCCAGTGCGTCGTCATCAACAAGCTGCCGTTCCCGGTGCCCACCGACCCCCTCTACCAGGCCCGCGCCCGCGGCCGGCGCGACGCCTTCCGCGAGGTCGCGCTTCCGCAGGCGGTCCTGCGGCTCCGCCAGGGCTTCGGGCGGCTGATGCGGACGACCTCCGACCGAGGCGCGGTGGTCCTCTGCGATCCCCGGATCCTGACCCGCGCCTACGGCCAGGAGCTCCTCGACGCCCTTCCGCGGGCGGCGACCGCGATCGGTCCGCCGGAGGCGGTCGGGGAGCGGGTCGCCGCGTTCATCGGGGTGGCCCCGGGAGCGGCCGCGCCGGGGGCGCCCCCCCCTGGGGGGGCCGCGGCGCGGTGAGCGCCCCTCGACTCCGGCTCGCCTGCCTCCAGACCGCGCCCCGGCTCGGTGACCTCGCCGCCAACTGCGCCCAGCTGGCGGCCACGATCGCCGCCGCCCGTGCCGACGGGGCGGACCTCGTCGTCACCCCGGAGCTGGCCATGACCGGCTACTTCCTGCGGGACCTGGTCCCGGACGTGGCCGTCGTCGTGGACGGCCCGGAGCTGGCGGCGCTGAGCCGGGCGGCCGGGGACGGGCTGGCGCTGGTGGGGGCCGTGGTGGAGAGCCGCGACCACCGCTTCCACAACGCCAGCGTCCTGGTGGGGCGGGGTGGTGTCACCGTCGTCCACCGCAAGGTCTACCTGCCGACCTACGGGCTGTTCGACGAGCAGCGCTACCTGGCGGCGGGGGACCGCTTCACGGTCGTCGAGATCCCGGGGGCGGACGGAGCCGCCTGGCGGGTCGGCGTGTGCATCTGCGAGGACCTCTGGCACCCCTCCGGGCCGTGGATGCTCAGCCGTCAGGGGATGGACCTGCTCGTCTGCCCGTCCGCCAGCCCCGCCCGCGGGGTGCGGGCTGGGCTGGGGGGGTTGGGCTCGGCCGCCTCCTACCAGGCGATGCTCCGGACCTACGCCGAGTGCCTCACCTGCTTCGTCGCGTACGGGAACCGGGTCGGGGTCGAGGACGGGGTCGGGTTCTGGGGCGGCAGCCGGATCCTCGGCCCGGACGCCACCGTCCTCGCCGGACCGCTGGGGGAGGAGCCCGGCGGCTGCGCGGCCGTGCTCGAGCGCGGCCACCTGCGGCGGGCCCGGCTGGCGACGCCGGTCCTGCGCGACGAGCGGGTCGACGTGGTCCTGAGCGGGCTCCGGCGGCTCGAGACCACCCCGCAGGACGGGGGCGGCTGATCGCCGTGGACGAGCCGAGCGCCGATCCGCTCGAGATCGAGCCCGCGCTGGTGAAGGGGATCCTCTGCCGCTTCCTCCACGACGAGGTGACCAAGGTGGGCTTCGGCAGGGTGGTGGTCGGGGTCTCGGGGGGCGTCGACTCCGCCCTCGCCCTGTGGCTCGCCGCCCGCGCCCTCGGCGCCGAGCGCTGCCTGGCGGTGATGATGCCCTACCGGCAGAGCGACCCCGCCAGCCTCGAGGACGCGCGCCGGGTGGTGGAGGCGGTGGGGACCCCGGCCCGGACCGTCGACATCTCCCCCCAGATCGACGCCTACTTCACCCAGGTCCCGACCGAGGACCGCACCCGCCGCGGCAACAAGCTCGCCCGCGAGCGGATGACCGTCCTCTACGACTGTTCGCTCGCCGAGTCGGCCCTGGTGGTCGGCACCTCCAACAAGACCGAGCTCCTTCTCGGCTATGGGACCTTGTTCGGGGACATGGCCCACGCCCTCAACCCGCTCGGCGACCTCTACAAGACCCAGGTCTATCAGCTCGCCCGCCACGCCGACCTGCCCGCCCGCGTGATCGCCAAGGCACCGAGCGCCGACCTCTGGCTCGGCCAGTCCGACGAGGCCGAGCTGGGCTTCACCTACGCGGTGGCGGACCGGCTCCTCTACCACCTCGTCGACGAGCGCCGGACCCTTCTCGAGTGCCAGGCGCTTGGCTTCGATCCCGCCCTGATCGCCTCGGTGCACGAGCGGATCCGGGTCAACCAGTACAAGCGCCGGCTGCCGCTGATCGCCAAGCTCTCCCAGCGCACCATCGACCGCGACTTCCGCTACCCCCGTGACTGGGGCTACTGAGCTTGGCCCCGGGGCGGGGCCGGGCACCCTCTACGTCGTCGCCACCCCCCTCGGCAACCTCGAGGACCTCAGCCCCCGGGCGGCCCGGATCCTCGGCACGGTCGGGCTGGTGGTCGCCGAGGACACCCGCCGGACCCGGCCGCTCCTCACCCACCTCGGCGTCCACGTCCCCTGCTGGGGGATGCCCGCCCCCCGGGAGACGGTGACGGTCGCGGCCGTCCTCCGGCGGCTGGCGACGGCGGACGTCGCCGTCGTCAGCGACGCCGGCACCCCGACCGTGAGCGATCCCGGGGCCCGGCTGGTCGCCGCCGCTCGGGCCGCCGGCCATTCGGTCGTCCCCGTGCCCGGCGCCTGCGCGGCGATCGCCGCCCTGTCGGTCAGCGGGCTCCCCGCCGACCGCTTCTGCTTCCTGGGCTTCCTGCCCCGGACCCCCTCCGCGATGCGCCGGATGGTCGCGGCCGCGGGGCCGGGAACGGTGGTGTTCCACGAGTCGCCGCTCCGCCTCGCCCGCACCCTGGCGCTCCTCGCCCCCGAGCTGGGCTCCCGGTCGGTGGTGGTCGCCCGCGAGCTGACCAAACGCCACGAGCAGGTGAGCTCGGGCACCGCGTCCGAGCTGGCCGAGCGGCTGGCGGCGACCCCGCCGCGGGGGGAGTGCACCGTCGTGGTCGGCCCCGCCAGCCGAGGGGGAGCGGCCCCGTGAGCCGGAGGCCGCCGGACCTCGTCGACTGCCACTGCCACCTCACCGCCGTCGCCGAGGCCGGCCTCGACCCGGCCGCGGTGCTCGCCCGGGCCGAGGTGGCCGGGGTGCGCCAGGTGGTGACCAGCGCCGACGGGGTGGAGGAGGGGGAGCGGGCCCTGCGCCTCGCCGAGCGCCTCGCCGGGGTCTACGTCACGATCGGCTGGCAGCCGACCCGGTCGCGCCCACCCGACGATCGCACCGCCGCCCGCCTGGCCGGGCTCCTCCGCCACGAGCTGGTGGTCGGGGTGGGCGAGATCGGGCTCGACTACCTCGTCCGCCCCGGCCAGCCCCCCCCTGACACGGCGGTCCAGATCGAGCAGCTCCGGCTCATGCTCGAGCTGGCCCGCGCGGCCGGGCGGCCCGCCGTCATCCACGACCGGCTGGCTCACGCCGACGTCCTCAGCGAGCTGGCGCGGGCCGGCGGCCGGCCGGCGCTTCTCCACTGCTTCAGCGGCGACGCCGAGCTGGCTCGCCGGAGCGCCGCCCACGGCCACATCCTGTCCTTCAGCGGGATGGTGACCTTCGCCAACGCCCCCGGGGTTCGAGCGGCGGCGGCGGCGGCGCCTGACGGGCAGCTGGTGGTCGAGACCGACGCCCCCTTCCTGAGCCCCGCCCCCCACCGGGGGCGCCCCAACGAGCCCTCGCGGGTGGCGGTGACCGCCGCGCGGGTGGCGGCGCTGCGGGGCCAGGGGCTGGCCGAGCTCGCCGCCGCCACCAGTCGCACCGCCCGGGCCTTCTACGGGCTGGCCCCGGCCTGACCCGCCGGGGGCGCCGGGGGCGCCGGGGGCGCCGGACCAGGCCCCATGATCGGCGGGATGCCCGTCCTCGACCTGACCCGCCCATCGACCGTGCGAGCGGTGGCCCGCCGGTTCGGGATCCGCAGCGCGCGTCGGCTCGGCCAGCACTTCCTCGTCGACGCGGGGGCGCTGGCCCGGATCGCCGAGGCGGCCGGGGCCGCCGTCGGGTCCGAGATCCTGGAGGTGGGACCGGGACTGGGCACGTTGACCCGGGCTCTTGTCGACCGCGGAGCGTCGGTGATCGCGGTCGAGATCGACCCCCGCTGCGTTCAGGCGCTGGCCCTCACGCTCCGGGGCCGGCCTCGGGTCCGGGTGGTCGCCGGCGACATCCTCGAGGTGACCCCGGCCGGGCTCGGGCTCGACCCGGGCTACCGGGTGGCCGGCAATCTCCCGTACGCGATCACCGGGGCGCTCCTGCCCCGCCTGCTCGCCGCCGACCCGCCCCCAGAGCGCGTGGTGGTCCTCGTCCAGCGCGAGGTCGCGATCCGGCTCGATGCCCCCGCCGGCGGCTGGTCGCTCGCGACCCTGGCGGTCCGCCTCCTCGCCGACGTCCACCGGGTGGAGGACCTGCCCCCGGCGGCGTTCTGGCCCCCGCCTCGGGTCCACAGCAGCCTTCTCGTCATGACGCCGCGGCCGGCGGCCCCGGCCCGGGCGCGCGAGGCCGCCCTCCAGCTGGCGCGACCGGCCTTCCAGGCCCGCCGCAAGCAGCTGGTCTCCGGCCTGGCGGCCCCCCTGGGGCTGCCCCGGGCGGCCGTCGGCCGCTGGCTCGAGACAGCCGGCATCGAGCCCACCCGCCGGCCCGGAACCCTCACCGTTGGGGAGTGGCTCCACCTCGCCGCGACCCGGCCCGCAAGCGGCGGAAGCGGCCCCGCCCCTTTGCTATAGTCCGCGCCATGGCGTCTGCGGCGCCCGCGCCCGGGGTGCCCGCGGGCCCCGGGACGAGCGACCTCGTCGGCATCCGCCAGGTTCTGCGGAACCGCAACTTCCGCCTCCTGTGGATCGCCCAGGTGGCGGCCCAGCTGGGCGACAAGTTCTTCGCCTTCTCCCTGCTGCTGTCGATCTACGCCCTCACCGGGCAGTACATCAGCGACGCCGTTCTCCTCCTCGCCTACACGATCCCCTCGGTGATCCTGTCGGTCCCGGCCGGCATCTATGCCGACCGCTACGACAAGCGCGGGCTCATGGTCTGGGCCAACCTGGTGCGCGCCGTGCTCGTGTTCCTGGTGGCGGTGCTGGAGCTGACCGGGGTCGTCCAGCACCAGGTGGCGATCCTCTACCTCATCACCTTGGTGTTCGCCGGCGCGGGCCAGTTCTTCGCCCCGGCCGAGGCCGCCAGCATCCCGAACCTGGTGCGGCGCCCGGAGCTGCTGGCGGCCACCTCCCTGTTCACGATGACCGTGATCCTGACCATCGTGGTCGCGGTGCCGGCGGCGTCCCTCGCGCAGCGGCTCTTGGGCCTCGAGGGGCCGTACGTCCTGGGGGGGGGGCTCTTCGTCGCCGCCTCGCTCCTGATCTGGGCAATCCGCGCCGACCTGGGGGCCGGGCGGCGTCTGGCCAGCCGGATCGACCACCACGGCCGCTCGGTCCTGCACGACGTGACCAGCGCCTTCACGACCGTGCGCGACAACGAGCTCCTGCGGTTCGCCTTCGCCGTGCTCACCATCGCCCTCGTCGTCGTCTTCACCATCTTCGCCCTCTCCGCCGGGTACATGGTCCACGTGCTCGACCAGCCCGCCGAGAGCAGCTACATCCTCCTGGTGCCGGCGACCGTCGGGATGGTGGTGATGGGCACGCTGGTCGGGCGCTCGACCGCCTCGCTCCACCGCACCCGCACCGTGGCCCGGGGGCTGGCCGCCACCGGCGCGGCGATGCTGGTCTTGGGGGTGCTGCCCCCCCTGCTCGGGCACTTCCACGAGGGCGCGGCGCTGATCCCGATCGCGGTGGGGCTGGCCGTGATCTTCGGGTTCGGGCTCGGTGCGGTCCTGATCCCGGCGGTCACCCTGATCCAGGAGCAGACCGAGGAGGCGACCCGGGGGACCGTCTTCGGCGGCGCCTTCGTCGCCATCAACCTCGCCATCGCCCTGCCGCTCCTGGTCGCCGGCGCGGTGGCGGACGCGCTCGGCGCCTCGGCCGTGATCGCCGCCAGCGGGGTCGGGCTGCTGGCGGCGGCCGTCCTCGCCGGGCGACGCCGCCTCGAGCCCCGGGCGCCCCGGCGGGGGCGGGGCACGGGTAACGGCCCTGTACCGGAGCCTTGAAGAATCAGCCGGGTCGGCTGCGCGGCCTCCAGGCGGCGGTTCAATGGGGGCAACCCGTCGGGGTCAGCCACCAGCAAGGAGCCGCGACCATGCGAGCGATCGTCACCTGTGAGGGCTGCGGGTACCGCCAAATGGTGGCGCGCCAGCTAGAGCGGCCCGAGACCTTCCACCTCGTCTGCCACGGCTGCGAGCGCACCCTGCTCGTGACCGTGACCGCGATCGACATGCATGCGGCTCGGGCCCGCTCCTGGAGCAAGACCGCGCCCGCCCGGACGCTGAGCCGGCCGGTCGCCTGAATCGACCCGTCCGGCTCAGACGCACAGGCGCGAGAGCCCGCCCGGCAGATCCTCGCGGAGCCCGGCGAACTTCGCGATCGGCGCCTCCGCCCCGTCGAAGTTGAGGGTGAGCTGGCGCGCCAGCGGCACCACCCGACCGCGCTGCGCGCCCGCCCGCAGCCGGGCCCGCCGGCCGGGGTCGAGGCTGCTGCAGCGGACGCTGCAGTAGCGGGCGGTCCGCTTGTGCACCGGCCGCTCGCAGCCCGGCCGGGCGCAGCCGCGGGCGGGGGAGGGTTGGGAGGGGCCGGAAACGGGCACGGAGGGGATGATACACTCGCCGCGGGCGCCACTGTCAAGCACGTTTTCCCATGTTTTTCTGGGGAATCTGCACACGGTTCGGGGCCGTGGGTTTTCCCCAGCGTCCCCACCAATGGTGTGGAAACGGTGCACAGCGGCCTGGGCGCACCAGGAGTCGAACCTGGGACCTCTACCGTGTCAAGGTAGCGCTCTAACCACCTGAGCTATGCGCCCGGCGCCGGGCGGCGCGGGCGGGCCCGCCGCTGGCCGGATTATAGGCCGGGACGGGCCGTGGCCCCTCGCCAGGGGATCGGGCGAGGCGTCCCTACAATCGGGGCATGGTGGCTGCAGTTCTCACCGACGACGATCCCCAGGCGCTCGAGACCCTGCGCCACAGCGCCGCCCACCTGATGGCGGCGGCGGTAGTCGAGCTGTTCCCCGGCGCCGAGTACGCGATCGGCCCGGCGATCGCCGACGGCTTCTACTACGACTTCCTCCTCCCCGACGGCCACCGGCTCACCCCCGAGGACCTGGTCCGGGTCGAGGAGCGGATGCGGACGATCGCCAGCCGCCGGCCGGCCTTCGAGCGCTCCGAGCTCGGTCGCGAGGAGGCGCTGGCGGAGTTCCGCCGTCGCCACCAGCGGTTCAAGGTCGAGATCATCGAGCAGCTGCCGGCGACCGAGGTCATCAGCTGCTACCGGACCGGCGACTTCTTCGACCTCTGCCGAGGGCCGCACGTGCCCGACGCGGGGGGGATCCCGGCCTTCCGGCTCCTCCACCCGGCGGGCGCCTACTGGCGCGGAGACGAGCGCAACCCGATGCTCCAGCGGATCTACGGAACCGCCTGGTTCAGCGAGCCGGACCTCGAGGCCTACCTCGAACGGCTTCGGGAGGCGGACCGGCGGGATCACCGCCGCCTCGGCCGCGAGCTCGAGCTGTTCTCGGCCGAGGAGGCGCTCGGCGGGGGCCTGATCCTCTGGCATCCCGCCGGCTCGGTCGTCCGGGAGGTGATCGAGGACCACTGGCGGCGGGCCCACCGCGCCCACGGCTACCAGCTCGTGTTCTCGCCCCACATCGCCAAGGAGGAGCTGTGGGTGGAGAGCCACCACCTGGAGTTCTACGCCGACGACATGTGGGGCCCGGTCGAGGTGGAGGGGACCCGCTACCGGCTCAAGCCGATGAACTGCCCGTTCCACATCCTCATCTATCGGGCCAGGACCCGCAGCTACCGGGAGCTGCCGCTGCGGCTCGGCGAGCTCGGGACCGTCTACCGCCACGAGCGCAGCGGCGTCCTCCACGGGCTCCTTCGGGTTCGCGGCTTCACCCAGGATGACGCCCACCTCTTCTGCACCCCCGACCAGGTGGGGGAGGAGGTCGAGCGCGCGGTCGCCTTCTCCCAGGCGATGCTGCGGACCTTCGGCTTCGAGGACCTCGAGGTCGCCCTCAGCACCCGGCCCGCCAAGGCCGCCGGGGACCTGGCCCTCTGGGAGCAGGCGGAGGCGACGCTCGCCGAGGTCCTGGCCCGCCGCAAGCTCCCCCACCGGGTCGACGCCGGGGGCGGGGCCTTCTACGGGCCCAAGATCGACCTGTTCGTCCGCGACGCCCTGGGCCGGACCTGGCAGTGCGCGACGATCCAGCTCGACTACGGCCAGCCGGCCAACTTCCGGCTCGAGTACGTCGGGCCCGACGGCGCCACCCACCGGCCGGTCATGATCCACCGCACCCTCCTGGGGTCGATGGAGCGATTCTTCGGGGTGCTCCTTGAGCACTATGCGGGGGCGTTCCCGCTCTGGCTGGCGCCGGTCCAGTGCCAGGTCATCACCGTCACCGACGAGCAGCTGCCGTTCGCCCGGGAGGTGGCCGGCCGGCTCGCCGCCGCAGGGCTGCGGGCCGCGGTCCCTGACCGGCCCGGCGAGCGGATGCCCGCCAAGATCCGCGACGGCCAGCGGGCCAAGGTGCCGTACCTCGGCGTCATCGGTCCCCGGGAGGTCGCGGCCGGACAGGTGCACCTCCGCGACACCCGCTCGGGCGCCCAGACCCCGGTCACGGTCGACGAGCTGGTGGCCCGTCTGGGGTCCGAGGCCCGTCCCCCTGAGCTCGCGCTCTGAACCGCCGCACGGCGGGGGCCGGACCACGTGGTAGGATCGCACATCGCGTGCCCACTGTGGCGGCGCGCGCGCCCCGCGACCGGCGGGCTCAGCGTCAGGGCAGGAGGGCCCGTCCATAGCGTTTCGCGAGCTGCGGATCAACGACCAGGTGCGCGCCGCGCAGGTGCGCCTCTTCGACGACACGACCGGGGAGCCCTTCGGGGTAGTCCCCCTCGCCGAGGCGCAGCGGCTGGCCCGGGAGCGGGAGCTGGACCTGGTCGAGGTGGCGCCCCAGGCCCAGCCTCCGGTCTGCCGCCTGCTCGACTACGGCCGATTCAAGTTCGAGGCGCTCAAGCGGGAGAAGGACGCCCGCCGCGAGCACACCGTCATCCGGCTCAAGGAGATGAAGCTCCGGCCAAAGATCAGCGAGCACGACTTCCAGACCAAGTACGGCTACGTCCGCCAGTTCCTGGCGGAGGGGGACAAGGTCAAGCTCACGATCATGTTCCGGGGCCGGGAGCTGGTCCACCAGGAGATCGGGCGTAACCTCCTCCTGCGCATCGCCGAGGAGGCCAAGGACCTCGCGCTCGTCGAGCGCCACCCGCTGCTCGAGGGGCGCAACATGATCATGATCCTCAACCCCGTCAACCGCCGGCCAGTGAAGGGAGGCGTGCAGGTCAATGCCCAAGATCCGGTCCCATAAGGGGACCCAGAAGCGCTTTCGGGTGAGCGGCGGCGGCCGCCTGCTCCGCCGCAGCGCCTTCCAATCGCACCTGCTCGAGCACAAGTCGGCCAAGCGCAAGCGCGGCTACCGGCGCCAGCACCCGGTCGCCCAGCCGGACGCCCGCCAGATCCGGCGCGACGCGCCCTACCTGGGGGGCTGAGCGATGGCACGGGTCAAGCGCGGGGTGGCGGCCCGCCAGCGCCACAAGAAGCTCCTCGAGCAGGCGGAGGGGTTCAGCGGAACCCATCGCCGCCTGTTCCGCCCCGCCAACGAGGCGGTGCTCCACTCGCTCGCCTACCAGTACCGGGACCGGCGCCGCCGCAAGGGCGACTTCCGGCGGCTCTGGGTCGCGCGGATCAACGCCGCCTGCCGCCAGCAGGGGCTCCGGTACTCCGACTTCATCTACCGCTGCCGGGGCCTTGAGATCGGGCTCGACCGCAAGCAGATGGCGGAGCTCGCGGTCAACGATCCGACGGCCTTCGCCCGCCTGGTCCAGATGGCACGGGAGGCGGTCCCGGGCACCTCGTGACCCCGGAGGCGCTGGCGGAGCTGGCCGCGCGGGCCGTCGCCGACGCCGAGGCCGCGGTGGATCCCGCCCAGCTGGAGGCGGTGCGGCGCCGATTCCTCGGGCGCCGGGACGGGGAGTTGACCCGCGCCGGGGCCCAGATGGCGGCCGCCGCCCCGGCGCAGCGGGCGGCCCTCGGCCGGGCGTTCAACGGGGCCAAGGCCGAGGTGGAGGCGGCGCTGGACGCCCGGGCCCGCCAGCTGGCGGCGTCGGTCGACACCGAGCGGATCGCCGCCGAGTGGATGGACCTCACGCGGCTCGACGAGAGCTGGACCCCGGGCCGGCTCCACCCGATCACCAGGGTCCTGCGCGAGATCGAGGCGATCTTCCGGCAGCTCGGGTACGCCGTCGTCGAGGGGCCGGAGGTGGAGTCGGAGCGGTTCAACTTCGAGCTCCTCAACATCCCGGCCGGCCATCCCGCCCGCGACAGCCACGACACCCTCTATCTCAGCGACGACGTCCTCCTGCGGACCCACACCTCGCCGGTCCAGATGCGCACGATGCTGGAGCAGCCCCCGCCGATCCGGATCATCGCCCCCGGGCGCACCTACCGCCGCGACAACCCCGACCAGACCCACTTCGTGATGTTCCACCAGGTCGAGGGGCTGGTGGTCGACGAGGACGTGACCGTCGCCGACCTCAAGGGCACGCTGCTCACCTTCGCCCGCTCGATGTTCGGGCACGAGCGCGAGATCCGGCTGCGCCCGAACTACTTTCCCTACACCGAGCCGAGCATGGAGGTGGACGTCTCCTGCTTCCTCTGCGGGGGCGCCGGCTGCCGCACCTGCCACCACCGCGGCTGGATCGAGATCCTGGGCTCGGGGATGGTCCACCCCCAGGTCCTGCGCAACGGCGGGGTCGACCCCGAGCGCTACCGGGGGTTCGCCTTCGGGATGGGCCCGGAGCGGATCGCGATGCTGAAGTACGGGATCGAGGACGGCCGCGAGCTCACCCTCGACGACGTCCGCTTTCTTCACCAGTTCTGAGGTCGCGATGCGCTACAGCGCCAACTGGCTCCAGGACTTCGTCGACTGCGCCGACGTGCCCACCCCGGTCCTCGTCGACCGGCTGGTCCAGACCGGCACCGAGGTCGAGCGGGTGGTGGAGCAGCCCGGGGCGCCGGCGGGGGTGGGGGTCGCCCGGGTGGTGCAGCTGGAGCGGATGCCCGGGAGCCACCACCTCTGGCTGACCCTGGTCGACACCGGGGACCCGGAGCCCCTGCCGGTCGTCTGTGGCGCCCAGAACCTCGCCCTCGGCGGGCTGGTCCCCTGGGCGTCCCCGGGGACCGATCTCGCCGCGGTCGGCCTGCGGGTTGGGGTGCGAACGATCCGGGGGCACGGCAGCCAGGGGATGCTCTGCTCCCCGCACGAGCTGGGGCTGGGGAGCGACCATGAGGGGATCCTCCTCCTCGAGGAGGGCGCCGCCGAGCCGGGGACCCCGCTGGAGGTGCTGGTGCCGCCCGACCGGATCCTCGAGCTCGAGATCACCGCCAACCGGCCCGACTGCCTGTCCCATCTCGGCCTCGCCCGCGAGCTCGCCGCCGCCCTCGATCGCCGGCTTCGCCCGCCCGAGCTTGCGCCCCCACCGCGGGTGGGGCGGCCCGCAGCCGAGCTGGTGACGGTCGCCATCAACGATCCGAGCGGCTGCCGGCGCTACCGCGCCGAGGTGGTCGAGGGGCTGACCCTGGCGCCCAGCCCGCTGTGGATCCAGCAGCGGCTCCGGGCGGTCGGGATCCGTCCCCTCGGGCTCACCGTCGACCTCGCCAACTACGTCGGCGCCGAGCTCGGCCAGCCGCTCCACACCTTCGACCTCGACCGGGTCGGCGGCGCCGACGGCGGGGTCCGCGTGACCGTCCGGCGGGCCGTCGACGGGGAGCCGTTCCAGGCCCTTGACGGCGGGGAGCGCCGGCTCGACGCCCGCGACCTCGTCATCGATGTCGGCGGCTCGACCGCCGCCCTGGCCGGGATCGTCGGCGGCCGGGCCAGCGGGGTGGGGCCGGCGACCCGCCGGGTCCTCCTCGAGGCCGCCACGTTCGACGGGCCGTCGATCCGGGCGACCTCCAGGCGGCTGGGGCTGCGCACCGAGGCCTCGGCGCGCTTCGAGAAGACCCTGAGCCCGGTCCTCGCAGCGCTCGGAGGGGCGCGGTTCGTCCACCTCGCCCATCGGGTCGCCGGCGCGGCCGTCCGCCCCGGGCCGGTGGACGTGGAGCCCCTGGGGCCGCACCGGTCGGTGGCGATCCCGGTGACAGCGAGCGGGCTGGGCCGGGCGCTGGGCATGCCGGTCGCCGCCGGGGAGGCCGCGACGGCGCTCACCCGCCTGGGCTTCGAGGTGACGACGGCCGGCGACGCCCTGACGGTCACCCCGCCGCCGGATCGGCTCGACGTCATGATCCCGGCCGACGTCCTCGAGGAGGTCGGCCGCAGCCTCGGGTACGAGCGGCTCCCGCCGACCGTGCCCGGTCGCCGCCGCCCGGCGCTGGTGGTGAGCCCGCCGGCGGCGAGAGAGGCCGTCCGAGACCTCATCGTGGGGGCGGGCGTCGACGAGGCGATCACGGTGAGCCTCACGAGCCCGTCGGCCCAGCTGGCCCTGCGTCCCCTCGCCCCGCCGTCGCCCCCGCTGGCGGTCCGCAACCCGCTCGGGCCGCAGTGGAGCGCGCTCCGCCAGAGCTGCCTGCCCGGGCTCCTCCAGGCCGCGGCGCTCAACCAGGCCCGCGGCGCCGAGCGGATCCGCCTGTTCGAGATCGGCCGCGCGTTCTGGGGGGCGTCGCCATCGGGTCTCGCCGAGGAGCCGGAGCTGCTGGGGCTGGTGGACCACGTCCCCGCGGGTGAGGCCGTGGAGGCGGCGGCCCGACTTCGGCAGCTCGCCGCCCTGGCGGTGACGGTCGGGGCGCGCTGCGCCGACGGGCCTCCCGAGGTCCGACCCCAGGCGGTGGCCGGCCTGCACCCGGGGCGGTCCGCCGAGCTGTGGGCGGGCGGCCGCCGCGTCGGGGTCGTCGGCGAGCTGGCCGACGGTCCGCGCGAGCGGTTCGAGTTGCGCGGGCGCGCGGCGGTGGCCGAGCTCCGCCTCGACGGGTGGGTGGTCGCGGGGGGGCCCCGACCGGCGGCGCGCCCCCTGGCGGCGACCCCGGGCGTGGTCGAGGACCTGGCGGTCGTCGTGCCGGCCCGGGCCGCCGTTGGGCCCGCTCTGGCCGCGCTCCGCTCCGTCGGGATCCCCGAATGTGAGTCGGTTCGGCTCCTTGACGAGTACACTGACCCGCGGCTCGGCCCGGGCCTCAAGGGCTGGACGTTCCGCCTCGTCTTTCGCGATGCCGACCGGACCCTCACGGGCGAGGAGGCCCGGCGGCTGCGGGCGGCGGCGCTTGAGACCCTGGCCGGGGCGGTAGGGGCCCGACAGAGGGAGACCGCGTGAGCCTCGCCTTCAGCCTGGTGGTGCTGCTGATCTTCGCCGTCAACCTCATCCTGGGGTGGCGGTACGGGGTGCTCCGCCGGATCGTGCCCTTTGCCGGCTTTTACCTCCTCGCCGTGCTCGGCTACCTCGGGGGCTCGTACATCGCCGGGGCCTTCGGCCACGCGCTGGGGCTGGACCCGCTGTACTGGAACGGCCTCACCTTCGCCGGCCTGGCCACCCTGGGCGCCCTGATCGGCGAGCTCCTGGGTGTCCTGTACCACGAGCAGCTCGAGAAGATCGCGACCTTCGCCGCGGACAGCCTCCTGGGCCTGCTCCTCGGGGGGATGGCCGCGCTCCTCGAGTGCGGAACCCTGATCGTGGTGGCCCTGTCGGTGGGCAGCCCGAGCCCCGACGCGGCCCTTCTGCCCCCGGCGCGCACCACCGTCGCCCAGGCGGTGCAGGACTCGATCCTGGCCTCGCCGCTCACCCACGCCGACGACTTCGTGCGGTCCGTGATGCGCTTCGCGATCCCCGCGGACTTCGCCGTCCACCTCGCCAGGATCGACATCTGACCCAACGCCGGCTCCGGCTGCCCCCCGCACTGCCGCGCCGCTTCTTCGAGCGGGCGTGCCAGCAGGTGGCGCGGGATCTCCTGGGCGCGCTCTGCTGCCACGCATCCGACGAGGGGCTCCGCCTGGGCCGGGTGGTCGAGGTGGAGGCGTACTGCGGCGCCGACGACCCGGCATCCCATGCCGCCCGGGGGCGCACGCCCCGCAACCGACCGATGTTCGGGCCGCCGGGCCACGCCTATGTGTATCTCGCCTACGGCCTCCACCACTGCCTGAACGTCGTCACCGAGCCGGAGGGGCGGGCCGCCGCCGTCCTCCTGCGGGCGCTCGAGCTCCAAGACCAGCCCGCCCTCGCCTATCCCCGCGCCGATGGCCCCGGGCGGCTCTGCCGGGCGCTGGGGGTGGACCGGCGGCACGACGGCGCCGATCTGTGCCGCAGCGGGCCGGGGCGTCTCTGGCTGGCCCCGGGCTCGCCGGTCGCCGAGCGGCACGTGGCCTGGACGCCCCGGGTCGGGGTGCGAGATCCGTCGCCGTGGCGCTGCGTCGACCGCCGAAGCCCGGCCGTCTCGTCACCGCGGCCCGCAGCCCCGGCGGCGGCCGGGGCACGCGATCGCCCCCGGACATGAAAGCGGGCCGACACAACGGTCGGCCCGCGTCGCCGATCCTATGGATCGGCCCCAGCCAAACGGCCGGGATACTTCACGTCGAACGCTCGCAGCGCCCTCTGCCGGACCCTGCCCGTCCCCGGGGGTCTCGCCGGCGCGAAACCTCATGGCTGGGCCCGGTGGGGCCGACTACTCCGCCCGCGTGTGCCTCAGGTAACGCCACACGGTTCGCACTGGACAATCCCTCCAACTTGAACCGATTCCGCCATGCCAATCGTAGCACGCCGGCGCCAGCCCGTGTCCCCCCGCCGCGTCTCGGTAGAATGGCGCCCGCCGCGCTCCGGCCGCCCTGTAGGCGAGCGTGCGAGCGCGGGCGTTTCCATGTCCCACCCCCAAGCCGCCGAGCCGCCCGCCGCCCCGCCGCCCGCCGCCGACGGCCTGACGCCGCTGCTGGAGGGGACGGTCGACTGCGTCCGCCGGGAGACGCTGGCGGAGCGGGTCGCCCGCGGGGAGCCGCTCCGCGTCAAGTGGGGCATCGACCCCTCCGCGCCCGACATCCACCTCGGCCACACGGTGCCGATGCGCCTGCTGCGCCGGTGGCAGCGCCTGGGTCACCGCCCGGTCATCATCATCGGCGATGTCACCGCCCGCATCGGCGATCCCAGCGGTCGCAGTGCCACCCGTCCCCAGCTCACCCCCGCGGCGGTGGAGGCGAACGCCCGGACCTACCTGGACCAGCTGTTCTGCGTGCTCGAGCCGGCGGGGGTCGAAGTCCGTCGGCAGAGCGAGTGGTTCGAGGGCTTCGACCTCCAGCAGATGCTCCAGCTGGCGTCAGCGGTGACCGTCGCGCAGCTGCTCCAGCGGGAGGACTTCGCCCAGCGGCTCCGGGAGCAGCGCCCGATCGGGTTGCATGAGCTCTTCTACCCACTCCTCCAGGGGTACGACTCGATCGCGACCACAGCCGACGTCGAACTGGGCGGCACCGACCAACTGTTCAACCTCCTGCTCGGGCGGGAGCTCCAAGCCGCCGCCGGCCAGCCACCCCAGGTGATCGTCACCGTGCCCCTGCTGGTGGGACTGGACGGCCACCGCAAGATGAGCAAGTCGCTGGCGAACGCGGTCGGGGTCCAGGCGCCCGCCGCCGAGCAGTTCGGGCAGCTAATGTCGCTCCCCGACGAGCAGATCGGCCCCTACCTCGCGCTGGTGACCGATGTCGCGCCCGAGCGCCGCCGGGCGATCCTGGCGGGGATGGCAGCGGGAACGCTCAACCCCCGCGACGCCAAGGCCGAGATGGCCCGGGCGGTGGTCACCGCCTTCCACGGCGATGCGGCGGCGCGCCACGCCGAGGCGGAGTTCACCCAGGTCCACCGCGCCCACCAGCGCCCGACCGCGCTGCCGGTGGCCGCGGTGCTGGCCGGCGGGCCCCAGGACCTGCGCCGCCTCCTGGTCGCCGCGGGGCTCGCCGGCTCCCTCGGCGAGGCGGCGCGCCTCGTGCGGCAGGGAGGCGTGCGCCTCGACGAGGTGCGCGTCGATGACTGGCGCATCCCCGTGGCGCCGTCCCCGGGGACGGTCCTCCAGGTGGGACCGCGCCGCTTCGTCGAGCTGGCCTCCGCCGACCCCGCCGCCCTCGCCCCGGGGGTGGAGCGGACCTGAGAGATGGGGCCCGCGCGCAGGGCTGGTAGCCTAGGCATGAGCCGCGGGGCGGTGCTAGACTTGTCGAATATCTGTTCGCCGGCTGTTCCATGCGCCGTCCCCGCGCGCCGGCGAGGCAGGGAGGTGACCGATGTCTGGGCACTCGAAGTGGGCCGGCATCAAGCACAAGAAGGCCGTCGTCGACGCCAAGCGGGGCCAGACCTTCACCCGCGTCGCCCGTGAGCTGACCGTGGCCGCCCACGAGGGGGGCGGCGATCCCCAGGGCAACTTCCGGCTGCGCCTGGCGATCCAGAAGGCGCGCGAGGTCAACATGCCCCAGGACAACATCGAGCGCGCGATCAAGCGCGGGACCGGGGAGCTCTCCGGCGATGCGATCGAGGAGATCCGCTACGAGGGCTACGGGCCGATGGGCGTCGCCATCCTGGTGGACACGGTGACCGACAATCGCAACCGCACCGTGGCCGCGATTCGCAACCTCTTCCACCGGGCGGGGGGCAGCCTGGGGGAGACGAACTCCGTGGCCTGGCAGTTCGTCCGCACCGGGGTGGTCGCGGTCGACCTGGCCGGCCAGGACCACGAGGCGCTGGGGCTGACCGCCATCGAGGCTGGCGCCGACGACGTTCAGATCGAGGACGGCACGCTGGAGGCCTATGTCGCGCCCGAGCACCTGGAGGCCCTCCGCCAGGCCCTCCAGGACACCGGGGCCCGGGTGGAGCGGTCCGAGGTCACGATGCGGCCCACCGCCCTGGTCGAGGTCGAGGCCAAGGCGGCGCCGGCGGTGGTCCGCCTCCTGGAGGCGCTCGAGGAGCACGACGACGTCCAGGCGGTCCACTGCAACGCGGTCCTCCCCGACGACGTCCTGGCCGGCGTCTGATCCGGACGGGCGGCACCCTGCTCCCGGCCCCCGCCCCCCATCGGACCGGCGCCCCTGCCGCCGTCGGATGCTGGTCCTCGGTCTCGATCCCGGCCTCGCGCTGACCGGGTACGCGCTGGTGGAGGGGCGCGCGGGCGCCCTGACCCTCGTGCGCTGCGGGGTGGTGACGACCGCCGCGCCGCTGACCGAGCCGGAGCGGCTCCGGGCGCTCGCTCTCGGGGTGCGCGAGGTGCTGCGCTCGGCCCCGGTCGAGTTGGTGGCGGTCGAGCGCCTCTACTTCTCGCGCAACGTCCGCACCGCGATCCAGGTGGCCCAGGCTCGGGGGGTCGCCCTCCTAGTGGCGGCTGAGGCGGCGGTGCCGATCGCCGAGTACACCCCGAGCGAGGTCAAGCGCTCGGTGAGCGGCAACGGGTCGGCTCCCAAGCGGCAGGTCGCCCGGATGGTGACGACGCTCCTGGGCGGCGCCCCGGTCGCTGGCCCCGACGACGTCACCGACGCCTGCGCCGTCGCCATCTGCCACCACCACGCCCGCGGGGTCCGGCACGCGATCAGCCTCGCGGCCGGGCCGCGGCCCGCGGTCCCGGCATGATCGCCCGGCTGCGCGGCGAGGTGGTGGCCGTGGAGGCCGACTGGGCGGTCCTCGACGTCGGCGGGGTCGGCTACCGGGTCTTCGCCCATCCCCGCGCGCTGGGCTGGCTGCGCGACGCCCCGCCTCCGGTCACCCTCCACATCCACACCGCCGTGCGTGAGGATGCCCTCACCCTCTTCGGCTTCGCCAGCCGCGAGGAGCTCGCGCTGTTCCGGCTCCTGATCGGGGTCGAGCGCGTGGGCCCGCGGGTTGCCCTCGCCATCCTCGGTCGCGCCGAGTGGCCGGTCGTGGTCCGCGCCCTCAGCGCCGGCGATCCCGAGCTCCTCGCCACCGTGCCAGGGATCGGCACCAAGACCGCGGCCCGGCTGGTCCTGGAGCTGCGGGAGAAGCTGGACGGGCTGGCTGGCGCCGTCACGATCGCGACCCCGGCGGCGGCGCCCGGGCCGACGCTCCAGCCGGCGATCGATGCGGTAGTCGGGCTGGGATTCCCGGCCGGCCAGGCTCGGCGCGCGGTCGAGCGGGCGGCCGAGGAGGCCGCCGGCGCGGAGGCCCCGCTCGACGAGCTCGTGGCCGGGGCCCTCCGCCGGCTGGACCCGGGCTCCACCCCGCGGGCTTCGCGATGATCGACGGTCCCGCCCCCGATCTCCTCGATCCCGCCGCCACCGGGGACGAGCCCGAGCTGGACCGCACGCTGCGCCCGCGGCGGCTGGATGAGTTCGTGGGACAGGCCAGCGTTTGCGAGCAGCTCACGATCCTGGTCGACGCCGCTCGGCGGCGGGCGGAGCCGCTCGAGCACTGCGTCTTCTCGGGGCCCCCGGGGCTGGGCAAGACGACGCTCGCGACGATCCTCGCCGCCGAGATGGGCACCCAGCTGCGGATCACGAGCGGGCCGGCGATCGAGCACCAGGGCGTGCTCGCCAGCGTGCTCACGAACCTCGGCCCCGGCGATGTCCTCTTCATCGACGAGATCCACCGGCTCCAGCGCGGGGTCGAGGAGAGCCTGTACCCGGCGATGGAGGACTTCGCCTTCGACTTCGCGACGGGCAAGGGTGCCGGGGCCCAGTCCTTGCGGCTGCGGCTCCAGCCGTTCACGGTCGTGGGGGCGACCACCCGGCTCGGCCTCCTGTCGGGCCCACTGCGCGACCGGTTCGGCGCCGCCCTGCGGCTCGACCTCTACGAGCCGACCGACCTGGCCACGATCCTCCGCCGCTCCGCCCGGCTCCTTGGGGTCGAGGTCGAGGAGGGGGCGATCGCGATCCTGGCGGCGCGCGCCCGCGGCACGCCCCGGATCGCCAACCGGCTCCTGCGCCGGGTGCGGGACTTCGCCCTCGTGCGCGCCAGCGGGCGGGTCACGGCCGATGTCGCGACCGACGGGCTAGCCATGCTGGCGGTGGATGAGCTCGGCCTCGACGCGATTGACCGTCGCCTGCTCCAGACGATCTGCGAACACTTCGGCGGGGGGCCGGTCGGGCTGGAGACCGTCGCCGTCTCGCTGGCGGAGGAGGCGCAGACGATCGAGGACGTCCACGAGCCCTTCCTCATCCAGTCGGGGCTCTTGGCCCGGACCGCTCGCGGCCGGGTGGCGACCGTGCGCGCCTACCAGCACCTGGGCCTGCCGCCGCCCGCCGCGGAGCCGGCGGGCCGGGCAGGGCCGGGGGGGCCGGCGGGACCGGGGGCGCCCACCCTCTTCGACGGGTGAGCGGCCCGGTGGCCGCGCCCCCGCCCCTGGAGACCGCCGCCTACGACTACCCGCTCCCGCAGGCGGCGATCGCCCAGGTCCCCCGGGCCGACCGGGACGGCGCCCGAATGCTGGTTCTGGCGGCGGGGGCGCTGCACGACCGGCGCGTGAGCGACCTGCCCTCGTGCCTGCGCCCGGGCGACCTCGTGGTCTGCAACACGACCCGGGTGCGAGCCGCGCGCCTGCGCGGCCGGGTGGGCGGCCGCTCGGCCGAGCTCCTCCTGCTCGGCGGCAGCGAGGACGGGGCGGCAGAGGCGCTGGTCCGCCCCGGCCGGCGCCTCCACGTCGGCGCCGTGGTCGAGGGAGCGGGCTGGCGGGCAGAGGTGCTCGGGCCGGGACGCGGCCATCCCGGCGCGCGCCGCGTCCGGCTCGCGGTTGACCCGGGGGTGGACCTCGAGCGGGTTGGGGAGTTGCCGCTGCCCCCCTACATCCGCTCGCGGCTGGAGGACCCCGAGCGCTACCAGACCGTCGTGAGCACGGGGCCGCCGGTCTCGGCGGCGGCCCCGACCGCCGGGCTACACCTCACGGCGCCCCTCCTCGAGCGGCTGGCGGCGGCTGAGGTGGGGGTGGCCGGGGTCGAGCTCACGATCGGGATCGGCACTTTCGCCCCGATCCGCGCCACCACCATCGACGCCCACCCGATGCACGGTGAGGTCTACCGGCTCCCCGGCGCGACCGCGGCCGCCATCGGCCGGTGCCGGCAGGGGGGCGGCCGGGTCCTCGCGGTGGGCACGACCGTGGTCCGGGTCCTCGAGACCCGTGCCGACGGGGCGGGCGGGGTCGAGCCGGGGCAGGGCATCACCCATCTCTACCTGCGACCGGGCGCGGGGTTCCGGGTGGTGGACGGGCTGCTGACGAACTTCCATCAGCCTCGGTCATCGCTCCTGGTCCTCGTCGCCGCCTTCTTCGGCTGGGAGCGGGTGACGGCGGCGTACGCGGCGGCACTCGCCCGCGGCTACCGATTCCTCAGCTTCGGCGACTGCATGCTCGGCTGGCAGCAGGGGTGAGCGCGGTGGGGAACAGCCCCTTCTGGGTCACCGTCGGCGAGCACGCCCGCGGTCCCCGCGCGGGCGTGCTCGAGACCGCCCATGGGGCGGTGGCCACGCCCGCCTTCATGCCGGTCGGCACCCACGCCGCCGTCCGCGCCTGCCACCCCGACGAGGTGGCGGCCACCGGGGCGGAGATGATCCTGGCGAACGCCTGCCACCTCGCCCTGCGGCCGGGGGCGGAGCGGATCGCCGCGCTCGGCGGCCTGCACCGGTTCATGGGCTGGGACGGCCCGATCCTCACCGACAGCGGCGGCTTCCAGCTCGTGAGCCTGGACCGGCTGTCGGCCGTCGACGACGAGGGGGTGGTGGTCCGCTCCCCCTACGACGGGCACCGTCTCAAGCTCACGCCGGAGCGGGCCGTCGCCATCCAGCTCGAGCTCGGCGCCGACGTCTGCATGGCACTGGACCACCCGGTCCCCTTCGGCGCCGACCCCGCGGCGGCCGCGGCGGCGACCCGGCGGACGCATGCCTGGGCGGTCCGCTGCCGCGCCGTCCCCGCGGACGGCCACCTGGTCTTCGGCATCGTCCAGGGGGGCTTCGACCCCGAGGCCCGGCTGGCGTCGGCGGCCGCGGTGGCGGCCTGCGGCTTCGACGGCCACGCGCTCGGGGGACTGGTCCTGGGCGAGCCCCCACCGGTTCGGGCGGCGGCGATCGCGGCCGCCATCGCGGGGCTCCCGACCGGGTCGGTGCGCTACCTCATGGGGCTGGCGACCGACCGCGACCTCCTCGACGCGGTGGCCCAGGGAGTCGACCTCTTCGACTGCGTCCTCCCCACCCGGCTCGCCCGCACCGGGGTGGCGTTGACCCGCAGCGGCCGGCTCGCCCTCCGGCGCCAAGCCTTCGCCGACGACCCCGCACCGCTCGAGGCCACCTGTCCCTGCCCGGCCTGCCGCCGGTTCAGCCGCGCCTTCCTCCGCCACGGGTTTCAGGCCGGCGAGATCCTCGTCCACCGGCTGCTCAGCCTCCACAACCTCCAGCACCTCGGCACCCTCATGGCCGAGGTCCGCGAGGCGATCGCGGCCGGCGCCTTCGATGAGCTGCGCGCGACGCGGCTCGCCCAGCTGGCGGCGGGCGCGAAGGCGGCCGGCGAGCACCGGCCGGCGCCCGCCTACAATGGGGCGCCATCGCCGGGCGGCCTCCGATTGCCCGGACCTGAGGAGCAGCGGAACGCGTGATCCGGATCAACAAGTGGTGGCTGACGCTGGTCGTCGCCGTGGTCGCGCTGGCGATCTTCGTCGACGGCTACAGCTACTTCTACCGCTATGTCGTCGTCCACGTGCCCCTCGGCCGCCCGCTGCCGCACAACAAGCCGCCCACCCTATTCGGCACCCAGCTCTACTTCCACAAGGGGCTCGACCTCCAGGGCGGCACCCAGCTCACCGTCGCGATCTGTCAGGGGGCGGACAACCCGCCCGGGATCGGCTGTCGCACCGGGCTGCCCAAGGGCAAGACCGTCGCCGAGGCCCAGCAGGCGACGCTGACGATCCTGGAGCGGCGGGTCAACGCGCTCGGGGTGTCGGGGGCCCAGGTCCAGGCTCAGGGCACGAGCCAGATCCTGGTCACCCTGCCCGGGGTGGACGTGAACCAGGCCCTCAGCACCCTGGGCACCACCGCCCAGCTCCACTTCGCCACGCCGGTCGCGGGTGCGCCCAGCGTCAACGGCGACCCCGCCAAGGGCATCCCCTGCACCACCCCGACCTGCGTCGACCAGCAGCAGCTGGTCGATCCCAACTGCTTCCCAGCGGCGCATCCCAAGCCCAGCTGCGAGTTCAACAACGCGCTCGACTACCCGGCCAGCGCCACCGGGCAGCGGTACCACTGGAAGATGGACACCCACCTCACCGCCAGCGACCTCAGCAGCGCGGCGGTGGGGCAGACCGCGGGCGGCGGCTACGCCGTCAACCTCACCTTCGACTCGACCGGGGCGAACGAGTGGCTCAAGCTGACCACCGCGGCGTGCAACCACAATCCCGACTGCACCACGAGCGGGGTCGGGGGCGCCTGCCCGACCGCGGTGCCGCCGCTCGCGCAGGTGGCGATCTTCCTCGACGGGCAGGTTCTGACCGCCCCCTGCGTCGAGTCGCCGAGCAGCAATCAGACCCAGATCACCGGCAACTTCACCTTCAACTCCGCCCAGCGGCTGGTGAACCAGCTCAACGCGGGAGCGCTCCCGGCCCAGATCGCCCCCGCCCAGGTGACGACGGTGTCCGCCACCCTGGGCCAGCAGTCGGTCCAGCGCTCCCTGATCGCGGGCGCCTTCGGGATGCTGCTCGTGATCATCTTCATGATCGCGTTCTACCGCTTCCCCGGCCTCCTCGCCAGCATCGCCCTGCTCGGCTACGGGGCGATCGTCCTGGCGATCTTCAAGCTGGTGCCGGTCACGCTCGACCTGCCCGGACTGGCCGCGTTCGTGCTCAGCGTGGGCATGGCGGTCGATGCCAACGTGCTCATCTTCGAGCGGATGAAGGACGAGCTGCGCCAGGGCCAGACCCTGGCGTATGCGACCGAGCACGGCCTCCGGCGGGCCTGGCCGGCGATCCGCGACTCCAACATCTCGACCAGCATCACCTGCGCCGTGCTCTACTTCTTCGGCGCCCCCCAGGTGAAGGGCTTCGCCCTCACCCTCTTCGTGGGGGTGGCGGCGAGCATGTTCTCCTCGATCATCATCACCCACTCCCTTCTCCACTACAGCCAGCGCTGGTTCGCCTTCGCCCGCAACCCCAAGCTCTACCTACGCACCGCGGGAGCGCCGCCGCGCGAGCTGGCGGCCCCGACCGGCTGGCGATTCGACATCGTCAGCAGCCGCAACGCCTTCTTCGCAGCGTCGCTCGCGGTCATCATCCCCGGCCTGCTGTTCCTCATCATCGGGGGGCTGCGCCTGGGCATCGACTTCCCGGGCGGCGACCAGGTCACCGCCCGCCTCGACTCCCATCCCACCATCGCCCAGGTGGTCCGGGTGGCCCGAACCGCGACGCCCAACAGCGAGCCCCAGGTGCTGCTGGAGGGCGGCCACCACTACGTCATCCAGACCCTTCCCATCCCCGCCGGCGAGTTGGCCACCATGGTGCGGTCGCTGGACACCCACTTCCGGGTCCCCCACGACGCCGCCGGCAACCCCATCGTCAACGAGTCGACGGTGGGACCGACGATCGCCTCCTCGCTGGTGGTCAGCTCGGTGGTGCTGATCATCGTGGCCAGCCTCCTCATCGCCCTCTACCTGGCCGCGCGCTTCACCCAGTCGATGGTGAGCGCCCGTCGGTTCGCGGTCGCGGCCCTGATCAAGCTGGTCCACGACGTCTTCGTCCTGGTCGGGCTGTGGGCGATCATCGGCCGCTTCTCGCAGCTCGGGACGGTCGACACCCTCTTCGTCACCGCCGTCCTGACCGTGGTCGGGTTCTCGGTCCACGACACCATCGTCGTGTTCGACCGCATCCGCGAGAACCTGCGGGTGATCGGGACCCGCATGACGTTCGAGCAGATCGTCAACCTGTCCGTGGCCCAGACCCTGGCCCGCTCGCTCAACACCTCGCTGACGGTGATCTTCGTCCTGCTGGCGCTCTTCCTCCTGGGGGGCTCGAGCACCCAGAGCTTCGTCCTCGCGATGCTGATCGGGGTCGCCTCCGGGACATACAGCTCCATCTTCAACGCCTCCACGCTTCTGACCGCCTGGCGCCAGCTCGACCGGCGTCAGCCCGCCCGCGGGGGCGCCCAGAGGCGCGCGCTCCCCGCGGCGGCGCGCGACGCCTAGTCGGCCAGGCACGACCTCCCAGGTGGGCGAGGTGGACGAGGCCGAGCGACTGGCCCCGATCATCGCCCGGCTCCTCGACCCCGCCGGCCTCGAGCTGGTCGGGGTGTCGTGGGCGCGGGGGCGGGGCGGCGGGCGGCTGCGGCTGGTCGTGGACCGGCCCGGCGGGGTGACGGTGGACGAGTGCGGCCAGGCGAGCCGGACCGTCTCCCAATGGCTCGACAGCGCCGATCCCCTGCCGGGGCCATACACCCTGGAGGTGAGCTCGCCGGGAGCCGAGCGCCCGCTCGACGGCGACGCCCAGCTCGCCGCCGCGGTCGGCCACCGCGTCCGGCTCGAGGTGGCGACCGCCGAGAAGGGGCCGGCGATCGAGCCCCCCAGCCAGCCCGCGGGACGAATCTTCCTCGAGGGCTGGCTGGTCGCGGTCGGCCCCGACGCGCTCGAGCTCGAGGTCCGGGCCGGTCGGCGGCGCGCCGGCGAGCGGCGGCGAATCGCCAGGTCCCAGCTCGTGGCCGCGCGCCGCCTGGTCGACCTGTGAGCCCAACCGCCGCGGCCCCGCCCGACGGCGAGCGCGGCGCCGCTCTCCGCGGCCTGCGCGAGGCCCACGGCCTCGACGACCGGACGGTCGTCGCCACCGTGGAGCACGCGATCCAGGCCGCCTGGACGCAGCGGCTCAGCCCCTGGCCGGGGGCCGAGCCGGTCCTCGATCTCGCCAACGGCCGGCTTCGGGTCCGGTGGCGGGCGCTGGTCGTGGCCGGCCCCCCCGCCGGCCCCGGGGAAATCGACCTCGCCGCAGCGCGGGTGGCGGACCCGGCGGCGGAGCTGGGAGACGTGGTGACGCGCGAGCAGGACGCCCCGTCGGCGGTGGTCGGCCGGGCCGTGCGGGTCGCCAAGGCCGCCCTGGCCGCCCGGGTCCGGGCGGCGGACCGCTCCCGGATGCGCGCCGAGGCGCTGGCCCTGCGCGGTCAGCTCGTCGACGGGATCGTGGAGCGGAGCGAGGGTGGCGCGATCCGGCTCCGCGTCGGCTCCCTCGAGGTCGCGCTCGCGCCAGGGGACCAGCTGCCGGGCGAGCGCATGGTCCGGGGTCAGCACCGCAAGCTCGTCCTCCTCGAGGTCCCCGAGGGGGCCGGTGACCTGGCGCCGCGCGTGTCCCGCGCCGATCCGCTTCTCCTCCGCCGGCTCCTCGAGACCGAGGTGCCCGAGGTGGCCGAGGGGCTGGTCACGGTCGAAGCGATCGCCCGCGAGGCCGGTCGCCGCTCGAAGGTCGCGGTCGGGTCGACGCGGGCCGGGGTCGACCCCGTCGGGGCCTGCGTCGGCCCCCGGGGCGTCCGCATCGCCCAGGTCACCCGCGAGGTGGCCCCGGAGCGGGTCGACATCGTCGCCTGGCACCCGGACCCGGCGCGCTTCGTGGCCGCCGCCCTGGCCCCCGCTGCCGTGCGGTCCGTGGAGCTGGAACCCGCCACCCGGCGGGCCACGGTCGCGGTCGCGCCCGACCAGCTCTCGCTCGCGATCGGGCGCGCCGGGCAGAACGCCCGGCTGGCCGCGCGCCTCACCGGCTGGCGGATCGACATCCGCGCCCAGGGGTGAGCCGGCCGCCGCGCACGCCGGTCCGCCGCTGCCTGGGCTGTGGCACCAGGCGGCCGCAGTCAGCGCTCCGGCGGCTGTGCGCTCGGGGGGGGCGGGCCGTCTGGGAGGTGACTGGCGCCCCCCGCCTTGGCCGCGGGGCCTACTGCTGTGCGAGGATGGAGTGCCTCAAGACGGCGGGCGGCCGCGGCCGACTGGCGCGGGCCCTCCGACTCCCAGCTGCGGCGGTGGACCTCGCGGCCCTGGCGGACGGGCTCGCCGCCGCGCCCCCGCCGTCCCAATCCCCGGCCCACGACGTGGAGGATCGACCATCGCCATCGTGAAGCAGGTCGCCCTGCCCCCCCGGCTCACGGTCAAGGAGCTCGGACAGGCCTTCGGCGTCCCCCCCGCGGAGATCTCCAAGGCCCTCCTCCAGCACCGCATCCTCGCGAGCATCAACCAGAATCTCGAGTTCGCGACCGCCCGCCTGCTCGCGGAGCAGTTCGCCGTCGAGGTGGTCCCCGCCGGGGCCGCCGCCGTCACCGGCGTGTCGGCGCCAGCCCCGGCTCGGGTGGCCCGCGCCGCCGGCCAGGGGGTGCCCCGACCGCCGGTCGTCACGGTCCTCGGCCATGTGGACCACGGCAAGACGAGCCTGCTGGACGCGATCCGCCACACCCAGGTCGCCGCCAGCGAGGCGGGCGGGATCACCCAGCGGATCGGGGCTAGCGTGGTCACCTGGGAGGGGCGGGCGATCACCTTCATCGACACCCCGGGCCACGAGGCCTTCACGGCCATGCGCGCCCGGGGGGCCAACGTCACGGACGTGGCGGTGCTGGTGGTGGCCGCCGACGACGGGATCATGCCCCAGACCGACGAGGCGATCCAGCACGCCCGGGCGGCGGGGGTCCCCCTCATCGTGGCGATCAACAAGGTCGATCTCCCCGATGCCAACCCCGATCGGGTCAAGCAGCAGCTGACCGAGCGCCAGCTGGTCGTGGAGGAGTACGGCGGCGAGGTGGTCGCGGTGCCGGTCTCGGCGCGGTCGGGCGAGGGCATCCCGCACCTCCTCGAGATGATCCTGCTGGTGGCGGACCTCCAGGAGCCGACGGCGGATCCGAGCCTGCCGGCGACCGGGACCGTTATCGACGCCCACCTCGACCGCGGCCAGGGCCCCCTCGCTACCGTCCTCGTCCAGGACGGCACCCTCCACCTCCAGGACCACGTCGTCGTGGGCACGATCGCGGGCCGAGTCCGGTCGATGTCCGACGATCGTGGGCGGCGCATCCACCAGGCCGGCCCCAGCCAGCCGGCGCTGGTCGCCGGGCTCCCGTCGGTTCCGCGCGCCGGTGATCGCTTCGAGGTCTTGGCCAGCGAGCGGGCAGCGCGCACGCTGGCCGAGGCCCGCCTCGCCGCCGCCGGCGGGGGGACGCCGGCGGTCCGGCGGGTGAGCCTGGCCGACCTCTCCCGCCAGGGGCAGGCGGCGGTCCGCGATCTCGGGCTCGTGGTCAAGGCCGACAGCCACGGCGCGCTGGAGGCGCTCCGGGGTGTGCTCCAGCGGTTCAGCGACCCGCTCGTGCGCCTGACCATGGTCCTCGAGGGGGTCGGGCCGATCACTGAGGACGACGTCAACCTCGCGGCCGCGGCCGGCGCGATCGTGGTCGGCTACAACGTTCGGCCGGACGCGAACGCCCGCCAGGTCGCCGATCGCCAGCATGTCGACGTCCGCACCTATGACGTCGTCTACCACCTCACCGAGGACATCGAGCGCGCCATCCGCGGCCTGCACGAACCGACCTTCGAGGAGGTCTTCAGCGGCCGGGCGGAGGTGCGACAGCGCATCCGGGTGCCCAAGACCGGATTCATCGCCGGCTCCCACGTCCTGGAGGGTCGGGTTGTCCGCGATGGCGTCGTCAGCGTGCGCCGCGACAATCGTGAGGTCCACCGCGGCCGGATCTCCTCCCTTCGGCGCTTCAAGGAGGACGTCCGCGAGGTGAGCGAGGGCTACGACTGCGGCATCGACCTCGGCGACTACCAGGACTTCCAGGTCGGTGACGTCCTCGAGGTATCGGTGGTCCAGCAGCGGAACGCGTGAGCGCGCCTTCCGCCGTGTCCGGGTCCCACGCCCCCTCCCACCGACTCGAGCGGGTCAACAGCCAGCTGCGGGCGGAGCTGGCGGCCTGCCTACTCGCCGACGTCAAGGATCCCCGAGTGGGGATGGCGACCGTCGTCAGCGTCTCCTGCAGCCGCGATCTCCAGGAGGCGACGGTGAGGATCAGCGTGGTCGGCGACGACGCCCGCCGGCGCCTGGCGGTCGACCGACTCGAGCACCTCGGCGGCTTCCTCCGCCACCGGCTGGGCGAGCGCCTGACCAACCTGAGGCGGATCCCCCGGCTCCACTTCGTCCTAGACGAGTCGATCGCCTACGCCGTCCACATCAGCGAGGTCCTGGAGCGCCTGCCGGACCGGGCGGGCGGGGAGAAGGCCCCGTGACCGGGCTCGACCCCGCCATCGTGGCCGCGATCGGGCGGATCCTCGCCGAGTCCGACGACTTCCTGCTGGTCGGCCACAAGGACGCCGACGCCGACTCGCTGGGCAGCGTGCTGGCGATGGCGGACGCCCTCGAGCGAAGCGGGAAGCGCACCTACCCGTGGGTGCCGCCGCCGGTCCCCCGGCTCCTTCGCTTCTTGCCCGGCTATCCCCTCGTGAATCAGCACTTGGCCCCCGACCACGCGGTGGCGATGACCTTCGACGCCGGCAGCCCGAGCCGCTTCGGGGAGCTGCGCGAGCGGATCGAGCGCGCCCCCAAGCTGGTGGTGATCGACCACCACCGCAGCAACGGCGGCTTCGGCGACGTCGCCCTCGTCGACACGCAGGCCCCGGCGACCGGCGAGCTGCTCCTCCGCCTCCTCCAGGCGCTGGGGCTGCCGATCGCGCACGGCGCGGCCACGAACCTCTACGCGGCGCTCCTCACCGACACCGGCGGCTTTCGACACGACAACACCACCGCTCGGGCGCTGCGCTGCGGCGCCGAGCTCGCCGAACTCGGCGCCGATCCCGCCTGGATTGCTCGGATGGCCTACAAGTCACAGCCGGCCTCGACCCTGCGGCTCCACGCCCTGGTCACCGCGGCCGCCCGTCTGGACTGCGACGGCCGCCTGGTGTGGGGGGAGGTGACGCCGGCGGTCCTCGAGGAGGCCGGAGCCGCCATGGAGGAGACCGAGGGGCTGATCGACATCCTCCAGTCCCTGGACACCTTTGTGATCGCCTGCCTCTTCAAGGTGACCGGCCCCAAAGCGACCAAGGTCAGCGTGAGGACCCGGGTCGGGGTGGAGGCGCACGAGCTGGTGGCGCCCTTCGGGGGTGGGGGACACGCGCGCGCCGCCGGCGCCGACCTCGCCCAGCCCCTGGAGCCGGCCCGCTCGCTGGTGCTCGACGCCTGCCGCCGCGCCATCGGCCAGCTGGCGGCGGCCCCCCAGTGAGCGCCGAGACCGAGGGCCAGGGCCGGCCGGCTCCGGCCGGCCCGGAGCACGCGGCCCCGACGCAGCGGCGGCGGTCGGCCGGACCGCGCCCCGTCGTCACCGGCGTCCTCAACGTCGCCAAACCGGCCGGGCTCACCTCGTTCCAGGTCGTCCGCGCGGTCCGCCGGGTCTTCGACGAGCGGCACGTGGGCCATGCGGGGACGCTGGACCCGGTCGCGACCGGGGTGCTGCCGCTCTTCCTGGGCCGGGCGACTCGCCTGGTCGAGTACCTCCTCGAGGAGCCGAAGACCTACCACGCGGTGATCCGCCTCGGGGAGCGCAGCGAGACCGGCGACCTTGAGGGCACGGTCGTCCCCGGCTCCAGCGCCGCCCAGCTCACGAGCGAGGGGGTTGAGGCCGCCCTGTCCACCTTTCTCGGTCGGATCGAGCAGGTGCCGCCGATGCACTCGGCGGTCCGCCACGAGGGCCGCCACCTCTACGAGCTCGCCCGCGCCGGGGTGGAGGTCGAGCGCCGCGCCCGGCCCGTCGACATCCACCGGGCAACCCTGCTCGCCTTCCGCCCCGGGCCGGTGGCCGAGGCCGAGGTGGAGGTGACCTGCGGGCGCGGCACCTACCTGCGGGTTCTGGCGACCGATCTCGGCGAGCGGCTGGGGACGGGCGGGCTCCTCGGCTGGCTCGAGCGCACCAGCTATGGGCCCTTCCGGCTGGCGGACGCGGTCGCCCTCGCCGATCTCGAGGTCGCCCCCGACCCCTTCGCCTTCCTGCTGCCCCCCGAGGCGGCGCTCGCATCCCTGCCCCGGGTGGATCTCCTGCCGGCCGCGGCGATGGTGGTGCGCCGGGGCGGCGGGGCGTGGCTGCCGCGGCCCGGGCCCCTGGCGCCAGGCACGGTCGTCCGGGCTCACGGGCTCGATGGCCGGCTGCTCGCCGTCGGGGAGGTCCACGGCGGCCACTTCCGGCCGCTCAAGGTCCTCGCGCCGCTCGGCGGCTGACGGGGCCGACCGGTGCCTGAGGCGGCGTTCGCCGCCGGAGCCGGCTGACCGTGGAGGTGCGGTTCGGGCTCCCCGGCCCCGGGCCGACCGCGGACGGCGACCCGGTCGTCGCCACGGTCGGGAACTTCGACGGCGTGCATCTCGGCCACCAGGCGGTGATCGCCGAGCTGCGGCGGCGCGCCCGGGCGGCTGGGGCCCGCAGCCTCTGCGTCGTCTTCGAACCCCATCCCCTCCAGGTGCTGGCCCCGGAACGGGCGCCGCAGCTGATCACGGTGCCCGACGCCCGGCGCCTGCGCCTCGCCGCGCTCGGGGTGGACCGCCTCCAGGTGATCGAGTTCTCCGAAGCGGTGAGCCGGCTGACCGCCGGGGAGTTCTGCGATCGCCTGCTGGCCCGCCACCGGCTCCGAGGGCTGCTCGTCGGCCCCGGGTTCGCGATGGGGCATCGCCGCCACGGCACCCCGGAGGTCCTGGCGGCCCACGGGGCCCGGCGCGGCTTCTGGGTCGACGAGCTCCAGGCGGTCGAGGCCGGTGGCGAGCGGGTCAGCAGCACGCGGATCCGCGCCGCCCTCGCGGCCGGCCGGTTGGACGAGGCGACCGGCCTGCTGGGGCGGCCGTTCGGGCTCGCCGGGCCGGTGGTCCGGGGCGAGCGGGTCGCGACCCGCCTCGGCTTCCCGACCGCCAACCTTGGGGTCAGGCCCGAGCAGCTGCTCCCCGCCTTCGGGGTCTACGCCGTCTGGGTCAGGTGGGCGGGCGCGGGGTTCCGCCCGGCGGTCGCGAACGTGGGCGTTCGCCCCCACTTCGGCGGCGGCCCCGTCCAGGTCGAGGCGCACTGCCTCGACGATCCCGGCGACCTCTACGGGACCTGGCTGGAGACGGTCTTCGTCCAGCGGCTGCGGGCCGAGGAGCGGTTCCCGGACGAGGCCGCGCTCCGCGGACAGATCGGACGGGACGCGCGCGCCGCGCGGGCCCTGCTGGCCGCCGCCCCGCCCCCGGAGGCCTGAGGCGGGGACAAGCCCCGAGGGTCAGCGGCGCACGGCCTGGGCGCCGCCCGTCATCTGAGCCGCGACCAGCGACAGGATCAGGGCGAGGACGATGGCGACCAGGAGCGAGCCGTACTTCCCGCTGGTGTGCGACTGGCCGAGGATGGCCAGCGCGATGTAGCCGCCGGCGAGCGACCCGACCAGGCCACCGATCACCCGCGTCGCCGCGGGGACGCCGCTCTGGCCGCGGATGAAGAAGGCGCCGATGACGACACCGATGACGATGAAGGCGATGAGGTGGAGCATGGGGCGGGGATCCTCCGATGACAGGTCAGCTGGGGCTTGCGGGCCGCGCGGGGCGCGGTCGGTTTGGGGGAGAGGCGAGCTGCACGGCCTGGGCGCTCGCGCGGCGGGGCGAGGCGGCTGGGGCCAGGGCCCCAGCGCGGCGGGTGGAAGGGGGCGGGTGTGGCACCGGGTGAGATCTTACCGGCGCCCCGCCGTGGAGGCGGTCGCCGCTGGCGGCGCCTGCGCGGTCGGGATCCGGCGGGGTGGTGGGGAATAGGCGGCGAGGACCGCGGGCCGCTGGAGGCCGGCCGCCGCCGCCCGCGACCGGATCAGCTGGGACAGATGGCGCCGGCTGAGCCGCTGGGCCCGCACCGCCCCGTCCTCAACCAGCTGGAGGAGGGCGGGCTCGGCGGCAGCCCGCAGGGGGAGCCACGCCGAGAGCGACGCCCACGCGGCGGGGGAGAGGAGGACCCGGCGGGGCGAGACCTCGGCCGACCCGCCCGCCAGCGCGAGGAGCCGGCGGCGTGGGTCCACGTCGGCGGCATCGAGCCCCACGACCTCCGAGCCACGCAGCCCGCTGCGGAAGAGCAGCCACACGAGGGCGGCATCGCGGCGGCCGGCGGGACCGGGATCGGCCCCGCAGGCGGAGAGCAGGGCGCGCAGCTCCCCCTGGCCGAGCGCGCGCTGGGGGCGACCGTCCGGACCGGGCAGGGCGGCGGCCCGGTAGTACGCGGCGGCGTCCATCAGCCGCAGGCACCACGCCTGCCGCAGGACCCCGCGCAGGGCCCCCAGATGGCGCTCGACCGTCGCCGGCCGGTACTTGCGGCCGAGCCACCCGGTCACCGCCTCGGTGTGGTGGGCGCGCCAGTGCTCCCAGGGCACCGTCTCGGCCGCGCACGCGCCCCGGGTCGCGACGCTGGCGATGACCTGGAGGGCCTCGGCCTGGGCCCGCCGGCTCGCGGGGCTCAGCGCATGGAGGTAGGCGACCAGGGGATCGCGATCGGCGGGACGCTGGGGGACCGGCACCAGGCCGATCTGGCGCAGGCTGGCGGTCGATCGCGGCATGGGCCCGTCCCCTCTCGCCCGGGCCGCGGGGGTGGGATCGGCGGCGGCCGCCCGGGTGGGCCTATCTACCCACGCCGGCCCGGCGCCGTCAAGGCGGCGCCGGCCGCGCCGGGGATCGCCGCTGCTGGGGCGATCCCGAAACGGGTATAAGGGGGGCATGAAGCGATCGATCGGCACCGACCACGGCCTCACCCTGCGCATGTTCTTCACGATGCTCCTCCTCGCCGTCCTCTACCTCGTGTTCGTCGGGGTGCTCCTCAGGGTTGGCGTGCCGGTGGCGGGGATCGTCGTCATCGCCGTCGTCCTCCTTGGGGTCCAATACGCGTTCTCCGACAAGCTGATCCTGGCCACGCTGGGGGCCAGGGAGGTGACCGAGAGCGAGGCGCCGCAGCTCCACGCCACCGTGCAGCGGCTGGCCCAGATGACCGACATCCCGATGCCGAAGGTGGCGATCATCCAGAGCCGGGTTCCGAACGCGCTCGCCACCGGCCGCAACCCCAAGCACGCGCTGGTGGCGGTGACCACCGGGATCCTGGAGCAGCTCGAGCCCCGGGAGATGGAGGCGGTGCTCGCCCACGAGCTGAGCCACGTCATCCACCGCGACATGCGGGTCATGGCGATGGCGAGCTTCTTCGCCACCATCGCCGCCTTCATCGTCCAGTCCTCGCTCTGGTTCGGCGGCGGACTCGGGTATGGCGGCGGATACGGCGGACGGGGCCGGGGCCAGAGCAGCGAGGGCGGGTCGTTCATCCTCATCGTGCTGGTGGCGGCCGTGGTGTGGGCGATCAGCTTCGTGCTCATCCGCACCCTCTCCCGCTACCGGGAGTACGCGGCCGACCGGGGCTCGGCGGTGATCACCCAGGAGCCCGCCCTCTTGGCCTCCGCCCTCCTCAAGATCAGCGGGCGGATGGAGCGGATCCCGAGCCAGGACCTGCGCCAGATGCAGACCGCCAACGCCCTGATGTTCGTCCCCGCCAGCGTCAAGGGCTCGCTGGCGGAGGTCTTCTCCACCCACCCCTCGGTCGAGCACCGGGTCCTGCGGCTGCAGGAGCTGGAGCGGCGGCTGTCCCACTGACGGCGGTCGCGGGCGCAGGCGGCGATGGGATTCCTCGACAGCCTCCTCGGACGCACGAAGCTGCCGCCCTCGAACGAGGATCGGCTCTTCGCGATGAGCACCGCCGGGATCACCCTCGAGACCGCAGGCGATCTGCACTGGGCGGGGCGGGCGGCGATCGTCTTCAAGCAGCTGCCACCGGGCAAGTTCAGCCAGATCCAGGCCGATGCCGTGGCGATGGTGAGCCAGGAGTCGACCGCCGAGGATGACCTCCTCGGCCCCGGCGCCCTGCCGGCCCCCGCGGGGGCAGCGGTGCCGGCGGCCGACGGCGGCCCGAGCGGCAAGCTGGCGATCGATCGGCATACCGACGAGCTGGGCTTCGACTGGCTCGTGATCGGCGGCGGCGAGCTCCAGGCCACCCTGGCGGCGCTCCACGGGCTGGCCCAGAACCTGCTGGACGAGGGGATGGGGGACAGCCTGCTGGCTGCGGTGTTCCGCTTCCAGCAGGGCGCCCAGCCCGTCTACTGGGTGTATGGGTACAAGCAGGCGACCTTCTACCCCTTCGTGCCCACCGACCTCCACCGGCGCGACAACCCGGCCGAGCTGCGGCTGGCGGCGCTCGCCAAGGGCGAGCTCCCGGTCGAGCCCCAGCTGGAGCGCTGGTTCGCCCTCTGGGGCGCGCCGATCTGATCCGGGGCTGGGGCCGCGCCGGCTAGGGGCGGCGCCGGTCGCCCGGCAGGCGCCGGACCACGACGGTGTCGGCGACCTTATCGTGCCAGCCCTGGCGACGCGGGTCCCAGGCGGCCCACGCGAAGCCCAGCCCCAGCGATGAGGTCGTGATCACCCACCCGCCCAGGCGAGCGATCGCGCGCCCGAGCCCGGGCCGCCCCCCGTCCTCGGCGCGCCGCACCCGAAGGCCCATCGGGAGCATCCCGGGGGTCGCGCCCAGCGCCCAGCCGGCCACGAAGTACAGCGGGAAGAGGGCCATGGCGACCCAGCCGATGGGCTGTCCCTTCACCCCGGCGACGTCGAGCAGCCCGACCAGGACCCCGCTGACCAGCGTGTCCAGCCCCAGCGCCCCGGCCCGCAGCCAGAACCCGGCGTAGGCGAGGCCGGGCGCAGGCCCGGGCCGGTGCGGGCCGAGCGGGGCCGCCCACCCGCTCGGGGCGCCGGGGGCGGTGACCGCCGGCAGATCGGCCGTCAGGCGATCGAGGTCCGCCACGGTGACCGCGGTCAGGGCGCGGCCCAGCCGGTCGTCGAACTCGCCGACGCTCAGGCGCCCGGCGGCGTGATGGTGGGCGAGCGCGGTCGCGACGCGATCTCGGTCCGCGTCGGAGGCGCGCAGCGCGGGCCGGGTGGCCACGGAACCCGTTCAGCGAGCCAAGGGCCGGCCGGACCGGCCCGCCCCGAGCGCCTTAGGCGCCGGCGGTGGCGCCGCCCGCGGCGTCGACCACCCGGCCCTGGTCGCCGAGCAGCTGCCTGGCCTCGTCGAGCGTCATGTCATCGGACGGGAGGACCGCGTCGGAGGCCACCAGCCCGTCCGCCGGCAGGCGCTCGCCGTGGGAGCGCACGAAGGTCAGCATGGCGACGAGCGCGGTGTGGAACGCGGCGGCATCGCCCCCGTCCACCGCCGCCGCGATCCCCTGGTCGAGCGCGTCGAGCTCGGTCCGCTCGCCCGCCGCCAGCCGGAACTGGTCCTCGCCATGGATGCGCACGACGATCGGCTGGCCGACGGCGCCGATCGGCTGCGCCTCAGCCGCCGCCACCGCCGCGGTCTGCGCCCCGTTGGTGGCGGCGGTCGCCCCCCCTTGGTCGGCGGCGCCGAGACGGGGGGCGGCCGGGCCGGCCAAGAGCTCCTGGCGCATCTGGGCGAGCTGGCTGTCGACCGCGGAGTCGGTGACCTTGGCCTGGAGCTGGCGGTCGATGTCGTCCCCCGAGCTGATCCCGATCTGGTCGAGGGTGCCGCTGTCCACCAGCTGGTCGATCGCCGATGCACGCGCCTGCATCTGGGTGATCCGATCCTGCGCCCGCTCCGTCATCATCGTCACGTCCGCCATCTGGTCGGAGAGCCCGGTGACCGCCTCGCCGATCTTGGTGGACGCCTGAGCGGCGGAGTACTGGGCCTTGAGCGTCTCGCGCTGGGTGCGGAAGCTCTCGACCTTGGCCTGGAGCTTCTGGGCGGTGAGCTCCAGCTTCTGCTCCTGGTCCTTCATCTGCTGGATCTGCTGCTGGAGCCCGTCGAGCTGGGACTGGGCGGTCTGGGACCGGGTCAGGGCGAGCTTGGCGAGATCCTCCCGCCCCTGTTGGAGGGCGAGGCGAGCCTGTCCCTGGAGCTTGGTCTGGCTCTGCTGCAGCTGGGCGGCCTGCATCTCGAGGCGCTTCTCCGAGGTCAGGACCTCGGCGACGCTCCGGCGCACCTGCTGGAGCGCCTCCAGCTGCTTCTGGTAGGAGAGATCGATGGCCTCGACTGGGTCCTCGGCGCGATCGAGTACCTTGGACACCTTCTGCTGGAAGACATCGGACATGCGCCGCATGATGCTCATCGATCGGCTCCTTTGGGCGGGGCCTCGCTCGGCCTCCGCCGTCGATCTTAGCCGTCCGGTCGCCGCCCAGCGGTGGGGAAGCATGCGCCGGACCCAGGATGGAGCGAACCGATGCGCGCCGTGATCTTCGCCGACGGCCGAGTGACGATCGGCGACCGTGGCGATCCCGTCCCGTCGGGGGGGGAGATCCTCGTCCAAGTGGCGGCCGCCGGACTCAACGGGGCCGACCGCCTTCAGCGGCGGGGCCACTACCCCCCGCCCCCAGGGACCGATCCGGACGTCCCGGGGCTGGAGATGGCGGGAACGGTCGCCGCCGTCGGTCCCGGGGTCCGCCGCTTTCGCCTTGGCGACCGGGTGATGGGGCTGCTCGCGGGGGGCGGCCAGGCGGAGCTGGCGCTCATCCACGAGCGGGTGGCGATGCCGGTGCCCGACGGGGTCGGGTGGGAGGCGGCCGGCGGGTTCCCGGAGACGTTCACCACCGCCCACGACGCCCTGTGCACCCAGGCCGGCCTGGCGCCGGGCGAGCGGCTCCTCGTTCACGGCGCCGCGGGGGGGGTCGGCACGGCCGCCGTCCAAGTCGGCGGCCTGCTGGGAGCGCGGGTGAGCGCGACCGTCCGCCGGGAGGCGGCCCGGCCCGCGGTCGCAGCCCTGGGGGCGACCGTCCTCGCCCCCGGGGACGACTGGGTGAGCGCCGGGCCGTTCGATGTCATCCTCGAGCTGGTCGGGGCCCCGAACCTCGAGGGCGACGTGCGGGCCCTCGCCACCGGGGGGCGAATCGTCGTGATCGGCATCGGCGCCGGCGCCACGGCGCCGGTCAACCTTGGCGACCTCATGGGGCGGCGGGGAGTGATCCGGGGGTCGACCCTGCGGGCACGCCCGCTCGAGGAGAAGGCGCTGGCCGCCCGGGGTGTGGAGACGGCGCTGCTCCCGGCGCTCGAGAGCGGGCGCCTTTCGGTGCCGGTGGAGGAGGTAGTGCCGCTCGCGGAGGCGGCCCGCGCCTACGAGCGGTTCGAGGCCGGCGGCAAGGTCGGAAAGGTGGTGCTCGCGGTCCAGACGGCCGGCTGACCCCCGCTATACTTCGTGGCGGGCGGGTACCGAAGTGGTCAAACGGGGCTGACTGTAGATCAGCAGGCGTACGCCTACAGGGGTTCGAATCCTCTCCCGCCCACCACGCCCAGATAGCTCAGTGGCAGAGCACTTCCTTGGTAAGGAAGGGGTCCCGGGTTCAAATCCCGGTCTGGGCTCGGGCCTTCCCCGAGATGCGCCGTTCCCATCTTTTCGATCTCACAGTCGTGAATGGATGGCGACGAGCGGCGGGCGTTGGGGAGTTCTGGGGACTCCTGGACAGATGTGGTATGGTAACGCTCTAACACAGCGGGATAGTCCCCAACCCAGGTGAGAGTCGTTGCGCAGGAACTCCTCTTCCCGGTCGCCCTCGGCCAAGTCCGCCCGGGGTCGCCCTGCGCCGCTCGGCCAGGCGGTCGAGGACTACCTGACCGCCTGCCAGGCCCGTGGCCTTTCGCCCAAGACGGTGACCCTCAGCTACGGCTACCCGCTCCGTTCGGTCTTTCTCCCCTGGGCGGAGCGGGAGGGTCTGACCGACCTCGCGGGGCTGTCGAGTCGCGTCCTCGAGCGCTATGCCGCGCATCTCCGCACCGCGGGCGGCGCCCGGGGCCCGCTCAGCGAGTCGTCGATCTGGACCTACGTGAAGGCGGTCCGAGGCCTCCTGGCCTGGCTGCGGGCCGAGGGGGAACGAGTCGAGGGGGACGTCCGGCTCCCGCGGCTGGGCCGGCGCGTGGTCGACGTGTTGAGCCGAGAGGAGGTCCAGCGGCTCGAGGGAGCGGCGCGAGACGAACGGGACAAGCTGATCGTGCGCGTGCTGGCGGACACAGGCGTCCGGGTCGGAGAGCTGGTGCGCTTTCGGCTCGACGACCTGGTGCAGCGGGACCGCGAGACGTACATGCTCGTCCACGGGAAGGGGAACCGCGATCGGCTGGTGCCGCTCGCCCCGGCCCTCGCGCGACGCCTGCGACGCTTTGGGCAGATCCCGGGGGGCGCCGACGTGGTGACTGATCGGCTGTTCACGGCGCGCCGTCGCGATCCCGCTGGCGAGCGCCACGCCCTGACCGAATCCGGCGTCGGTCAGCTGGTGCGGGACCTCGGGCTGCGGGCCGAGATCGGCCGGCGAGTGCACCCCCACCTCTTTCGCCATTCGGCCGCCACATACCTGCTCCAGCGCGGCATGAACCCGCTCCTGGTGGCGCAGGTCCTCGGCCACTCGTCCCTGCAGATGATCCAGCGCACCTACGCCCACCTGACCCCGACCGATGCCCACCGCGCCCTCATGGACGCCCTGCGCGCGGATGACGGGGGGCGCTGATCACCCGCAGCGGTTGTGAGGAGGAGACCGTGCTTCGCCATCCCCTGACCTGGCGCTCGGACCCGCTGGCCGACGCGATCCTGACGGCGCCCGCGGCGCGCTGGCTAAGCGGGGCGCCCCCCTCCCGCGCCGCCGGGGCGGTCCGGCCCCCTCTCACGTGGGCCGCACCGGGCCTCCGCTCGCGGCTGCGGCCGTTGACCGCCGCCGGGGCGAAGCCGTGAGCGGATCGGTGGGGGCGGTGAGCCAGGCGCCCCCGCCCGGGTCCGGATCGCCCATGCCCGCCTGGCTGAGTACGGCCGTCACGGCGAGGCCGCCCGCGGGGCAGGACATCGCCGACCTGGTCGAGGCCCTGACCCCGGTGCCGCCGATCCCCCCTGCCGCCACCCTTCCGTGGACGCGGGTGGTCGACGCGTGGCTCGACAGCCGGGTCGAGTCGCCGGCGACCCGGCGCGTCTACGGTCGCCACCTCCGGGCCTTCTTCGCCTTCGTCGAGGTGCCGGCCTTCGGGATGCTCAGTGGCGAGCTGCTCGCTCACTACCGCGGCCACGTCCTGGCGCAGGCGCACCTCGCGCCCGGGAGCCGCGCCAGCGCGATCCACGCGGTCCGGGCCTGCCTGAAGTGGACGCGGGCGATCGGCGCCCACCAGCTGGGCCGGGACATCGTCGACGAGGTTCTGCGCGTGCCGAAAGCGACCGTCATCCGCCCCTATTCCGCCCTCGACGCGCCGGAGCTGGCGGCGGTCCTGGCCGCAGCGCAGGCCCGCGGACCCGCCGATCTGGCGCTGGCGATGGTCGCGCTCGGGAGTGGCCTCCGCGTCGGTGAGCTGAGCCACCTCGACGTCGCCGACATCGTGGGCGACGGCGCCGGCGGCGTGGCCCTGCACGTCCGCCAGGGCAAGGGCGCCAAGGACCGAGTGGTTCCCGTTCGCGCCGAAGTGGGCGACGCCATGCTCGCGATGCTCGCAGCGGACGGTCGGACGCTCCAGAGTTCGGGTCCGCTGTTCCTGAGGCGGGACCGGGCGCATCCCCGAGGCCGCCTCACTCCGGCTGGGATCAGCTGCCGACTGCGCGGGTGGCTCTCGGCGGCGGGGGTCACCAAGCGGATCTCGCCGCACTCGCTGCGACACACGTACGCCATACGGAACTTGCGGGCCGGGGCCTCCCCTGTTGCGGTCATGCAGCTGCTCGGCCACTCCAGCCTCACCCACACCCAGCGGTACCTCGACCACCTGGCGCTTGACGAGCTGCGCGCGGCCATCGCCCCGCTCAGCCTCGGATCGGCCAACCACCAGAGGCCGGGGGTGAGGCCGTGAGTGCGGTCCAGGCCCAGCTGGTCGACCCGCCTGAGCCCTTCGACCCTTGGAGCCGGTGCCCGACCTGCGACTACCCCGACGTGGAGGCGGTCCCGGGCCCGGAGCTGGTGGCGCGGACCTGCCGGCGGTGCGGGCGGGGATGGGCCGAGACGGTGCCGGAGCCGGTCGGCGGCCTGGCCATCTTCGCCAGCGTGGTCCACCCGGAGGTCGAGGATCTGCTCGACGGAGCGGCCCCCGAGCGGCCCTGGCCCGCGCCGCGGACCTTCCTCCTGGACCACGGCGACACGGACGACGCGCTGGGGTGCCTCGCGCCCATCCCGCGACGCTGCCTCAGGGCGGGGCCTGGAGCCAGTCCCGGAACCGGGCCCAGCGCCCCGGCGTGGGCGACGAAGGCGTCCGTTGGGCATGGCCGGCCCGGCGGGGCGCCGCCCTCGCGGCCCGCTCCGGCGCCTGGCACTGGCGGATCGCTCGCCGCAGAATCATCGGGGCCTGGCTCGGATCGACGAGGCGGTTTCCCTCGTCGAGCCAGCGGTAGTCGCTGAGCCGCGGAGTCCCTGGCGTCGGGACTGCGCCGCCGCCGGGCGGCACCGACCACCGGACGAGCCCGAGCTGTTGCATCCGCACCCAGCACGCGTGAGGGTCGAGCCCCTGGAGGGCCATCAGCTCCGCGAGCGCGACCCCTTGGTCGCCAGCGGGGCCCGGGAGCGTTGCCCTGGTTCCGGGAGGGAGGCGCAGCGGGGATGTCGGCGTTGCCGCCGCCGAGAAGCAGCGTCCCCGCGCGCTCGACCGGACCACACGTCCGCGAGCGACCAAGCGCGCGACGCTCCGCCGCCCGCGCCGAGGGTCGAGCCCGGCGCGCGCGAACAGGTGGGCCGGCTCGATGCCGGCCAGCCCAGCGGCATCCACGACGGCCAGGACCTGGGCGTCCGTCCTCGCGCCCAGCTCCCGGCTGCGAGCGGCGAGTACCGTCACGCGATCCCTCCACCGGGCAACGCGCCGACCCGTCGGCGCGCTCGCCCCATGCTGACCGATCGGGGCCGCGCGTGGTGTCCGACCGGCCGGCGCCGAGCCGCGGGCCCCGATCCGCCGCCCTCTCCCGCGCGCGCGTGCGCGTAGCTTCCTGAGATCAAGCGGAAGGTTCATCCGTGACACAGCGCCTCACGCACGCGCGAGGCCAAAGGTCTGCCGCCCGCCTCCTCTTGGACTATCGTCGTCCCCATGCCCCGCCCGCGGACGTCGACGTGTCGCTGGTGCGGAGTCCCGCTCGTCGACCGCCGCCGCGACGCCGTCTACTGCGGAGACGCCGACCGCCAGGCCGCCCACCGGTGGTCCCGTCGGACCGGGCTGGGGATGGTCCCCACGGAGGGAGAGGGCCGGACGCCGGTCGGCCAGCGTGGGCACCGACCGCCGGGGTCGGCGCCGGCGCCGGCGAGCCCGTGGCGGCGGCGGCTCGCCGCGGCGTGGAGCTGGGCGACCCAGGCGTAGGGGCGACCGGGTAGGGGGTGACCAACCCGGCCGCGACGTCAACCCCCTGGGCCACCGGATCAGCGCCTTCGGGTTTCTCGGCGGACCCCATGGGGGCGATATATCGCCACTGTGCGGGCCGTGGCGGCGCGCGGGGGTGCTGGGGGTCGCCGAACCTGACGGCGGATCGCGAGGAGCGCCGCTCTCTGGACGCGGCGGTCCCGGAGGCAGGCACGGTGGTCGACCACGACGCGGGTCTGGAATGTCGGGGTGGCGGGGGGCACGGGGCCATGCCCAACCCGTCGACCACCCCGCTGCCGAGGAGCCGGCCGCGGTGGGTGAGCTCGACGGCGCGCACCCGCCGCGGCGCGACGGGCGCGAGCTCGCCGAGCTGGGTGGGGATCTCGGCCGTCACCCTCCGGAAGGCCTCGGGGGACCCGGCGCCGAGATCCAGGCGACCATCCCGCGCGCAAGGACGTCCGGCGCGAGCGGTGTACTGAAGTGCCCTGGGCTCTCTTCTCCTTCCTCCTCCTTCCCTCTATAGAGGGGAAACGACCGTCACGACCGTCACTGACCCCCTCCAGACCCCCGGGGGCGAGTTCCAAAGATGGGGATTCCGGTGTGACGGTCGGAGGGCGGCCGACCGTCACCGACCGTCACGACCGTCACGGCGCCAGGAGGGACCGGCGGTGGTCCGGTGGCCCCCCCGCAGGGCGAGGGCCCCAGCCGGCTCAGGGCGCGATCTGGCGGGGTTCTCGCTGACCGAATCCAGCCTCGGTCAGCTGGTGCGGGACCTTGGGTTGCTGGCCGAGATTGGCTGACGAGTGCCCCCCCTGCCTCTCGAGCGTCGAAGGGGGCGACCGCGGGGACTGGCGCCGGGGAGGAACCCGGCGCGCGGGCCAACACACCGGGCGCGCTGCCTCCGCCCCGGCGGGCCTGGCCGCGAGCCCGCGTCCCGGACCGATGTCGGGGCCGACCAGGCCGCCCGGGCGCGCCGGGCCACGCAAAGCCCGCACCGTGCGGATCACCGCGGGCCGGAGCCGCGCCCGCGGCTGGTGGCAAAGCCGTCGTCGCGGACGGGGGGGCCCGGCGCCACGACCAGGTCGGGCCCCACCGCCGCGCCGCCGACTCCTGCGGAGACGCCGACCGCCAGGGTACCCACCGGTGGTCTCGTCGGACCGGGCTGGCGGTGGTCCCCAGGGAGGGGGAGGGCCGGACGCCAGTCGGGCGGCGTGGACACCGACCGCCGGGGGCAGCCCCGGCGCCGGCGAGCCCGTGGCAGCGGCGGCTGGCCGCGGCGTGCAGCCGGGCGACCCAGGCGCAGGGGCGACCGAGTAGGGGGTGACCGACCCGGCCGCGACGTCAACCCCCTGGGCCACCGGATCAGCGCCTTCGGGTTCCTCGGCGGAACCCATGAAGGCGATATATCGCCCCTGTGCGGGCCGTGGCGGCGCGCGAGGGTGCTGGAGGCAGCGGATAGGGGACCCAGCTGGGTCAGGACGCGATCTGGCGGCTGTCCCGTCGAGCGTCGACGCCACTGAGCGTCGGGGCGGGCGCCGGCGTGACCCCGACGCCCGTGGCGAGGCGCCGGGTGCGCTGCCTACGCTCCCGGCGGCGGTGCCGCGAGCTCCCGCCTCGGACCGATGCCAGGGTCTGGCAGGACCGCCGGGGTCATCGAGGGCGGCGGGGTCGGCACCGTGCGGGTGGCCGCGGGCCGGGGCAGCGCCCGGGTGTGGTGGCGGAAGGCGGCGGCGCGCACGGTGGGGCCTGGCACCTCGACCAGGTCGAGTCCCAGAAGGGGTGTTGGCGACGGCAGCCGGAGGCCCCGGAGCTCGCGAGCGCAGAGCGCGCAGAGGCTGGTGCCCACCGGAACGCCGAGATCACACCGGATGCACGGCGCCCAACCCGGCGGCAGGCAGGAATGCAGGGGCCGGTCGGCCGGCTGCCCCGAGAACGCGGGAGCGGGGAGCTGCCGACGGGGCGTTCGCGGAGCGCGCGTCGTCGAGGGGGGCGGCGATGAGATCCGGCGACGAAGCAGGCGCGGGAAGCGCACGCCGGCGCCGCGGTCAGTCGGCTAGGGCGGCCGCGGCGGACTGCGCGCCGCTCGCCGCGGCGTCCGCCGGCTGCAGGCTGCGGCCGAGCGACTTTGACTGGCTCCCCGTCACCAGGAGCAGAAGGCCCCCTGCGACCATGGCGAAGGCGAGTAGCGCCATCCCGACACGCTCAAGGGTGAGTCCGCCGGCGAACTCGGTGAGGAAGCTGACCAGGGCCCCTACCGCACCCGCGATGTTCCCCGCCGTCTTGGCTGCCTTGTGCGCGGCGCCCGTCGTCTGTGTTGGGGTCGGTCCCCACAGCGGATTCTTTGCACCCTTCAGGTTCACGCTGCCGGGCGGGACGGTCAGGAACTCCGTGGTGACCTTCTTGCCGGCGGCCGTGAGGTAGGTGATCTCCGCAGTCGTCGACCTCAGCCCCGGCCACTTCACGCTCAGCACGTGCGACCCCTTCGGGAGCGAGAGGTCAGAGGCCGCGCGCTGCTGGGCTGCCGTGAGGTGCTCGAACCAGCTCACAACGGCCGGCCCTGCCAGCCGGATCGTCGTGGGGAGCTGGACCCCAGCGCCCGGCGGACTGCTCGCCGCGCCCGGGCTCACGGTCGGATTGAGGGCGGCCAGGACGCCGGCCAGGGCGGAGCCAGGGCCGCCGCCGCTGTTGTAGTGGCTGCCCGCGTAGGCGGAGTTCCCGAGCGCGCGGAACTGCTCAGCGATGCTCTGCCCGCGGGTCGCGCGCAGGGCGGCCATCCCCGGAGCGGTGGAGGAGGTGATGAAGGATTCGTACGCCTTCACCCCGGCGCCGACGCTGGCGTAGGCGGGGTTGGGACCGCCCGGGTAGACGCCAATGTTGCCGATGTTGTTGGGCCGGGCGAACTGGGTCCCGTAGTTGGTCTCGTTCGCCCACTGGCTGAGGATCGTCCACTGGTTGAGCCCGGTGGACCGCGACGCCTTCGCCGCCCAGGGTAGGTACTTGGTGCGGAAGTCCGCGATCTGGGTCTGGCTGGCCACTACCGTTGCCGCCAGCCGCCAAAGGCGACAAACAGGACCACGGGCGGGCGTCCGCCCGCGGCGGTCCCCACCGCCTCCAGCTGCGCGGTCGACAGTGGCACGGCCATCTCAGTGCCCCTCCGTCGCCGCCGGCACCCCGGAGCGCCCGTCACCCTCGACGTCGGGATCGGTGCGGTGGATGGCGGCGCGAGCCGTCCCCATCCCGATCCGCACTAGCTCCCAGAGGTTGCCTTCCCCTTGCCGCTCGGCCCGCTCCATCGCGGTCGTCCCTTGGCGGATCCCTCGGGCAACCCGGGGGAGCAGCTCGCCCACTCGCTGCAGCCGCGACCGGCTGGGCGCTCGAAGTGGCGGAAGGTCGGGCGGCGGCATCGCCGCCATCCTACGCGCGATCTGGCCGAGAGGAAAGCCTGTCGCTCGCCCGAGATAAACAATGGGCGGGTTGTTTGGCAACGCCTCGGGGGACGATGATCACCGATGGCATGCTGGAACTCTTGGCAGGACTCGAGGCGGCGGGGGCCGCAGTGATCGCCTCAGCCGTGACCGGGTTCATCACCTACAGGGTGACCGCGAGGACCATCACCGCCCAGGCCAGCGAAGGCGCCGCCGAGCGCCAGGCACGGGCCGAAGCCGCCGCGGCCGACCGCCGTCACGACACCTCAGAGCGGCACGCCGCCGCCTTCCGCAAGCGAAGGCTCGACGCCTACCTGGCGGTGACACGTCACGTGAATCACTGGGGCCGACAGGTCGAGTGGGCTCTGAGGAAGGACCGGTCCCGGATCGACCCTCCCAGCCAACAGCCGGACCCCGACAGCATCGACTACGAAGCGCAGGCCCTCGTTGCGCTCGTTGGGAGCGTGCGGCTGTGGGACGCGCTCCGTGACTTCGACCAGGCGGTCTGGGTGTACTTGTCGAGTCGCGGATCCCTGAGGGCATCGCACGGGACCGAGGCGTTCCCGGAGGCCCTCCAGAGGGCCACGGACGACGGAGGCGCCCTCCTCGCATCGCGCCAGCGCGTGATCGACTGCATGCGCGAGGAGGTGCGCAACGCGTCGGTCGCCGAAGGGCGCGCGCTTCCCGATCCTGACGACCACGGTTGACTCCTCCCGGGGCGATGGTCAGGTCGCCGCCGGTGGCACCCTCGGCGTGCGCTGCATCCGCGGCGCGGCCAGGCCGTGGGCTCCTTGAGCGCCAGCACTTCGCCGGGTTGCGAGGGGCGAACCGGGGCCGGCGGAGGCTGGCTTTCGTGGCGGGACCGCCGCATCGTCTAGGCCCAGCCCCGAATAACCCTCCGATTGTTCACCCCGCGCCGGGGGTGCCCGGGCCGAGATCCGCGGAGGGCTCTTCCCGCCCTGGGGATTGTTTAGGGCCGTCCTCCCGGACCCGGGCCCACCGCGCGAAGTACCCCGACCGCCGGCGCTGGTGGCCGTCCCGGCTCCCCGGCGGTCGCCCCAGCCGCGTTCCTGCGGCCCGGGCCCGCGCCAGCCCGGCGCGGACCCGCTCCGACCGACGCGCCGACTCCTGGCGCGCCACCCAGGCGACGATGGCGAGGAGCAGCTCCCGGAGCTCGCCGGGCGCCTCGGTCCACGGCTCCTGAGCCGAGACGACCGTGACGCCGGCGCGGGCCAGCTGGTCCACCAGCCCCAGGGTGGCCAGCGGTCCCTCCCGGGAGAGCCGGTCGAGGGCCCACACTAGGAGCACCGTGAACCGCCCCAGCCGGCCGTCGCGGACCAGCTGGGTCACCGCCCGCCGGTACGCCTCGCCACCCGCGAACGCCGACTCCTCGAGCCGGTAGACGGGGCCGACCGCCCAGCCTCGGCGCTCGGCGAGGGCCCGCAGGGCCGGCTCCTGGTTCGCGGCCACCTGCTCCGCGGTCGAGACCCGAAGCCACAGCGCAGCCCGGGGCGCCGGCGCCTCAACGGTGCCCATACCACGCCTCCTCGGCGAGGTCGAGGGGGAGCTCGAGCCGGTCGCCGTGCGCCGCCCGCCACCACGCGGCCAGTGCCCTGGTTCGCGCGGCCTCGCGCTGAGCGGCGGCGAGGTGCCGCTGCCGCGCCCGCAGCCGAGCCTCGAGCGCGTGCACCGCCTGGGCCCGCGTCCGTTCCTCCCGCGGGACCCGGACGCCGTCGAAGAGTCCGCTGTCAGGAGGGCGGCTGGGCTCGCGCCACGCCAGCTCTGGGGTCCGGCCGTGGGCCTGGCGCCAGGCCCAGGCAGCCTGCAAGGAGGGCGTGAGTTTGGGCCAGAGCGCGGGGAACTGTCGCCCCACCCGCCGGCGGAGCTCGGCCGCGTCCATCGTGCGGCCCGGGTCGAGGTTGCGCAGGTACGCGCGCGCCCGCTCAATCGTGGCGCTGGTGGTGGTGGTCATGGGCGCCTCCCGACAAGTGGGATCACGTTCTCCGCCCTGGCGCGAGTGGGCGCAATCGGTGGGCGCGATCCGGCCACTTTGCGCCCACCGATTGCGCCCACCTCCGCCAGGGCGGATGCCGTCGGGGCGCCCCTTGGCGAGGTAGTACCGCACGGATTGCCGCGAGAGGTGGAGCACCTCCGCGATCTGCCGCTGGGAGTGGCCATCAATGCTCCAGAGCCAGACGGCCACCCAGTAGGGCCGAGCCATGCCCGCATCGCGCCGCCCGCTCAGCATCCCGATACCGGCTTGGCCGGCTGGAGCGGGTCCCACGCCGCGCGGACGCCGCCCAAGTCGGGGGCGGCGCCGCGGGACACGGAGCCGCGGGCACCGCGGCGGTCCGCCGCCATGCGTGCGGCCCGGGCGCGGGGCTCCGCATCCCAAGCGACGGCCTCACGGGCGCGGGCGGCGCCGGGGCCGCTCGACGTCCTCACCGTCGACTCCGAGGGGCCCGGACGCCGTATCGGACCGCCGCCCGCTGGCCGCCCTCGCCATGAGGGGCGCGGGCCTCAAGGACCTCCCGGGGCTGCCGACGGGGCGCGACGAGCGGGACCAGGTCAACGCTCCCGGTGAGGCGGATCGCGGGGCCGGCGTGGACCCGGAGGCCGGCCGCCTCGGCGAGGCACAGCTGACAGATTCGTTCGGGGCGGCGAACCCGGTCTCCACAGAACCGGCAGGCGCCCCAACCCGGTGGCAGCTTTGCCGTGTCCCCGGACTCGCCTCGGACGAACCCGGGCGGGATCTGGGCGAGCTCGGCGGTCACTCGACGATCACCGTGACGCGCGATCCCCCCGAGCACCTCTCGCAGATGTCGCCGAAGACCGTCAGCGGTCCGGCCATCATCACGAACGGCCGCAGCACCTCCGCCGCCCGGCGGCAGCCGTCACACGTCGAGCCCTCGGGCGTGCCGACGATCGCTCGGGTGCGGCCGGCGTGGCAGCCGGCGCACCGGGCCCGGTCGAGGTCGCGAAGCCACACGGCCCGGAACTCGTCGCCCACCCCCAGATGGGGGCAGCATTCGATGGCGCCCCCGGCGACGGCGAGCGCGATCCGACCCAGCGACTCGCCGACCGGCCCTCCCACGACGCCGACCGCGCCGCCTGCCGACCGGAGGGCGCTGGCCGCCAGCGAATCGCCCCTCACCAGGGCGGCCCGGGCCCACACCCCATCGAGCCGGAGCTGGGCCACGATCCACTGCGCCGTGATGGACGGCGCCTCCCGCCGGCAGCACGCGCGGCCGGCATCGTGATGCCACGTCCAGTCGTAGACCCCGGGGCGCCGGACCTGGCGGCGGATCGTGAGGAGCGCCGCTCTCCGGGCGCGGCGGTCCCGGACGTAGGCAGGGTGGTCGACCAGCACGTAGCTCGGGGCTGCCGGCGTCGCGGAGATCACGGGGTCACGTCCGGGCCGCCAGCCGCCGCACGGCCAACGAGCCGATCGCGGTGGGCGAGGTAGACGGCGCGCACCCGCCGCCGCGCACCGAGCGGGAGCGCGACGATCGTCTCCTGGAACTCGATCACGATCTGGTTCAGGTCCTCGATCGACTCGGCGGCCACCAGAGCTGCGCCGACCCCCTCTTCCGCTTCGGAGGCTGTGAGCTTCAGGCTCTGGTAGCCGTTCCCTTCTTCCTCTTTCTCCCCAAAAGAGGGGAAAATGCCGGCACTGCCGGCACCCGCACCGGGTAAGAGATCAGAAAGATGAGCATCAGGGGTGCCGGCAAGCGCCGCGAATGCCGGCACACTGCCGGCACTGCCGGCACTCGTTGCCAGCCGATCGCTGCCAGGGGCTCCGGTCGAAGGCGGCACCGTTGCCGGCACCGGAGACCCCTTGCCGGCACCCGGAGACCCCTTGCCGGCACCCGAAACGGCAGCATTTGAAGTCGAAGGTGCCGGCAGTGCCGGCAGTGCCAGCAAATTCCCCCCCTTTACGCGCGCGACTCTCCAGCGCTTCGCATCTCGGCTTCGCCGCACCGACTGAAGGTCCACCCCGTGGACCTTCCGAAGGTCGGGTCCGATCCGGACGAGCTGACGGCCGAGCCAGCCTGGGTTCGGGGGCCAGTCACGGAGGCGGCGGAGATCCTCGGGACCCTTCCCCGAGAGGCTAGTGAGCTCGTCGAGGAGCTCAGCCGCGGATCCGACCCATGCCGGGGGCTCTCTCCTGTCGACCTCGCTGGCGAACTTCACGAGGGTCGGGACGATGGGGTACCCGCCGAGTGCCGTATCGGCCGCCTCAAGGGCGCTCCCCTCGAGCGCCCTAAGGAAGGCCCCATCAGGCCATCCCTTGGCTCGCTCGACCGCTACCCCGAGTTCCGCGAAGTCGGCCATCCTCGGCGGCGCTGCGATCTCGACCCCTGGCAGCTCGCGCTCGGTGCTCGCGACAAGGTCCAAGAGCGAGCCAAGCAGCCTTGGGCGCGCCTGCTCGAAGTCCCGCCAGAGGCGCTTCTCTGTTCGGCGATTCTCCGGTGAGATCGGGTGCAGCTCGACCAGGAGGGAGCGCTCGAGGAGGTCGCCCGAGCGTGCCACCTCCTCGACTGACGTGATGATCACCGGTCGCTGGGCAGTGAGAACGACCTCGTCGTTATCGGAGTAGAGCTCGCGCGTGGCGTAGCCGCCGCCGGAGGCGATCTGGCAGATCGCATCGCTCGTCTCGCGCGGGATCGCGCTCACGTTGTCGAACGCCAGGCACCGGTTCGCGCGCGCCGCGACGAAAAGGTCGCGGATGTCCTTTGGCAGGTGGCGCATCGGCGCCGTTGAGGGGTCCACAAGCGATCGGCAGATCTTCGTGGCCGTGCTCTTGGCTGTGCCCGCCTCCCCGTGGAAGAGCAGCACCCCATACGGGCCGACCGGGCGCAGCGCCGCCACCAGCCACACCATGACGAGATAGCGGTCCGAGGGCGAGCCCAAGTTGAGGAAGGCCCAAAGCTCATCGATCGAGCCCCCACCCTCCGGCATCGGCAGGCTCAGAAGTGAGCGTGGTCGGCGGAACCGGACCGGGTGAGGGACCACCTCCCAGCCAGCCGCCCCGACCACGATCGCGGTCCAGCTGGCATCACCGCGGTCGATCGCGATGCGGCCATCCGGGAGAGCGCCGACGCGCAGGAACACGGCGTGCTCCACTTCGCCACAGCGGGCATCCGCGGCGAGCGCCTCCACAGCCCCCGCGACCGCTTCCCTCCCCGGCAAGCGGGCGTGGCGCGACCGGTACAGCCGCAGGAGGTAGTCACGGAGGGCCGGGCTCCTTAGCCCCAACGGGTGCGTCTCGACGTGCCCATTCACGTGCAGGCTGACGTACGGGTCCCCCTGATAAGTAAACGTCTCGACGCCATCGGCTCGGGCCAGGGCGACCAGGTCACTCGCCGCATCGCGTCCGCCAGCTGTCCGCGGGGTCGACCCAGCGACCCTTGGCACCGGGATGGTCCGCGTGGCCCGCGCGAGGACCTCCTCGACAAGCGGCTCGAGCGCGCCCATCTCGCGCCCGTTCCGGCGCAGGCGCGCGAGCCTCTTGTGGTCGACGTTCGAACGCCGGGAGAGCTCCTCCTCCGTGAAGGGCCCCCCATCCTTCAGGATTTCCGATATGGCCCGGATCACGGCGCCTGCCGTCTCATCGCCGCCCAGGCCGAGCCCCGCCAGGCGGCGGGTCGCGTTAGCGATCAGCCCCAGGTGCGCCTGGTTCCCGTTGAGGAAGCCGCGGGCCAGAGTGCCCGCGAGACGGCGATATAGGGCGGCGCTGGACCGCGGCCCCCTGCCCGTCTGCGCGGGGTCCGCTATGCTATGCGCGTGGAGCGGCTCGTGCACTGAGCGCCTCCATGTGCGAAGCCACCGCTTGAGGGGCGGTGGCTTCGCCGTTTGTGGCCGGGCCGACGAGCGTCGCCATCAGCTCCAGCTCAGGGGTCTTGGCCAGGGCGGCCGCGAGGCGCCGGGCCGTTCCGGGTGCGACCGGCCGGCCGGAGGCGGCTGCCGCCACGGTCGAGGTGGCGATCCCAGCCAGGCGGGCGACGTCGGCGTGCCCGAGGCCCCGAGCGAGGAGTGCCGCAGCGAAGCGGTCGCGGTCGAATGCGAAGCTCACCGTCGTGGCTCTCGCGGCGCGTTGGTAGTGCGCAGACGGCGGACGGCCTCGACCGCCGCTCGCTGCAACGTGCCCTCTAGCCCCCGAAAGACCCGGCTGGCAGGGCCGTGGTTCCCGAGGCCGCGGAGGACGCGGCGAAGGTCGGGGGGGAGAGGCAGCTCCATCGGCTCTCGGGGCTCAGGCACTGGTGCGTCCCCAATCCGATGCCGCCAGCTTTCGACGCAACGCCCGAAGACGCCGGAGGTCCGCGGCGGCGAGGTTCTGCACCATCTTGTCGGCGACCTCGACGATCTCCTCGAGGAGAACGCGCTCAGGAGTGCATGCTCGGCGCGCGGCCGCGGACCGGAGGACTCCGATTTCATCGGCGGTGAGCCGGACGGTTCGGGACGTCATGCGGGCATTCCACACCCGCCTCCTCGGCCACTTGTGCCTCGACACGGGGAGTACTAGAATCGGGGAGTGCGAGGCAGCCCGGACCCGTCCGCGGCTGAGGCCGCAGTGCTCGACGAGGTGCGGGCGCTCGGCGCCTCGGTGACGCTGCGGCAGCTTCGGCGAGCCCGTGAGCTAGCCCTTGTCCCCCACCGCCGGCCTGGGCGGGGCACGGGCAAGGGGTGGGGGTCTCAGTACGGGACCGGGACGGCGGAGGTCCTCGCGGCCTGGTCGAGGCTCGCGCGCAACCGTCGCGGCCTCCCCTGGGCGCCCCTGATTTTGTTCGGCCGGGGCCTGATGGTGCCGGTCCCGACCTACCGCGCGGCATGGGTTGACGGCTGGGTCAAGGCGGCCAGCTGGGCCGCGGCCGGCGGGGAGGCGGACGGCCTCGCCCCGCTCCTGCCGATGCTGCGCAGGAATCTCAGGGCCTGGGCTCCGACCCATCCAGACCTCGCCACCGGCAACCCTCCAGACGCCGAGGAGCTTCTCGACAGCGTGCGCGAGGACCTGGGCGAACTGCGCCGAGCGGCGTTCGGGGCTGCCGGTCCCCCGATCGAGCTCGGGGACGCCATGGAGCTCGAGGGGGCCTTCGGGCTCGCTGAATGGACCGTCCACGGGCGCCCGGCCGAGGCATGGCTTGCCATCGAAGCCTTCGCGGAGCTCCTTGGTCAGCTCGCCGCGCTAGTGGCGGGAGCGACCGACGCCGAGCTGCGCGATGCGGCGCAGGTGGTCGCGCTGGGCCCGCGGTCGCCGGATTGGCCACGCGGGTTCCCCTGGTTTGCGGCCGGCGCCCCCGATGAGTTCCTGATCGGCCTGCAGACCGTGCCACTCCTGACCCCCCTAGTCCGCGCGAGGCCGGAGCAGCTGGCCGCCCTCCGGGCCGACGTGGCGCCGCAGCCCTGAGCTGCCATGGCAGTCGGGGCCCACGCCGCGCCAGTTGGACCGCTCCTGGAGCGGATCCCACTGAAGGCGCCTCTGCCGTCAGAGCGCCCGGGCATTCTCCTGG
>DAHUZI010000123.1 GCA_027306595.1 Candidatus Dormiibacterota bacterium | reverse complement strand
GTCGTGGGCCTCGCCCTCGGCATCATCCTGAGCCGGACTGCAACGCGGGCACCGATCGCCCCCGCCGCCCGGCGCGCGGACGGCGCGGGGCGTCCCGATCGGGCCGCGCGCGCTGCCACGGTCAGCCCGTCGCCTTGGGGGCGCGGAGCTGGGTCGGGCTCAGAACGTTGAGCTGGAACGTCTTTCCGTTGGCGCGCGCGTCCAGCGCCAGGCCCACGAACAGGACCACGGCGACCAGGACCGCCTTCTCGAGCACGTCAGCCTCCCTTGGGCGTTGCAAGCAGCTGGGAGAAGAGGACGAAGACCGCGATCATGATGACCAGGAACAGCAGGACGGTCATCAGCCCGCGGCGCGCTGGTACCCGGCATTGATGTAGGCGCCCGTGGGGCCCGCGCCGAGGCCGAAGCCGCCCCGGTTGAGGAACATCACCAAGAACAGGCCCGCGATGATGATCGCGAGCAGCTTGTCAGCCGTCCGCACGGGGAACCTCCTTCGAGCCGGCGATGGTGTAGCCGCAGACCGGGCAGGGACGGGGACGCGGGCCCGAGGGCGTGGGGTGCCCGCACGTCGCGCACGGGACTTCGGATCGGGCGCGCGCGGTCGCGGAGCCGACGGCCACGCCGACCGCCGCGGCGATCAGCGCCACATACACCACCAGGGCCACGTCCCGCGCGGGGGCGTCCACGCCTCAGCCCGTGGCCGACGCGTCGACCGCAATCCGATGCCCGGTGCGCCGGAACCCGACCGCCTCCCCGCGTCGGCCGAAGTAGTAGATGAGCCCGGCCGCGACGAAGAGCGCCCCCAGGGCCGGCGTCCCGAGCGTCCCGTTCGGCGCCATCGCGGACGCGGCCGAGGGCGCGCCGGGCAGGATGCGCGACGCCGACGCCGCGTAGGCCGCGGGGTTGAAGACCTCGAAGACGGGGAGCATCGTGCCGCCCGGCGGCACGGGGCCCCCGCGGATGGTGGACATCCCCGCCTACGCCGCGACCGCGGCGTTGTCGACCGCGCTGGACGCCTGGGCCAGCCACGGCCGCGCCAGCTGGCTGGGCCGGAGCGTCTGCGAGCAGCCCGCGAGCGTGCCGCCCGCCAGGGTCGCGTTGATCGTGTGCGTCCACTTGAAGAGCGTGATGGCGGCCACGTCGAGCCACTGGTCCCGGGTGCCGCTGCCGGAGAGGTCGAGGACGTACGTCCCGCCGGCGAGCGCCTGCCGGTAGCGCCGGAGCGCCGACTGGAGCCAGGTGTACTCGCCGATCGTCTTGAACCAGTCCACGATGTCCTGGAGGGTCACGTCGAAGGTGGTGACGCCCCCGTAGGTGAAGACGCCGGCGTTGGTGGCCGCGAAGGTCCAGAGCCGCAGGTACACCCGGAGGTCCGCCGTCGGGGGCTTGTAGTCGAGCGGGCCCGCGGCCAGGTTGGTGACGAAGGTCTCCTGGATGAGCTGCTGGTACCAGCTGATCACCCCGAGCAGCTGGGGGTCGACCGAGGGGACCGGCGTCTGGAGCTTGTGCGAGGTCACGGTCAGCATCGAGGCGGTGAAGCTGGCCGTCCCGGGCGCCGCGAAGACCGCCGTGAGCGCGGCGAAGGTCACGCTGACGGTCACCGGCACGTCGGGGTCGCCGGTGTAGATGGCCCCGGTGTGGTCGGAGGGCTCGTTGTAGAGATCGCCGTCGTTCAGGCAGACCGGGATGTAGAGGCTGAAGGTCCAGGTCGCCGTCGCGTTGGCGGCGGGGATCGGGAAGACCGGCGCGTCCTGGAGGTCCAGGTGCCGGGACTTCTCGATCTGGTTCAGCTGGTAGGCCGACAGGTTGACCGTCCGCCCGAGGGTCCCGACGTTGAGGGTGACGTTGCTGATCAGGCTGTAGGGCGCGCCGGTGCCGGACGTGATCGTGGGCGGGGTGGCCCCGCTGTTGAGGGTCCCGCTGAAATCGAGCTGGAGCCCCAGCAGGAGGTCCGTCGGGTCGATGGGCAGGGGATTGGCCGTCGCCCCGGGGGCGTAGGCGATCGTGCCCTCGACGTGCTCCAGGCGGCGGTAGGCCGGGGGGAGCGCGAGGGGGACGTAGGAGCGGTTGCTGCCCACGTCGGGATCAGCCGATCGCCGCGCCCAGGACGGGCGCGGACGCGGGGACGCGCGCCATGACCTGGCGGGCGACGAAGAGGATCACCAGGACCGCCACGAACATGGCGACCCACCAGTGGATCGAGGTGAACTCGGGCGGCACGGGGACCCTCCATCGGCGCCGCCACCGGCGCGGTCCCCCGGACTACACCGCCGCGCCCGCCCCCCCGGCAACGGCCGCGTCGCCCGTGCGGCTGATATCAGCGGGACCGGGCGGCGCGCCGATTTCCTGCGGCTCGCGCGCCACCGACGGCGCGGTCGGATCGCTGCCCGCGGCCCGGGTCGTCCGGGCTCCCGGCCGCACCCGGAGACGAACGAAGTCGAGGGGACCGATGGGCTCCGCCGCCCCCAGCGGGATCGCATACCAGCCGTAGGGGGGCGGGTGCTCGAGGACCCGGTTCAGCGGTTCGCACTGCCAGTCGGCCGCCAGGATGCCCCGATCCTGGGCGCTGGCCACCCGGCCCGCGAAGCGGTGCAGGGCCGACTTCCGGACCTGGGGATCGACCTCGTAGGGGCCCTGCGTGCCCACCCACAGGCCGCAGCCGCGCGCCATGCCCTGGCGGACGAGCACCTGGAGCAGGGGATGGAGGCCCGGTTTCAGGCAGTCGGCGCCCTGGTCCACGACCACCGTCACGCCGCGCGCCGGGTGCGCCGGGTCCGCCAGGCGCCCCGCCTCGAGCAGCTGGAGCCCGCGCGTCCAGGGGCCGCCATCGACCCGGGCGCTGATGGACCAGATCGGCGGCTGCCAGATGTAACGGGGAGCCGTCCAGATCGGCTCCGGGCTCTCGCCCCGCGGCCAGGTGGCCCACGCCGGCCCGGTGAAGTCCTGGCGCTGGGTATCGATGATGACGACCGACTCGAGGCGCGCGCCGAGCACCGCCTCGGTGATGGCGCGCGTCTTCCCATGCCGCGCGGCGGCCACCCACAGGGCGTGCTCGAAGGCCCCCAGCCGGAGCGCCGGCGCCGCGGCCGCCTTAGAGGGCGGGTCCGGGGACGGTGTCGCCGCCGAGGACGGGCGCGGCCGCGGCGGGGCCCCAGCGATCCCCGTCCTCGCTCGCGTCGCTGCTCTCTTCGTCGTGATCGTCGTCACCCTCCTCAGCGCCCGGGAACACCTCGTCCGGGAACAGGCCGTAGATGTCGATCAGCCGGCCGACCAGGTCGCAGACGTTCGCCCGCTCCCGCTCCGCCTCGTCGGGGTCGTCGCTCGGGGGCGGCACCATCCCGGCGATGCCGCGCATGGTGGCCCGCACGCTCTCGGCCACGATGCCCTCCGAGGGCAGCCGCGCCTCGAAGAACGCGAGCATCGCCGCCGCCGTGGGGTCGGGCTCGCGCGGTTCGGGCAGGCCCATCGCCTCGGTGACGATCGCGCCGGCGTCGGCCATGAGACGGTCGAGCGGGTCCTCGGTCGGCTTCTCCATCGTGCCTCCTCCTACAGGGCCACCCCGTCGCCGACCACGTGGGGCTGGCGGACGGGCGTCTCGTGCGTGGGCGCCGGCGGTCCGGCCGCCGGCTCGTCGGGGGTGGCCCGAGGGCGGGGCGGCCGGCGCCGGGCCAGGCGGGCGGCCCGGACCAGGAGCATCGCGCCGACCAGGACCAGGAGCGCGAGGATCAGGACCCGGCGGCTGGTCCATCCGCCGGGGATCGCGAGCACCCCCTGGTCCTCGAGCTTGCGGCTGACCGCCCGCAGCGTGGTCAGCTCGAAGCGGCTGGCCCGCATGGTCGGATCGCCGGTCAGGTCGGCGACCCAGCTCCCGCCCCAGGTGACCGCGGTGACGCACCAGTCGGAGAGATCGTGCGACGGCTCCGGGGCCGGCGCCGCGCCCGCGCCCTCGCCCTGACCCGGGAGCCCCTGGCCCGGCGCCGGCGGCGGTCCCTCCGGCATCGCCGTCGGGCGGCGGTCGACCGTCAGCGTCGGCGCGGTCACCCGCGGCTCCCGGCTTCCCGGGCGGCTTCGTCGGCCCGCAGCTGGGGGAGGCGGATCAGGGCATAGGACGCGGCCACCGCCGCGTAGGCCACCGCGACCGGGAGCGTCATCCCGGCCGGGGCGCCCGCGGCCGCGTCGCGCGCGAAATCGTCCGCGTCCTGGGGCGGCAGCCGATCCCCGATCAGCCGGCGCACCAGCTGGTCGATTCCGCCGATGACCTCGTGCGGCGGCCAGTCACTCACGCGGCCGCCCCGAGATCGCCGTCTTCGCCGTTCAGGGCGCGGACCAGGTGGTCAGCCGAGCCGTACCCCATCTCCTGCGCCAGGGCATCGAGCGGCTGTCCCCGGCGCCGGCGGAGGTAGAAGGGGAGGCGGTCGGCGTCGTAGTCCCGGCTCGCCGACGACGTGCGGATGCCCCCGTGCGCGAGCACCGCCTGGCGCAGCGCGGTCATCTCCCGCTGCCGGTAGTCCGCCAGTTCGCGCTCCGCCTGGTCATGCTGCGCCTGCTCCGCCGCCTCACGCGGCGAGGACCGCCGCGTCCGCGAGCGACGCGTCTCCCGCGACCGGCGCGGTGGCCCCAGGTCCTCCGGCAGCCGGACCGGCCCCCGCCCCAGGACCTCGGGCTCCGGACGGTCCGCCTCCGACGGGAGAGGCGCCGCCGGCTCGGCCCGTGCCGGCGCTTTTGGGCGCGCGGCCCTCGGCGGCCGGTCGAGCGCCTGGAGCGCGGCCGCCGTGCCAGCCTCGGTCCCCATCCCCGACTGCCACGACGCGTCGACCGCGGTCCGGGCCTGGGGAGCGGAGTATCCCATCGTCCGGAGGGCGCTCACCGTGGCCGCGCGCGGGCCGGCATCGGGGTCGGATGCCGGCGACGGGGCGGGCACCGAGGGAGCCGCCGCGGCGGCGGGCGCCCCGGTCTCCGCCGGCGTGGCGTCTGCGGCCTCGCTCTCGGTGGCCGTCGACCCACTCCCCCCACTGGGCAGGCTGAGCGTGATCCCCTTGCCGCCCTTGTGTCCCTCGAGCAGGATGCCGGCCACGATCGCGCCCGTCACCAGCTCGAAGAAGTGCGCCTTGGCCCAGGGCTTCAGCTGGCTGTCCAGGATGCCCTTCGCGGCCGCATCCGCGGCCGTCGTGGCCCCGATGACGGTGGCGGCCGACGCTGCCCCGGCAACCTGTCCGGCCTTCTGCGCGGCGCTGATCGCAGAGTGTGCGACGACCTTCCCCGTGACGGCGCCGCCGGGACCGAAGGCTAGGAATGGGTTGAGCTCGATGAAGGGCAGGATATTGATCCCACCGCTTCCCGTCGACTTGCTGGTCCGCACGGTCGCGCGCGGCCCGGTGGCCGGCACCCGGCCGAGCTCGCCGTAGACGCGATTGACCTTGGCGGCGTAGGCGCTCGCGGCGGGGCTGGCCGTCGGGGCGCCGGCCGCGGTGAGCAGCTGCGGCCGCTGCGCCGTCGCCGCGAGCGCCCCGGGATTCCGAAGGAGGGAGGGCGTCGACCGCTGCACGGTCCGGAACTCCGACAGCGCGACGCGCGCGTTCGTCAACGGGGTGAACGCCTGGGCCTTCGTCAGGGCTCCCAGCTCCCCGCCCTGGTGCAGCTGGAAGAGTCCGAAGCTGGTCCCCTGATCTCCGACGGCGCGCGGGTTGAGGCCGCTCTCCACGATCGCATCGGCCACGGCGATCCGCGGGCTGACGCCGAGGACGCGGGCCTCCCGCGCCACCACATTGGCGGTCGCGACCTGCCCCGCGGACCGGTAGCCGGGCGGCAGCGCGGCCGCGGTGAGCGCCGCAGGGAGGGACCCCGGGTGCGTCCGATGCACCGACGTCCGGACCGTCACGACCCCGACTCCGCGTAGCGACGCTGGGCCTCGCGGTGGGCCAGGCGTCGGGCCCGGTCCCGCTCGAGGCGCCGGTGCACCGCCCCCGGCCCCGCCTGCCATGTCCCGCAGTACGGGCAGGACCACCGGTCCGCGCGGGTGAGGCGGCGCGTGAAGCTCCGCTGACACTCGACGCACGTGCCGGCATACGTGCGCCGCGTCGGCACCGTCGGGTGCGTCACGGGCTGGGTCCTCCCCGCCGCCCCGCGACTCCGCCCCCAGATGAGAGGGCGGGCCGGGGCGCACGGAAACCCTAGCACCATTGCGGCGGGGGGAGGGGGGCGTGGTCCTGGGGATACCTCATCGCGGTCGCGATCCCGACTCCTCTTCATGATCTACAGACAGTGATATAGACACCACGTTCCGGGTACGGTCCATGACCTACGGCGGCGCGCGGCGGGCCCACGGGGGGAGGGGAACGGTCGACGGCGGGAGCGCCCGGTGGGCGGCGGCGTAGAGCGCGTCGGCCGCCCCCATGAGGACCTGGCGGAGGGGGACCGGATCGCCGGCGGGACGGGGCGCCGGCGCCGGGCGCGGCCCGGAGTCGCCCCGCGCGGAGGCCCGGAGGGCTCGGTAGATGGCGGCGTGGTCGCGTTGATGGCAGAGCGCCCGCGCGTGCCGCTTGCTCCAGCCCAACGCCGCCAGACGGTAGAAGGCGGTGGCGCGGAAGAGGGCGTCGCGCGGGAGGTCCGCGACGGTCGGCGCGATCGGCCAGACCGTGCCGGTGCGGTACCGGGGCCGGCGGCCCGGACGGAAGACCGTCGCCGGGTCGTAGCGGGGCCGCGAGCGCCACAGGCACCCGGCCGTGTGCATCGCCTCCAGGGCGCGGTGGGCGGTCGTCTTGCTGACCCGCGCCGTGCGGGCCACCTGGCGCTCGGGGAGGCCCCAGCGGCGGTCACGGGACCGCCCGGCCCACACCGCCATCGCCGCGGCGCGGTGGGCCGGATGGTCGTCGGGGATGGCCCGCTCGACGGCCCGGCGCCAGGCGGCGCGCGTCGGCGTGAGCCCGAGGCCGTCCTCCGGGTCGACGCAGATGGCCCGCGCGATCACCGGATCGAGGAGAGGGTGGAGCTGGGCCGCCTCGCGGCGGAGCCGGGCCAGCGTGAACGCCCGGTCGCCCCCCCGCTGGGCGACGGCCTCCCGGAGGGCTTGGCGGCGGACGCGGGCGTCGCGATCGGCGCGATTCCAGGAGCGGCTAGGCACCGGCGCCGCTCCGGAGCCCCGCCATGACCCGCCAGTGCTCGACCAGGTCCACCGCCGCGGTGATCGGGGACCGGGTCGCGGTCCCTCTCCAGCCGCAGGCGCAGGCGGCCGCGTACGGGTGGGCGGGATCGCCGCCCGTCCCGCTCGGCCCGACGCCCCCGCCGCCGCACGCCGGAACGGGACCGAGAGGCTCTCGCGAGGGGATTGCGACGGCCGCGGGGGTTGCCTCCCGGGGGTCCTCGGGGGATACTGGGCGGGACACGTTCATCTGAACCTGTCCACGGACTGCGCAGAGGAGCCGGACAAACGTGCGGAAAGTGGCGATGGTGCCCGCCGGGGCGGCGATCCTGGCCCTCGGGGGCTGGGGCGGGATGCACTGGGCCGCCCGACCCGCCGCGGCCCCCCCGAGCTGCACCACCGGGTGGTACGGGGTGAACGTCGAGGTCCGGGTGTCCGGGCCGGCGGCGCCGGGGCGTCTGTGCGCCGAGGACCGGTACCTCGGGGCGACGGCCTGGGGCGGCGGGGCGAGCTACCGACTTCCCGCGCTGGCCGGGGAGCCCGTCGCGTGCGAGGTTCGCTGGCACGGCTACACGATCCGGGTCGAGGACACGGGCGGCCAGATTCTCGGACAGGATGTGTGCGTGGGGCTGGGGGGCGGCCTCCGGTGAGGGCCCCCCGAGGCCGCGCCCCGATCGCCCCGGCCCCCGATGGTCTTGATAAGAGACCGTCGGGGGACCATCGCTCGGCGGTCTGACCGGTGCCCCTCACGCTGGCCGGCATCGTGCGCCGCCGGCCGCCTCGAGCGCAAGCGCCGGGCCGGCACCGACCCGCGACCGCCGGGTCACCGGGGGGCGAGCCGGCCGTAGCAGGGGCGGGCGAGCGTGGGGGGATGAGTGCCCCCCGACTCTCGCTCCAGATCGCCGAGGCCCGGGAACGGGCCGACCTCTCCGGCTGGGCCGATCGCGACCGGATCGCCTACGCCGGCCTCTGCCTGACCGCGGGCCGGCTCGAGGCGGCCGCGGCCGCCCTGGGCGCCGACCTCCCGTCCACCTTCGAGCGGTGGCCCGAGGCCCGCGCGGACCTCCCCCGCTTCGACCCGGGCCGCCGCTGCGTCAAGTGCGGCGCCGGCGACGCGGGGGCCGAGTACCGCCCCGACCGCTTGGACCGGTCCTGCCGGCGTTGCGGCTACCGCTGGACCGAACTGCCCCTGGATGCCGCGGAGGTCGAGCCATGCGAACGCGCGCGGAGCTGATCGAGGACGCCGCCGCCCTCCTCGAGGACGGCGACGACGACGACATCGAGGGGGAGGCGAACCGGATGGCGGCCCGCGACGCGCGCCGGCGCCATCTCCGGGTCTTCCACCCGACCGCCTCGGGGCCCGAGGGCTCCCCGACCTGCGAGGTCTGCGCCTGGTTGACCCGGGTCGTCGCCACCTACGAGGGACGGCGATGACCGGCCTCCCGCTGAGCCGCCTGCTTCCGATCCTCGACCCGGGCGGTCGGGCCATCGTGGGCCGGGTCCCGGTCGAAGAGGCCGTGGCGACATTGGTCCGGCACCGCACCCCGCTCTCCCATCTCACCCGGGACGACGGGCCGGGCTGCGGGGAGTGCGACCGGCTCCGGGCGCTGGTCGACGTGGCCTGGGTCGTCTACGAGGGGCGCCTCCGGTCCGACCACACGCGGCGGGTCCCCTGATGTCCCTGTGGGAGGGCCCGGGGGGCCCGGGATCGTGGCGGGTGTGGATGGGCACGCTGGCGTGGATTCTCGCGGCCGCCCTGATCGGGTTCGCGGTCTCGCTGGCCGCCGGCGTGGGGCGATGAGCGCCATCCGCCGGCGCGACGTCCGCCGGATGTTTGAGCGGATTGCCCGGGCCGACTCCAACCTCGCCATGGCGGCCGCCCTGGGGGAGCGGATCTGGCACGAGATCGGGAACGGCGGTGGAAGCCACTCCGAGTTCAACGCCCAGGTGCTCAGTCCATTGCGGGAGGCGCGCGTCCACGCCAACAAGGCGGCCTGGAGTCTCGCGAGTGCACCGCTCGTAGCGGGCGAACGCGGCGGGGACCAGACGTGACCGGCGCCCGCGACCTCCGCAGCCTCACCGAAAAGGCTCTGGATGAGCTTGTCGGGGAGGGGTGCCTTGGGCAGGCGCACCAGTGGTGCGGCCACGTCGATCGGGGGATCGCCCTGGTCCGCGCACAGATGGCGGTGGAACGCTCCGAGGCCCTCGAGGCCCTGGAGAGAATCCGGGGCGAGCTGCTGTTCGGGTTCCGCGTCCTGAGTGCCGAGAAGCGGTACGCCCAGGGAACCCTGGCGCGCGACGCGGCCTTCGTCATCGGCTCGCGCATCGACGCCGAGATTGCCCGGCTGGCGGAGTTCCGCCGCTGACCGGGGCGGACGGCCGGCTCGCCGTCGTCCCGTACGTCCGTCTCTCGAAGGCGGAGGCCGGGCTCGGGGCCCTGGGCCTCGGGGCGCAGCTGGCCGCCGTCCGGGAGGCGGGGCGCCGGAACCTCCGCGCCTGGCGGCTCGAGGAGCCGGTGATCGAGCTGGCGGGGGGTGGCCGGGGGAGCGACCGTCCCGAGCTGCGGCGGGCCCTCGACCGAGTGCGGGCGCTCGCCCCGGGGAGCGCGCTCCTGGTCGTCCGTCTCGACCGCCTGGCCCGCAGCCTCCTCGACTACGCCTCCCTGGCGGCCGACGCCGAGCGGGAGGGCTGGACCATCCTGGCGCTCGACGCGCCGGACCGCTCGACGCCGAGCGGGCGGGCGCTGTCCGGGATGCTGGCCGTCTTCGCCGAGCTGGAGCGCGACCTGATCCGGGCCCGCATCCGGGCGGCGCTGGCCGAGCGGCGGGCCCGCGGCCTCCGCCCCGCCGGCCCCGCGCCGCGCCCGTGGCCGCCCGCGGCGGACCGCCTCATCCGCGCGGAGTCCCGGCGGGGGGCCAACGCCGCCACGATCGCGGCCGCGCTGGAGCGGAGGCTCGGGCCGTCGCCGCGCTGGCACCCGCGGGCCGTGCGCCGGCGCGCCCAGGCGCTCGGCCTCCCCACGGGCCCAGAGGGTGGCCGTCGCCGGCGGAGGGTGGCGGCGTCGGCCCCCAGGCCCCATGACACCGGGGCCCCCTCCCCGGGGCCCTCTATGGCCCGCACAACGGCGATATATCGAGAGCCCGGGGGCCTGCGGGTCCTGGACGGGGGCCGTGAGCCGTAGGGAGGAAGTGGACGCCCTCCGGTTCGCTGTCCCCGCCTACGCGTGGGTGCTCGCCTTTGTGCTCCTCCGGCTCGCGGCCGCCGGCGACCTCGAGGCGGCGCAGCGCCGCCTCGGCCCGATGGAGCCGGACCCAGCGTCCGGAGAGGGCCCCCGCCTCCTGCCCTCCACCGCCCGCAGGGGGGCCAAGGTCCTGTCGGACCATCCGGCCCCCGCGTCGGTGGGGGGGGGGGAGGAGCTGCTGTACCCCGGCGCCGGGGACGGCCTGGCCCGCTGCGTGCTGACCCTCCGGGAGCTGCGCCAGGCGGGGATCGTGGACCGGGAGCCGTGGGACGATCCCGTCGGGATCGTCCACCTGGGGGGCGTGCGCCCCCGACGCCTTACTGCTCCTCCGCGATCGTCACCCGGAGGGGCCGGCCCGCCAGCGAAAGGTCGACCGAGGCAACCGCCCGCGGCGGGGGCGTCGGCCGCGGGGGGTCGCTGACCCGCGCGAGGGCGAATCCCGACACGCTGACGTCGACCTGGAGACCGTTCGCCCAGCGGTCCCAGGCGTACTGCCAGGCCCGCCATCCGCGGAAGAGACCCCCGGGCAGGCCCGGGATCGCGGCGGGGTCGGGCTCCCGGTCGAAGATCGGGGACGGACCGGCGCACCAGACCGCGTCCGGGCGGCCACCCCCCGCCGGGAGGCCGGCCAGGTGGCAGGCGAACGCGACCGGGCCGTAGGGCGCGGCGAGGGCCCCGGCCGCCTGGGCGCGCGTCGCGAACGCGGCCGCGCAGCGGGTCGCCTCGGCCGGCCAGGCCGCCCAGGTCCCTTCCTCGACGTCGACCGAGAGGACGGGGCGCGGGAGCCCGAGGGTTCGCGCCACCGCGAGCAGGGCGTCGGCGAGCTGCGCGCCCAGGCCCGCGTCGCCGATCGAGGCATCCTGGGCGGGCGCCGCGATCAGGAGCGCGCCGTGCGCCTCCGCCAGGACCGCGGCCATCACGGGCTCCGGCCAGGCATGGTACGGGAGTCCCACGTCCGGGTACATGGCCCAGCCCGTCGCCCCCAGCGTCCCGAGCACGGCGAGCGCCTGGCGGTGGTCGGCCGGCGGGAACGCGGAGTCGGGGAAGTGGTCGGCGATCACAGGCCGCCGGGCTGCGCGAGCGTGAACCCGCCGCCGTAGGCGCCGCGATTGCCGTTCCCCGAGCTGTCGAGCATCCCCGATCCGACCGTCTCCTGCATGAGGTAGTAGGCGGTGGGCGTCTCGTCGGTGATGATGGCGTCATAGCCCTGGGCGGAGCCGCCCTCGTAGTTCACGTACAGGTTGGTCCGATGCTGCGCGCTGATGGTCTTGCCGGAGAAGATCGCCCACCGCTCCAGGTAGCAGTTGAAAAACCCGACAGCGGTGAGTCCCGCAAAGAAGATGGCCGACGTGGGCGCCGCCGCGGCGAAGGCGCTGGTGACGGGCGCGTTGTCATCGACCTGACAGGACAGCTCCGTCGCGGTCAGGATCACGTCGACCCAGTGCCAGAGGGTGTCCACCCCAGCCGGGAGTCCATAGGCGTTGTCCGCCTCCACTCCGTTTCCGGCGGCGGGGCCGTAGAGGTTGCTGGTGATGACGTCGGCGTAGATCGCGCCGGCCAACTCGGCGTTGTAGCACGCGATGGGGAGGATCACTTGGCCGGGGTCGGACACGCGCCGAACCAATCCGATCAGCTCCAGGGGCAGCGCCGGCGTGATCGGCGTGTTGGCCTGGCCGCTGACACCGTCGAAGAGCACGCTGGTCCCCTTCGCGGACGGGATCGCGCCGCCCTGGCCGGGCGCATAGGCGCCGCCCACGGACAAGGAGAGAGTCCAGAGGTTCGGCCCGAGGTGGAGCCACACGCGCCCGTTGGCGTCGAGCGCCCAGCCCGGGTACTTGTAGGTGTCGGGGCTCGGG
>DAHUZI010000122.1 GCA_027306595.1 Candidatus Dormiibacterota bacterium | reverse complement strand
TTCAGGCAGCTGTGGGCTGCGACCTCCCTCACGACCCGGTCCTGACCCCGCGGCCACGACCTGCCCGGCAGCCACCCCGCCCTCAATCCCCAACCAGCCACCAACCGCGCCCGTCCCCTGAAGCCGGTCGGTGGATTCAGGATAAGTAATAGCCCTCATTGAGTTGGTCTCCATAGAGCAGACCACTATTAGTAGATGCCCAGTTCGTTGCTGATTGCCATAGGGCTTGCCATGTGCCATTGTTGTCGCCATACTCCACAAGGTTGCCGTCGTTTTGCATGACTAGAAATGGGTTGGTATCAGTACTCGTGCCCGTTTGGAAGAGAGGGGAAAGTCCATCGGCATTGAAGAGTACGAGATTGCCATCTTTCTGCAGAACAAGATAGTTCGGCGTATTGGTATTGGCCATGACATAGATCTGCTTCTCACAGCTACAGTTGCCGTCAGTATTCTGTAGCACATAGGCATTGTTTTGGCCAGCATTATCATTGGCGTACGGGATCGTTTCGGCCCAGAAGTAATAGGGGCCACCTGTTTCGTTGGGTGTAGTAGATTTTAGTGACTGGTTTGTGAAGCTCCCATCAGCATCGAAGTACTGCCCGCTGCTGATCTGATCTGTTGCACCAGCAAGGGTTCTACTATTCGGGCAGCCAATATCCCAGACATTCAGTTGTGTGCTGGATATCTGCTTGTATGCCATGTTCGAGGTATCAAGATATGCTGAACTGCCACCGTTTAGGTCAGAGTAGCCTTGATACACTCGTATATAGTCAAGCAGGTCGAGCCGCGAGAGCCGCGGCGGCGCCCTCCAGCGCGTCCGCCACCTCCGGGCGGGCTGTCAGCTCCCCCCGCCTGATCGCCGTCATCACGCCCGTGAGCACGTGCGCTGCCTCCGATCGGGCGGCCCGGTGGGAGCCCTCGGCGATGGCGAGAGCGAGGATCGCCCCCTCAACCCGCCGCCGCGCCGCGCGGTCGGCCGTGTCATCGGTGGCCGGGAGGGCATCGAGCACCCGACGGAGCTGGGCCGCGGCAGTCCCGGTCACGGTGGTGAGGCTACTCCCGGGGCCGCACGGCAGCCCTGTCCGCCGCGATCGCGCCGAGCACAGCTTCGACCCCGGGAGGGGACCGGCTCGCCCACGTCGGGGGCGTCCGCCTCGACCGCGATCGTCCAGTGCGGACGGCCGTCGGACGCGTAGACCTTCCGGGCGCAGAGCTCGACCACCTGGGCGTCATCGCGCCAGCACGGGCCGCAGCCGTCGAGCGCGAGCTTGATGTAGTTGTCCAGGTCGGGCCGGCGGATCGGCTGGGCGGTCAGCCGATCACGCTTGGGTGCGCTGGCCGGCATCGCGACGGCGGCGGTGACCTCGACGCGGACGGGGCCGCTGAAGGGGGGCCGGTCTCCCATGGCCGCCGTGGCGGCCTGGTGGAGCCGCCAGACGGCCTCGCGGGCACGGGTAGGCAGGTAGACGTGGGCGTGTCACCGGATGGCCGCGGCGCGCGGCCGGGGCATGGCCTGAGGCGGGTCGGCGACCGTGAAGACCACGCGGTCAGGGTCGAGCCCCGGTGCGCGGCGAGCGCAGCTCACGGCGGCGGCTCCAGCGTGTCGAGCAGACGGCGCAGCCTATCGCGGTGCGGGGCCAGCCAGACGGCGGCGTCGGCGCCCCAGGCCGGCCGGTCGTGCCAGCGGGAGAGGCGCTCGGTGGGGTCGAGCGTGGGGGCCAGGCGCCAGCGGCCGCGGCGGGCCTCCAGGATGGCGCCGCAGCAGCGCAGGCCGTGGAGGGCGCCGAACAGCCCGGCGGGGTCGGGGCCGTCCAGCTCGTGGGCGGTGGCCAGGAGTCGGGTCCACAGCTCGGAGCCGGGCAGGTCGGGGCGGGGGTCGCCCGCTAGCTCGTCGGCTAGCACGGGACCGTCCGAGGGGATCGCGGTCGGCTCCGCGATCCGTCGCGCGGTCAGCTCCGCCCGTAGCCGCCGGAGCGTGGCGAGGTCGCTCACGCCGACGCTCCGGGGTACGACCGAAACGACATTTACGACCGAACTCCCCCGTTGGCCGGGGTTTGGTCGTTTCGGTCGTTTATGTCGTACGGCGTAGCCCGCCACACCTCAGCCGGTCGGCCGCCACCATCACCGACAGGGCGACCGGGCTGCGCCCGGCCGGCGGCCTCCAGTCGGGCCAGCGCCAGCCCGATCCGCGCGCCGCTCAGGTTGCGGCCGAAGACGTCGCGGATTTCGGTGCGGGTGAGGCCGGCGGGGGACCGCTCCAGGCGGCGCCGGATCTCGTCGGCGACGGGGTCGCCGAGCTCATCGCCGAAGATAACCACCGCCGAGGTGGCCACATAGTCGAGCACGGCGATGGCCGCCTCCAGGTGGGCGACGCCGACACGGGTGGCCCGGTCGAGCAGCGCGTACAACATCGACAGCCGCACCGCCTGGGCCTCGTGGCGGGAGAGGATCGCCCCGGCGAGTCCGGGCCGCTCCCGGCTCAGCTCCGGGTAGAGCTCGCGCCAGAGGACCGACGCCTCGGGGTCACGGGTGACCGTCCCAACCGGTCGGACCGACTCGATTGCGGCCCGCACCTGCTGGGCCAGCGGAGCGACCGCCGCTGCCGTAAATGGCGGCGGATCGGCCATCAGCCGGCCCCGCTTCACCGCGACCCAGAGGAAGCGGTTCGCAAACCCGCTGGCCGCGTCGGTGGACGTCAGCTCCCGGCGCAGCTCGTCAACGGTGACGTGGCCCAGGATCGACACATGGGCGTCGGTCGCCGCCGTCGGTGTCTTGGTCACCACCCGGAGGTCGCCCGCGTCCCAGCCCTCCCGAAGCACCGCCGAGAGAGTGCTCCCGTCGCGTTGCATGACCGCCAGAATCCGCGCGAACTCGGGCGCCAGCGCCAGCAGACGCTTGTCGCTGACCCCCGCGTCCACCATTACCTGCTCGTCGCCTTTCGTCGCATAGGTGGGATCGCGGACGGCCGCGATGACACCCTCACCGCTCGATAGCCCCTGCAGCACCCGGTTCGCCGCCCACGCAGGTTCGGCCGCGGCCATGATCGCCCGCACCGGCGACCAGCTATCCCCCTTGCGCGCCTTCGCGGACTGACCGACCAGGACCGCGAAGAGATTTGCCCCGTGGCGGGTTGCTCCGACCAGGCAGTGCGGCCCGGACCCGACGGCGGAGCCGAAGGCTGCGAGGAAGCTCACCAGGATCGCGGCACTATCGGCCTCGCCGTGCGCCGTGCCCGCCGCCACCACCTGGCCGGCGAGCCCGCGCAAAGCGACACGGTCAAGGGTGGGCCACGCCGGGGCGCCCGCGGCCGGGGGGGTCTTCGGGGCGTGCTCGGCCTCGGTCGCCAGGTGATCGGCCAGGGCGACGACCTCGTCGCGGGGCGCCGCCGCGGTGAGCAGCGCGTCGGCCGTCCGGGGGTCCAGCCCACATGCATCGTGGAGTGTGCCCATCGCAGCCACCTGGGCCAGCCGCCCGTCACGCAGAAGCGACCGGAGCCCGGCGATCACCGGGGCAAGCACCGGGTCGGCCACCGGGGTCCGATCGAGCCGGCCCAGGGCGCGGCAGAGGACGCCGACGGCCTCGCCGTCGTCCGGGTCGCGGGCTAGGTGGAGCAGGCCACCACAGAGGCGGCGTTCGAGCATCATGGACGCACCTTCCAGCTCAGCACCGCTCCGGCCGGCTGGATACTCACGGCGATCTGCGTGACCGACCAGACGCCCACGGTCACGGCCGGCTGTTCCCACCGATTGCCCTCCTAGGCGCCTCCGAGCCGCCGAGGTTGGTGGCATCGCCCTCTTCCGCCTCCATCCGCCCCGCGATCATCTCCCGCAGTCGGCCGACCGGGACGAGCCGGCGCCGGCCGATTCGGAGGGTCGGGATCGCGCCGGCCCGGACCATCTCGCCGGCCAGCGTGTCGCCGATCCCGAGCATCACGGCCGCCTCGTTGACGCTGACGAGCAGCCGCTCGGGTGCCGCAGGTGCAGTGAGTCCCACTGCGATCCTCCTATAGTCGAGTCGCCCGGCCCCGGGCGGAGTCGTCCGGTGGCGCCTATGGTCGTTCCCGTCTATACTTCGCCTTATGGCGAGAGCCCGCCAGCCGGTCCGCGATGCCCGAGTCAAGGTGATCGCGGATTACCTCGATAGTCACTCGCTCACGAGCGACCCCGACACCTACCAAGAGGCGGAGGGTATCTGGGCCGCGCTCGGAGGTCGGCTGCCTCGGCGCGCGGCACCCGCCATCGGGACGGTGCCACTGCCCGGAGCCGCTCCAGTGATAAGGCGACGCCAGCGCGCGCTCGGCCGCCTCTACGCCATGGAGGCCGCGGAACGACTCTCAGTGCGTGGAGTGCGCACCCACTTGCGAGACAGCCTCACCGGCCACCGTCGAGTCACGGTCGCGATGCAGCAAGGGTCGAAGTCGATCGAGTTGGGTGACCCCGCCGGGCCGGCCGTGCGCCGTCTCCGCCAGCACCTGCGCTCCGAGTCAGACCTCCTGCCGACCTCCGACGTCATCGCGTGGATCGAGGCCCAGTACTGCGACGAGCTGGACATCAGCGACCCCAAGGACGGCCCCAAGGCCTTCTTCGCCGCCCTTGCCGCCAGCCAACGCGCCGCTAGGGGACCCACAGGAAACCTCACCGAGACGCTGTGGGTACCAGGGCCGACCCCGCCGCGCTCAGGCACCGTTCTCGGCCACGGCCTCCTCGGTGACCTCGCTCGGTGCGCGGACGAGCTGGCCAGTGCCTACCGCTGGGCTCCTGCCGATGCGACCAGCTTTGTGCTGACGGGCGAGGTGCCCGCCGTCGTGCGCGGGATCATCCGCTTCGAGGCGCGCGGCAGCTTCGGTAATGCGACCACCCGGGTCGTCCTCGAACTCGACCCCGATATGACCCCCGCCGAGGTCGTCGCCGCCTTCAAGGCCGGCCGACGCGTCGTCGCCGGGACGAGGCAGCGGGTGAGGCGTATGACTGACGGCGGCATTGAGCTGGGCGCATGGTTCGCGGCCCGCACGGGACTCAGCTTGAGACGCCCCACCGACACGACGTGGGGAGACCTGCAGCGCGAGTGGAACCGCGCGCACCCGCCGTGGCGGCAGGCCGGAACGCCAGAGAACTTCAAGACGCGCGCCGAGGAGGCCTCGGCGCGGCTCCTGCTCCCGTGGATCGCTCTGAAACGGCGTCGAGCGACGAGGAAGACGGCATGACCACACGAGCCCGCGGCCACCACGAGGGCAGCATCCGGCGGAGACCCGACCTCGGCGCCTGGGAGGGCCGGGTCAGCCTCGGCTATCGCGACGGCCACCGCGTCCGGCAATCCGTCTATGGCAAGACGCGCGCCGAGTGCGCGGCCAAGGTGGCGGTGCTCCTCCGAGGCACCGCAGATGGGGCGGCCGACGAGCGGCGCACGCTACGGACCTTCGCGGCGACGTGGACCGCCCAGGTGGAGGCGCGGGTCCGGCCCGGCACCGCCCGCCGGTACCGCGAGCTGATCGACGGCTACATTCTCCCCACCCTCGGCGGTGTCCGCCTCGCCCGGCTCACGCCCGCCCAGGTGAGTGCGGCCCTTGCCGCGGGACGGGCTGCGGGTGCCGCGCCCCGTACGCTCGCTCACGCGCGCGCCGTGCTGCGGACCTGCCTCGGCGATGCCGTCCGCTGGGGCCTACTCACCCGGAACGCCGCCGCGCTCAGCGACGCCCCGCGCGTCCCGGTCGCGCCCATCGTGCCGATGACGCCCGAGGAGGCACGCGCCATCCTCGCCGCCACCGAGGGCCATTGGCTCGGCCCGATCGTCGCGACCGCGCTCTACTCTGGCGCTCGCCAGGGCGAAGTGCTGGCCCTCCAGTGGCGCGACGTCGACCTCATCGGCGGCACGGTCCGTATCCGGCACGCCCTCCAGCGGGTCGACGGTCGCCTCCAGCTTGTCGAGACCAAGTCCGCCAGCTCGCGACGCATGATCCCGATGGCGCCGGCCCTCGCCGCCATCCTCACGGCCCACCGCGCCGCTCAGGCTGCGGCTAGCCTCGCCGCCGGGTCGGCCTGGATGCCGACCATCCCGGACCTCTGCTTCCCCACCGCGACCGGCGCGCCCCGCGACGCCTCCGTGGTCACCCATACGCTCCATGCCCGGCTGCGCGAGGCGGGCTGCCCGGACCGGCGCTTCCACGACCTCCGCCACGGCGCGGCAACCCTCCTCCTCGCCGCCGGGTCGGACCTGAAGACGGTGAGCACCATCCTGGGGCACTCCCAAATCAGCCTCACCGCCAACACCTACGCGGCGGTCCTCCCCGCCCTCACCGGGGCCGCCGTGGGTCGCCTCGACGCCCTCCTCCGGGCCGATTCCGACCCCGGTGGGGGTAAAGTCGGGGGTAAGCCTTCGGCGGTCGCCTAGGTGGCCGGCCAGGATTCGATCTCAGAATCGACCTGCCCCCGGCAGGAATCGAACCTGCGGCAAGCGGTTTAGGAAACCGCTGCTCTATCCACTGAGCTACGAGGGCGAGGGGGAATCGCGGGATCGCCAGACCGATACCGGGGACGCGCGCCCCGATGGTACCCGGTGAGCCGGGGGGGCGTGCCGGCCGATCTTCGCACGCCCAAGGGGTAGCTCGCGGGCGACCGCAGGCCGTAGCTCGGTCTTGGGTGGCAGCCTCGCCAGCGGCGGCCGAGCAGGATCGAGGGGACGCGGGCAGGGCCTGTGTGCCGGTGCCGGGTCCTCGGCCGCGACGCTGGGTTCCGATGAAGCCAAGCAGCCTGGTCGCCGGGGCGCCGACCCGCGCCGCGGGGACGTCCCTGGTTTTGGCCGGCGTTTGGCTCGTCGCCGCTCCAAGGCTTGAAGGCGCGCCCGCGGGGGCAGCGGTCGAGGTGGGCGAACCGCTCAGCGTCCTCGGGGCGACGCCTGAGAGCGGAGGCCCTAGGCCGCCGGCGTCGCCGGCCGGACGGATGAACCAATCGGCTGCGGCCGTGGAGACCACGTGTGCCGCGATTCAGTGGCGGCGAGGGTGTGTGGGCTCGGGGGTCAGCCACCTTCGCCGTCGTCCGCCGACCGGCGGAGGTGGCGGCGCCCGGGGCGTGGATGAGGGTGGAGCACTTCTGCGGGATCGCGGAGGAAGGCCGGCCGCCGTCAGGACCGGCATTAGCGAGAGCATCCGAGGCGCGCGTCGCGGAGACCGTGCGTCTGCGCTGGGGCTCATGGCGGGCGCGGGAGGCTCTCCTGACGCATCTTGCCGCCTCAGCGACCGGACCGCGACGGCCTCTCGGGTGGCCACCACCGCCAATTGCATCGTCCGAGGGCCGCCGAAAGAGCCCACGCCCACCGCCACCTCGAGCGCCAGCGACGCCCGCTCGGGAGTGGCCGCGCGCCCTGGCGGTCCGGCGTCGGCGAGGGGACGACCCCGTGCCGGCCTGGCTGCCCATCCGCGGGAGCCCACCCACTACTATCAGACCCCAGTGACCCCTCCGCCGTGCCTGGTCCCGCCCCTCGGGACCCCGTGCTCGCCTTCGTCCCGCGGGCGCAGTCGGTCTGCTCGATGAGTGCGGCTGACCCGCGCTGCGTGGTGGCAGGGACGGGAGGGATCACGGCCTGCCCGCCGGGTTGGAGCAGCGCGCGACCGTGAGGGTCCACCTGGCGACCGCCGGTCCCGAGGCCCTTGCCGCCGATGCGCTCCTGGTCTTGGTCGCAGAGGACGACGCCGTCGACGCGGCGCCCGCGTCGCTCGACGCCGCCCTCGGCGGCTTGATCTCGGACCTGCGCGGCCGGCGCGAGTTCCGCGGCGAGCTCGGCCAGCGGCTGGTTCTCCCCACCTTCGGCCGCCTGGCCGCTGGGAGGGTCGTCCTGGTCGGGCTGGGGCGAAGGGCCGACCTGGACGGATACCGGCTGCGCAACGCGCTCGAGCTCGCCGCCCGCGAGCTGCGGCCGGTGGCGCCGGTTGTTGCCGTGCTCCTTGACCGAACGACCGTGGCGGACCTGGAGCTCAGCGACGACGTGGCGCCCGCGGCCCAGGCGGTGCGCACGGCCGTGATCGGGATCGGACTTGGCAACTACGCCTCGGGCGAGTTTCGCCACGACCGCGGCGAGGCGGGCACTGTCGCCGACTGCCACCTCCTCGGCCTCGAGGCCGATCCCCGCCTGACGGCGGTGGCCGAGGAGGCGGCCGCCCTCGCCGACGCCACGAACTATGCTCGAACCCTGCAGTGGCGTCCGGCCAATCGGCTCACCCCAGCCGCGTTCGCCGCCGAGGCCGCCGAGGCGGCGGGGCGGAGCGGCCTTCTAGCCGAGGTTCTTGAGCCGGACCGACTCGAGGCCTTGGGGATGGGAGCTTTGCTGGGTGTCGCCCGCGGCTCCCACGAGCCGCCCCGGATGCTGGTCCTCCGATACCAGGCCGGGACCAGTGATCGAACCCTCGCCCTGGTGGGCAAGGGGATCACCTTCGACGCGGGCGGGATCTCGCTCAAGCCGCCCGCCCACATGGCGGCCATGAAGACCGACATGAGCGGTGGGGCGGCCGTCATCGCCGCCATGCTGATGCTGCCTCGCCTCCGCCCCCCAGTGTCGGTGATCGGTCTTGTGCCGATGACCGAGAACCTGCCCGGCGGGGCCGCGCTCAAACCTGGGGACCTGGTCACGGCGATGAACGGGCGCACCGTCGAGGTGACGAACACCGACGCCGAGGGGCGGCTGGTGCTGGCCGACGCGCTCAGCTACGCCGTCAGCCTCGGGGCCACCGATCTCGTCGACGTGGCCACCCTCACGTATGCGCCCCGGCACGCGCTCGGGCACCCCGCCTCGGCCGCGCTGACCAATGACCCCCTGCTGCTGGAGCGCCTGCAGCGGGCTGCGATTCGCGCCTCCGAGCGCATCTGGGAGCTCCCGATCTACCCCGAGTACGGGTTCGTCCTCCGCAGCGACATCGCCGACCTCAAGAACCTCGAGGAGATCGCCGAGGCGGGGGGGATGGCGGGGGCGATCTTCCTGCGCGAGTTCGTCGACGGACGCCCCTGGATCCACCTGGACATCGGCGGCAGCGCCCGCAGCGAGCTGAGCCAGCTGGTGCCGATCGTGCCCAGCGGCCCGACCGGGGTGATGACCCGTACCCTGGCGCTCCTGCCGACCATGTTCGCCGGCCGATGAGCCCGGCCGGTCACCCGACGGACCGGCCCCGGCCCGCATCCGCCGGGCGCCGCGCCCGGGCGGAGCGCTGAGGTGGACCTGGGGCTCGCCGGTAAGGTGGCCGTCGTCACCGGTGCGAGCCGGGGCATCGGCCGGGCCATCGCCGAGGTCCTCGCCGACGAGGGCGCCCACGTTGGCATCTGTGCCCGCGAGCCCGCCGGGGTCTCGGCGACCGTCGCCGCCCTCCGCCAGCGGGGGACCGGGGTCTTCGGCCAGGCGCTCGACGTCACCGACGCGAACGGGGCGGCGGCATTCATCGACGCCGCGGCCGCCGAGCTGGGCGGGCTCGACATTCTCGTCAACAACGTGGGGGGATCACGGGGCGCCGGGGTCATCGGCTCCAGCGACGAGGAGTGGCGCGCGACCTTCGAGCTCAACCTCTTCCACTCCGTGCGGATGACGCGGGCCGCCGTTCCCCATCTGCAGCGACGGGGCGGGGGCTCCGTCGTCATCATCGCGTCGATCTCGGGCTTCCGGGCGGCGCCCGGGAGCCAGTACGGCACCGCCAAGGCCGCCGAGATCTTCCTCAGCCCGGCGCTGGCGCTGGAGCTCGGATGCCACGCCATCCGGGTCAACACGGTCTGTCCCGGCTCGATCGTCTTCCCCGGCGGCGGCTGGGCCGACTTCCGCGACCGCGATCCCGCCGGCTATCGCGAGTTCGAGCGCCGCGAGTTCCCGCTCGGCCGGCTCGGGACCCCCGAGGAGGTGGCGCGCGCGGTTGCGTTCGTCGCATCCCCGGCCGGCGGGTGGATCAACGGCGCGGCGATCGCCGTCGACGGGGCCCAGCAGCGCCCCAACGCCTTCGTCCTCGGCGCCAGCTGACGTCGCGCCGACCGACCGTAGCGCCGCTGGACGGACCCGCGATGGCGGACGCGACCGGCCCCCGGGCCCGACCGAGGCTGGCCCGTGGCACGGCAGCGCGCCCGGCTCAATGCGTGCCCAGCGGGAACGCCGTCAGCCACGCCCGCGCGTTGCTCTCGTGCTCGGTCGCCAGGGTGTCGGGGTTGCGGCCCCGGACCACGCCCATGTGGTATCCGAGAAGCTGGAAGGGAAGGGTGAGCAGGATCGGAGCCACGTACTCGTCACCCTCCCCCTCGAGGTGCCACACCTCGTCGGCCACGTCGCGGAGCCCGCCCACGGAGCCGTACTCGACCGCCAGCGTCGGGGAGCCGGCGGCCCGCGCCGCCCGGAGGGCATCCCGCACCCGCCCGTTGGCCTCGCCGGCCGCCGCGATCGCGATGACCAGCCGCCTCGCGCTGAGCAGTGAGAGGGCATCGTGATGGAAGTCGCCCGCCCGATACGCCTTGCCCACGAGGAGGCTCTGCTCTTCGATCTTGAGGGTTCCCTCGCGGGCGCTGAAGTAGTTGGGGCCGGACCCGACCAGGAAGACGGACTCGACCTGGGAGGTCCGTGCAGCGAACCGCTCGACCGCGTCACCGGGGCCGTCGAGAAAGGCGTGCCCGGCCGCCGGCAGGGCGCGCAGGGACCGATCCAGGGAGTCGGCGGTCGGCGCCGAGCGGGTCAGGTGGCGAGCCACCAGGGTCTGGAGCAGGATGCGGGTGCTGACGACGGAGATGCAGGGCCCGCAGCCCTGGTGGGTCACGTACACGATGGAGTCGTCGCAGGCGTCCAGAATCGGGCTGACGTCGGTGTTGGTCAGCGCGACCGTGTACAGCCCTCGCTGCCGCGCCGTCCGCACCGCGGTGAGCGTCTCGATGCTGCCGCCGGTGCCCGAGTGGGCGACCAGGAGCGTGCGGTCCGGGTCGAGGCGCGGGAAGTAGTGCACCAACTCATATGACTCGATGGCGACCGCATCGAGCGATGAGTAGTGGGACCAGGTGGTGGCGCCGTGCATGGCGGTGAAGAACGCCGAGCCGCAGCCGGTGAAGACCACGCGGTCGATCCGGCGCTGGCGGATCACGTCGGCGAGCCGAGCGGCCGCTGGACCCAGCCGATCGAGGATCTCCTGCCACTGATCGGGCTGGCGACGAATCTCGTCGAACACCAGAAAGGGGTGGTGGGAGCGAACCTCGGGCGACTCCCGGATCAGGTACCAGAGCGGGGTTTGGCGCGCCTCGTCGAGCAACCAGGCGGGGACGGGGTCATCGGCCGTCGGCAGCGGCTCGCCGGGGTGACGTTGGAGCAGCGGCTGAACCCAGCGCGGCAGCGTGTTGGCCATCGTCTAGACCTCCTCGATGTGGGCGCAGTCCGCATCCAGTCCGGCGAGCAGCTCGCCCGGGTCGCCCAGGCCCAGGTCGCCTCCGCAGTGGATCCGCCGGGCCAGTCGGTTGCCCAGGGCGGCCGAGCGGGGGGCGTCGAAACCCCCGAGCAGCCCGTACACGAATCCGGCATTGAAGCAGTCGCCGGCCCCGACGGTGGTGTGGGGTCCGGGCGGGAAGGGATCGGTCGGCACGTGCCAGGCCAGGCGCCCAGCGGCCGTGGAGACCAGGGCCCCGCGGGCCCCCATCTTGACGGCCACGGTCGAGATCCCGGCGCCGTGGAGCTGGTGGACTCCGTCGATCGTCGCACGGCACCCGGTGAGGCCCTGGAGCTCCAGCTCGTTCAGGGTGAGGTGCATTCGAGGACCCGCAAGGCAATCCAGCTGGTCAAGATCCGGCCGGTCAAGGACCGACGGGCCCAGGTCGACCAGCACCCGGACCTCCGCCTGGTTGAAGGCGGGCAGCCAGCGCTGCATCCCCTTGGGGTCGGGGAAGGGGCAGGCTGCGACGATCAGGAACTCGGTGTCGGCTCTGGGTGCGGGCGCACCGTACTCACGCGCCCCCGGATAGAAGAAGGACAGGCGGCAGCCCGCGGCGTCGGTCACAACGCAGTTCGTCGAGCTCTGGCGAATCGCCGCGCCGATCACCTCGACACCCGCCCGGGTCAGCTGCTCCAGGGCCCAGCCGCCCCACAGGTCGCGGCCGAGCGCGGTGTGCAGGCGGACCGTGAGGCCAAGCCGGCCGAGGAGCTCCGCGGTTCGGCCGGCGTTGCCCCCGAGCCGCAGATGGGCTGGGTCAGCAATCACCGCTAGGCTCGCCGGGCCGAACTCGGCCTCGGTCCCGGGAGGAAAGCGGTCGGCCTCCATCACGATGTCGGCGGTGGTGTTGCCCAAGACCTCGACGGTCATCGCCGGGTCCGTTCCGCCCTAGACGGCGGGCGATCATGCCGTTCTTGGCCGAAGCGGGCCGGGAGCATCCGCCCCGCGGGTCCGGAGCGGGGCGATGGGGCGGCGGCGCGCACGGGCCGCTGGCACCGGTTGGGGGTGCGGCTCGCGCCGGGGCCCGTGGCCGCGCACGGCCACGGCCGCCAGCTGCCCGCCACCATCGGCGCGAGTATACGCGCTGCGCGATCCTGGACCCTTCTGGCGCAAGCAACGATCCCCGGTCCTGAGTGCGGCGCCCGCGCCGCGCGACACCGGCCGTGACCGTGCGACGGGGCCGTCCCGCCGGCTCCGACCGGTGCGGCGCGGCTGGCGTGCGGACCGCCGCATACTGACCGGATGGCGATCGATCGATGGACCGCCTGGTTCGAGGCCAATCGCAACTGGTGGGACGAGCGGGTCCCGATCCACGTCGCCTCGGACTTCTACGGCGTCGACGCGGTTCGCGAGGGCCGCTCCAGCCTCGAGCCCTTCGAGTGGGAGGAGGTCGGCGATGTCGCCGGGCGCTCGCTCCTCCACCTCCAATGCCACTTCGGGCTCGACACGCTGAGCTGGGCGCGGCGGGGAGCGGTTGTGACCGGCCTGGACTTCTCGGCGGTCGCGATCGCCGCGGCCCGGGACCTGGCGGCATCGATCGGGCAGGCGGCCCGCTTCGAGGTTGCCAACGTCTACGACGCGCCCGCCGTGCTCGGCGAGCGCTACGACGTCGTGTACACCGGCAAGGGGGCGCTCACCTGGCTGCCCGCTCTCGGTCCCTGGGCGGACGCCGTCGTCCAGCTGCTGGGCCCCGGCGGCACGCTCTACCTGGCGGAGTTCCATCCCCTGGCCGACGTCTTCGCCGCGGACGCTCTGCGCGTCGCCCACGGGTACTTCCACGTGGACGAGCCGGTCGTCGACACCGCCCCCGGCAGCTACGCGGATCTGGGGGCGCCCACCCGCCACAATCTGACCGGCGAGTGGACGCATCCCCTGGGCGACGTGGTGACCGCCCTCGCCGCCCGCGGGCTGCGGGTGGAGTTCCTGCACGAATTCCCCTTCACCCTGTTCGCCCGCTGGCCCTTCCTCGAGCGCGACGCCAACGGCGTGTACCGGCTGCCGGCCGGCAGCCCCCAGGTCCCGCTCCTCTATTCGGTGCGGGCCCGGCGGGAGTAGGCGTGCCGCCGCAGGGCGGCGGCCCGGGGCGGGCGCCCCGGGGGCCCCGTCCGGAACTGGCGCGGCGGGCGCCGGCTGGTGGCGGGGCCGGCCCGGAGTGGGGCACTCCTCCACTCGCCGCGGCCGCCGCGAGACCGCCCGGCCGCGTCCGATGGCTGCGCCGGGGCGGCACGACCCCGGGGCGGACGGGGGTGATCGGGGGTCGCTAGCCTTGGCGAGATGGGTAGGCCAGCTGCGCACCCGTTCGGTGGGCTCTGGGCCCTGCGCCGGTACGTGCGCCCGTACCGCACCCAGCTGCTGGTGATGGCGGCCGGGGCGGGGCTGGGCGTCGCCGCCAGCCTGGTGATCCCGCTCGTCACGATGGCGGTGATCAACGGCCCGATCGCCCACCGGCAGGTGGGGGCGCTGGCCTGGCTGGCCCTCCTGGCGACCGCCTTCGGCATCGCCCAGGCCCTCTTGATGTTCACCCGCCGCTGGGTCCAATCGGCTGCGGTGGTGGGCCTGGAGACCGCCGCTCGCAACGACCTCTACGCCCATCTCCAGCGCCTCCACATCGGCTTCCACGACCAGTGGCAGAGCGGGCAGCTCCTCTCCCGGGCGACGGTCGACCTCAGCACGATCCGGCGCTTCATCGGGTACGGGCTCATCTTCCTGGTGGTCAATACCGTCCAGATCGCTGCCGTGATCGTCCTCCTCCTGCGCCTGGACCTCGGCCTGGGCGCCCTGGTCGCCGTCAGCACCGTGCCGGTCGCGATCCTCGCCAATCGGTTCGAGCGCACCTACATTCGGCTCTCGCGGCGGCTCCAGGACCAGCAGGGCGACCTCACCACCCTGGTGGAGGAATCGGCGGAGGCAATCCGCGTGATCAAGGCGTTCGGCCGGCGCCGGCTCGTGTTCGGGCGCTTCGACGCGGGCGCCGTCCAGCTTCGCGAGACCGCGATGGCCAAGGTCCGGCTGAGCGCCGGGTTCTGGACCGCCCTCGAGCTCATCCCCAACCTCGTCATCGTCGCGATTCTCCTCATCGGGGCGCTCGCGGTGGGGGAGGGGACACTGACCCTCGGCGGCCTGGTCGCCTTCTTCACCCTCTTCATCCAGCTCGAGTGGCCGGTGCAGTCGCTCGGCTTCATCCTCTCCAGCGCCCAGGAGGCGCTGACCGCCGCCGACCGCATCCAGGAGGTCTTCTCTGCCACGTCCGAGGTGCAAGACGGCAATCTCGACCTCAACCGGCCCGCGGGGCGGCTTCACTTCGAACAGGTGAGCTTCCGCTACCCCGGGGGCGACCGCGACGTGCTCCGCGCCATCGACCTCGACATGGTCCCGGGCGAGACCCTGGCCCTGGTGGGGCCGACCGGCTCCGGCAAGAGCACCTTGGTCCAGCTGATCTGCCGATTCCACGACGTGACCGGAGGGAGGATCACGCTCGACGGGGTGGACCTGCGCCGGCTCACCCTGGATTCCCTGCGGCGAACGGTCCAGCTGGCCTTCGAGGAGCCGATCCTGTTCTCCGCCAGCGTCCGCGAGAACGTGGCGCTGGGCTGGCCCGAGGCCGACGACCAGGCCGTGCGCCACGCCCTCGAGATCGCCCAGGCTGACTTCGTCGACGAGCTCCCCTACGGGCTCGACACCCGCATCGGCGAGCAGGGCCAGTCGCTGTCCGGCGGGCAGCGCCAGCGCCTCGCCCTCGCCCGCGCCATCCTCGGTGCCCCCCCGGTCCTGGTGCTGGACGACACCCTGTCGGCGCTCGACGTGCACACCGAGGCCCGGGTGGAGGCGGGGCTCAGGCAGGCACTTCGGGGGCGGACCGCCCTGGTGGTCGCCCACCGGCCGTCGACGGTCGCGCTCGCCGATCGGGTCGCGCTCCTCGAGGACGGCACGATCACGGCGGTCGGGACCCACCACGAGCTCCTGGCCCGCATCCCCGCCTACCGCGCGATCCTCTCCCAGGCGCAGGAGGCCGAGGGGGGCGCCGACCGGCCCGCGGCGCGCGTCCGATGACCACCACCGACAGCTGGCGCGGCGTCGCGGCCGAGCAGCAGGACGACCTCCCCCAGGCGGCGACGCTCTTCCTGCGGGACCGCTCCCGGCGCCTGCTCGGCAGCCTGCTGCGGCCCTACCGCCCCGCGGTCGCTGCCCTGCTCGCCCTGGTCGTGCTCGAGAACCTGGCCCGGCTGGCGACCCCGGTCCTGGTCAAGGTGGGCATCGACTCGGGGATCCCCCCGGTGGTCCACGGGCGCGGCGCCACCGTCCTCATCACGGTCGCCGCCGGAGCGCTGGGCGCGGTGGTGATCCAGGCGGCCTGCCACCGGACCTTCCTGCTCCTCTCCGGGCGGATCGGCCAGGACGTCCTCCTCGAGCTGCGCCGCCGACTCTTCGAGCAGTTCATGCACCTGTCGGTGAGCTTCCACGAGCGCTACACCTCGGGGCGCATGATCTCCCGGCTCACCTCCGACGTCGAGGCCATCGACACCCTCCTGGCCACCGGGGTCGAGGACCTCATCTCGGCGCTGCTGCTCGTGGTCGGGACCGGGGTCTTGCTGCTGGTCCTCGACTGGCAGCTCGGGCTCGTGACCCTGGCCAGCTTCCCCCTGCTCATCCGGCTGGCGGCCTGGTTCCGCCGCCAGTCGGCGCTCGCCTACCGCCGCACCCGCGAGGCGGTCGCCCTCCTCATCGTCCAGTTCGTCGAGTCGATGCGCGGGATCCGGGCCGTCCAGGGCTTCCGGCGCGAGGAGCGCAATCAGGCCATCTTCGAGACGATCAACGACCGCTACCGGCTCGCGAACCGCCGCTCGTTCCGCCTCAACGCCGTGTTCGGGCCGGGGGTGCTCCTGATCGGGAACGTCGTGATCGGCGTGGTCCTCCTCTACGGCGGCTACCGGGTGCTGAGCGGGGCGATGACGATCGGGGTGCTGGCCGCGTTCCTCCTCTACCTCGGCCAGTTCTTCGAGCCGATGCAGGACATCACCGACTTCTACAACACCTTCCAGGCCGCCAGCGCGGCGCTCGAGAAGCTGTCGGGGGTGCTGGAGGAGGCGCCCGAGGTGGCGCCCCCGGCCGAGCCCCGGCGGCCCGCCGCCAGCCTGGGAGAGCTTGAGTTCGACGGGGTCCGCTTCGGCTACCGCGCCGCCCCGGTCCTCGACGGGCTGGACCTGGTCGTTCCCGCCGGCCAGACCCTGGCCGTCGTGGGGGCGACGGGGGCTGGGAAGACCACCCTGGCCCGGCTTGCCGCCCGCTTCTACGACCCCACCTTGGGGCGGATCCGCCTCGACGGGGTCGACCTGCGCGACTACGCGGAGGCGGATCTGCGCCGGGCGGTGGTCATGGTGACCCAGGAGGGCTACTGCTTCGCGGGCACGATCGCCGACAACATCGGCTTCGGCCGGCCCACCGCCGACCGCTCCGCGGTGCTCCAGGCCGCCCGTGCGGTGGGGGCCGATCGCTTCGTGGACCGTCTCCCGCTCGGCTACGACACCGATGTCGGCAAGCACGGCGGCCGCCTCTCGGCCGGACAGCGCCAGCTGCTCGCCTTCGCCCGCGCCTTCCTCGCCGATCCCAGGGTCCTGATCCTGGACGAGGCCACGGCCGCCCTCGATGTCCCCAGCGAGCGGCTCGTCCAGCGGGCGCTCGGGACGGTGCTCGCCGGGCGGACCGCCCTGATCATCGCCCACCGGCTCACGACCGTCGAGATCGCCGACCGCGTGATCGTGCTCGATCGGGGCCGGATCGTGGAGGACGGCTCACCCCGCGACCTCCTCGGCGGCTCGGGCCGGTACGCGGCCCTCCACCAGGCCTGGCTGGCCTCGCTCGCCTGAGCGCCAGGCCCTCCAGTGCGACCCGGAAGGGGTGCCCAGAGCCCCAACCTATTATCTCGCCCGTGACCTCCCCGATCACCCCGCTCGCCCTCGTCGTGGCGGCGTGGACCCGGCTGCGGACCTCCCCGCGCCTTCGCCGCTCGGTGGCCGCCTGGACGGCGGCCGGCCTCGTTGTCGCGGTCGGAGGCTCAGCGGCGGCCGCCCTGGTCGCACGCGGGCACGACCTGCGCGGCCTCGGGCCCCTGTGGCCGGTGGCCGGGGTTGGCTGGTGGCTGATGGTGGCCGGCAGTCTGGCGGCCGCCACCCCCCTGCTTCTCGAGGTCCCCACCGGGCGGCTTCTGGACCGGGTGGGCGCTCCCAACGGGCTGACGGCCCTGCGCGCCTTCGGGTGCGCTCCGGTCGTCCTGTTCGCCCTCGTGCCCGATCGCGAGCTGGGCCGCGCCCTCTTCCTCGCGGTCGGCTCGCCGGTCGCCCTCCTCGACGCGCTCGACGGCTATCTGGCTCGCACCGCCGGCCCGGTGACCGTCCTCGGCCGCGCCCTCGACCCGGCCATGGACACCCTCTTCTTCGCCTGCTGCGCGGTGGCCGCCCTCCTCCTCGGGCTGGTGCCCGTGTGGTTCGCGATCCTCATCCTGGCGCGCTACGGACTGCCCGGGATCGCCTTCCTCCTCGTCTACCCGCAGCTCCGGCGCCGCCCGACCCTGGTGGCGACCCCGTTCGGCAAGGCGAGCACCCTGCTGATCTCGGGCGCCCTTCTGGTGAGCGCCCTCCTCGTGATGGCGGGGGGGCCGGCCGCTCGGTTCCAGGAGGCGGTGGCGGTGCCGATCGCCGCCACCGCCATCGGGCATGGCGTGGTCCTGGCCCGGCGCACCCGGCTCGCGGCCGAGCTTCCGGTCCCGCCGCCGGGACCCTGAGTTGGCGCTGCGGCCCGCCCGTCGAGGGCGGCCGGCCGGTCCGGCCGGGCTCGATCAGCCGCGGGCCCGGCCGGTCGCGCGCCGCTCGGCCGCGACCGCCACGGGGACGAGGCCGGGGACGGTGGCCCCCACCGGCCGGTTCCCGGCGGCGCGGCGCCCCAGCCAGAGCCTCCGGGCCCCGCGGCTCTCGATGACGTGCAGGAGGCCGCCCACCCCCGCGAAGGGGAGCATCTGGAGGTCCACGAAGAGCGCGAGCGCCGTCGCCGTCGGCACCGCGACGTGGAACTGGACCAGCAGGAAGACGAGCAGCCCCTCCCGCACCCCAAGCCCGTTGGCCGAGATCGGGATGAAGGTGGCGACCAGGGCGATCGGGAGGGCGAGGGCGAAGACCGTCCAGGGCACCGAGGCCCCCAGGGCCATCGCGAACGCCTGCATAGCGAAGAGATTGAGGCCCCATCCCAGGGTCCCGGCGAGGATGCTCTGGGCGACCGCCCAGGGGAGCTGACGGTACCGATCGAGCGCGGCGGTGAGCGGCTGGATGTGGTGGGTGACCCGGTGGAGGCGCAGCCGCCGGCCCCGCGATCGCAGGAGCTCGCGGATCCACTCCGCCCGAAGGGCGAACGCCCAGGCCACCACCATCCCCGCGGCGAAGAGGCCGAACCCGACGAGGCCTGGGGTGTGGACGAGGGCCCGGAGCACGACCGCTCCGCCCAGGCCCCAGACCGCCATCCCCAGCGTGCCGGCCATCCGGCTCCCGATCAGGGACGCGATCACCGGGCCGTGGCCGGCGACCCGGCCGACCCGGACCGCCCGGACCGCATCGCCGCCGACGCCCGCGGGGAGGACCTGGTTCACGAACAGGCCGCGGCAGTACCAGCCGCCGAGGAACCGCCAGTTGAGGCTGTGTCCCGCGCCCCGCAGGAGGGCGCCCCATTCGATCACGCTGGCGATCACCGAGAGGCCGGTGAGGAGCAGGGCGAGGAGCGCCCAGCCGCCCGCCAGGTGCCCGAAGCGCGTGAGCGCCGTCCCGAGGTTCACGGAGTGGACGAAGATGAAGGCCGCCAGCAGGGTCACCCCGACCCGTGCCCAGGGAGAGCGGGCGATGGGGGCGAGGGGGCTCAGGAGCCGCCGGGGCCGTGAGGTCATGGCAGCTGCGAGGGTCGCACACCGGGCGCGGGTGGTCCGCCACATGTTGTTGGTCCGTGTCATGGCCGTGGCCGGCCGAGAGATGCCTGCCGCCGACCCGTGAGGCGGACACCAGAATGGTAGCCTCTGGGGCCGTGGATGACCACGGCTGATCTCCCGCCCACGATCGGGGTCCTGCCCGATCCCCGCCCCCCGGCCGCCCAGCGCCACCGGGAGGTGCCGACGGGCCCAAGCGAGCGCTCGGTCAGGGTGCGCCGGCGTCTGCTGGAGATGGCCCCCGGCGCCGCCGTCTGGCTGATCCTCCTCGGGCCGGTCGGGGTCGGGGTCCTGATCGCCGCCACCAACTTCGAGTACCTCTGGATCCTCGGCCTCGGGGCCGTGCTCCTCGACTGCTACTGGTTGGTCCGCCTCGTCTACACCTTCCGGTACGTGAGCCGGGGCTGGGGGATCCTCCTCGCCACCTGCCAGGTGGACTGGCGGGCCCGCCTGGCCGAGCTGGAGCGGCCGCCGGGTGCCCCCGACCCCAGCTCGGTCACCCACGCGGTCCTCATCCCCACCTACACCGAGCGCTACGAGGTCCTGCGGGCGACGGTCCTCGCGCTGGCCGAGGCCGACTATCCCAGGGGGTCGAAGATCGTCGCCATCATCACCCGTACGACCGACCTCGCCGGATGCGAGAACATCGCTCGCCTCCAGGCCGAGCTCGGCGACCGGTTCCTCGCCTTCTGGCACATCACGGACCCCCTGCTGCCCGGGATCGTGGTGGGCAAGTCGGCGGCGATGGCCTACGGCGGCCCGGTCCTCAAGCGGGCCTGCGACGGCCTCGGCCTCGACCCCGACCGGGTGATCGTCACCGACCTCGACTCCGACTACCGGGTCCACCCCCAGTACTTCGCCCACATCACCTACGAGTTCTGCCGCGAACCCGAACGCGCCACCAGCATCTGGCAGCCGGTCCCGGTGTTCCTCAACAACTTCTGGCGGGTGCCGGCGCCGGTGCGCTGCATGGCGACCCTGTCCACCCAGTGGCAGCTCTACCTCCACCTCCATCCCCGCCGGCTGGTGATGTTCTCCGCCTACTCCATGTCGCTGCGCCTCCTCGACGAGGTCGGCTACTGGGACGACGACGCCATCCCCGAGGACTCCCGGTTCTTCTGGAAGGCGTTCTTCCGCTACGGGGCCCGCCTGCACGTGCGCCCTGCCTTCCTGCCCATGTATGGCGATGCGCCCCGCGCCCGCGACTACGGCGGCACCCTGGTGAGCCAGTACAACCAGATCAAGCGTTGGGCCTGGGGCGTGACCGACATCCCCTACGTGGCGCTGCGGATGGTGACCCACCGGGAGATCCCCCTTCGGGTCCGGCTCGGCCGCTTCCAGATGCTGACCTTCAACCATCTGGGCTGGGCCACCCTGCCGATCCTCATCTTCATCGGGGGCTCGCTGCCGTCGCTGCTGAACTACGACTACAGCCTGTCCAACACCGGCACCGTCCTGGAGACGGCGGCGACGATCATCCTGCAGATGACGCTTCTCAACATCCTGGCGGTGGCGGTGCTGGACAACCGGATCCACCCGCGCCCTGCGGTCTGGCCGTGGTGGCGGCGCCGCGCCGCCGACCTCCAGATGCTGATCTACCCGGTGGTCTTCCTGGTCCTCAGCGCGCTGCCCGCCCTGGAGGCGCAGACCCGGCTCCTGTTCGGCGCCTACCTGGAGTACCGGGTGACCGAGAAGGAGTAGGGGCGGCCCCTCTACACTCCGACCCCATGCCCGATCGCCCCATCGTCTTCAGCGGGATCCAGCCCTCCGGCTCCCCCCACCTCGGCAACTACCTCGGGGCGATCCGCCCGTGGGTGGCCGAGCAGGCGCGGTCGCGCAACTACTTCTGCGTCGTCGATCTCCACGCCCTCACCGTTGCCCGCGATCCCGCGCTGCTGGCGGAGCAGACCCGGGAGCTGGCGGCGGTGTACTGGGCCTGCGGGATCGACCCCAGCCACTCGACGGTCTTCGTGCAGTCGCACGTGCCCGCGCACGCGGAGCTGGCCTGGCTCCTCACCTGCCTTACGCCGATGGGTTGGCTGGAGCGGATGACCCAGTTCAAGGAGAAGGCCCAGGGGCAGCAGGCGGAGCGGGTGGGCGCCGGGCTGTTCACCTACCCCGCCCTGATGGCGGCCGACATCCTCCTCTACCGGACCGCGCAGGTCCCGGTGGGGGAGGACCAGCGCCAGCACCTCGAGCTGACCCGCGACCTCGCGCAGCGCTTCAACCACCACTACGGCGACACCTTCGTCGTGCCCGAGCCCCGAATCGGGCAGATGGGCGCCGGCAGCCGGGTGATGGCGCTCGACGACCCGACCAGCAAGATGAGCAAGACCGGCACCGGCGAGGCCGGCTGCGTCCTCCTCCTCGACCCCCCCGACGCGCTCCGCCACAAGGTCCTGCGCGCCCAGACCGACAGCGGCCGGATGGTGGACCCGGCCAGGGCCGGCGCGGGGGTGGCCAACCTCATCGAGATCTGGCGCGCCCTCACCGGCGCCACGCCCAAGGCGGCGGCCGCGGCCTTCGAGGGCCGCGGCTACGGCGAGCTGAAGCACCAGGTCGCCGACGTCCTCATCGAGACCCTCCTGCCGATCCAGGCCCGGGTGGCCGAGCTCGTCGCCGATCCCGGCGAGATCGACCGTCGGCTCGCGGCCGGTGCCGACATCGCCCGCCCCGAGGCGGCCGCCACCCTCGACCGCGCGCGCCAGCGGCTCGGGCTCCTCCCCGCCCGCGGCGGCTGAGGCCGCCGCCGATGGCGCTGGCCCGGCGCACCGTCCGCAACACCGCGATCCTCTTCGCGGCCCGGACCGGGGCGCGGCTCCTCGTCTTCATCGTCTTCCTCATCCAGCAGCGCGCGCTGGGGCCGACCGGCTACGGCGAGTTCGCCACTATCACCGTCCTCAGCAACCTCGCCAGCATCAGCGCCGACCTCGGGCTCCAGATCGTCTATCTGCGCGAGGGGAGCCGCCACCGTGACGGGCTCGACCGGCTCCTGGCGACGGTCCTGGGCGCCAAGGTCCCCCTGTTCGTCGTCAGCCTTGTGGTCCTCTTCGTGATGGTGACCATCGGCGGGCCCCCGCTGCCACAGCTGCTCTGGCCTGCCTTCGCCCTCCTCTTTGCCACCTCGCTGGCCAACGTCCTGCGCAGCACCTTCTATGCGACCGGCGAGATCCGCTACGAGGCGATCGCCTCCGGCTGCGAGGCGGCGATCCTGCTCCTGGGCACCGCCCTCGTCGCGCTGGCGGGGCTGGGCCTGCCCGCCTACCTGCTGGTCTACGCGGCCAGCTACCTGTTCACCTGCGCCTTCGCCGCGGTCGTGATCCGCCGCCGCTACTTTCCGATCCGGCTGGTCCCGGAGCTGGCGGAGGCGCGCCGGCTGGTGCGCCTCGGGCTGCCCTTCGCCCTCGCCTTCGTGCTCAACACCATCTACTTCAAGATCGACATCCTGATCCTGGACGGGCTGCGCGGCTACCACCAGGTGGGGATCTACCAGGCGGCGTACAAGTTTCTCGAGGGGCTCTCGTTCATCCCCCAGACGATCATGAACGCCATCTTCCCGGCGCTCGCCATCGTCCATCTCCAGGGTCCCGACCGGCTCCGCACCCTGTACACCTCCGCCTTCCGATTGCTGGCGGTCGTCGCCATGCCCCTGGCGGTCGCGTTCGGCGTCGACGGCGCCGCCATCCTCCGGCTGGTCGGCGTCTACGCTCAGTCGGCGGCGGCCGCCAGGGTGTTGGCCCTGGCGCTTCTCTTCCTGTTCGTGAACAACTCGTTCATCTTCGGGCTGGGCGCGATGGACCGGCAGCGGGCGTCGGCCTGGCTCGCCGGCTACAGCATCGTCGTGAACGTGGTCCTGAACCTCGTGCTCATCCCCCTGTTCCCCAGGCCGCTCGGCTACCTCGCCAGCAGCTGGGCGACGGTCGCGACCGAGGTCTTCCTCCTCGCCGCCGGCTATCTGGTCGTCCGCCGCCACCTGGGCTCGCTCCCGTGGCTGGCGCCCAGCTGGCCGATCCTGGGGGCCGGGCTGGTCATGACCGCGTTCGTGGTCGAGTTCGCCACCGCCAACGTGCTCTGGGTGGTGCCCGTCGGCGGCCTCCTGTACCTCGGGGTGCTTCTGGGGCTGGGCGGGATCACGGCAGCCGAGCTCCGGTTCGCCCGGCAGAGCCTCGGCCGCAGCGGCGCCGGCGAGGGGGGGGCCGAGGCCGATCCGCCGTCCGCCCGGCGCGCCCCCGAGCCGTGGCGCCCGCCGCGGGACCGGCCGCCGGCCGGGTGATACGATCGCCGCGGCCAAGGTCGGCCCGCCCGGCGCCATCGTCCGCCCGGCGCCACCGTCTGCCCGGGGCGCCGGCCCGCCGCGACGCGGACGCCCGGGAGAGTCGCCATCGCCACGACCGCGCTGATCACCGGCATCACCGGCCAGGATGGCTCCTATCTCGCCGAGCTCCTGCTCGAGAAGGGCTACATCGTCCACGGGGTGGTGCGCCGCTCGTCGAGCCTGAACCGGACCCGCATCGACCACCTGGAGCACGCCCACGGCCGGCGCGACGCCAACGCGCGCTTCTTCCTCCACTACGGCGACATGACCGACTCCGGGGGCCTCAACCGGCTCGTCAAGACCGTCCAGCCCGACGAGATCTATAACCTGGCGGCCCAGAGCCATGTCCAGATCTCCTTCGACCAGCCGGAGTACACGGCCGACGCCGACGGCCTGGGGGCGACCCGGCTGCTGGAGGCGATCCGCACCGCCGGCCTGCGCACCCGCTTCTACCAGGCCTCGACCTCGGAGATGTTCGGGCTGGCGCCGCCGCCGCAGCGGGAGACCACGCCGTTCCATCCCCGCAGCCCCTACGGCGCGGCCAAGGCCTACGCCCACTGGATGACCGTCAACTACCGGGAGGCCCACGGCCTCTTCGCCTGCAGCGGGATCCTCTTCAACCACGAATCGCCGCGCCGGGGCGAGAACTTCGTGACCCGCAAGGTGACCAGGGGGGTGGCCCAGATCCTGGCCGGACGCCAGGCGCGGCTCCGGCTCGGCAACCTCGACGCCCAGCGGGACTGGGGGGACGCCCGCGACTACGTGCGCGCGATGTGGCTCATGCTCCAGCAGGACACCGCCGACGACTACGTGATCGCAACCGGGGTGACCCGCACCGTGCGCGAGCTGGTCGAGATCGCCTTCGGGCTGGCCGGCCTCGACTGGACCGCCCACGTCGACGTCGACCCCAGCTACCTGCGCCCCGCCGACGTGCCCGTCCTCTGCGGCGACCCTCAGAAGGCCAGGGACCGGCTGGGATGGGAGCCGACCATCAGCTTCGCCGCCATGATCCGGGAGATGCTCGAGTCCGACATCCTCGCCGAGGGGCTCACCCCGCGGCTGGCGGCGCTCTGACCGCCGGGCCAGCCCGCGGGCGGGTGCTCGTCGACGCGCGCCCCCTCCAGGAGGGCCACGCCCTGCGCGGCATCGGCACGTACACCCGCCAGCTGCTGGCGGCCCTGATCGCGGCGGGCTTCGGCGAGCGGCTCGCCTGCCTGGTCGCGCCCGACCGTCCGCCGCCCTCCCTGCCCGGTGGCCGCCCGCTCCTGCTCGCGGCCCGCCACCGGGCCCGCGGCCGCCTCGCCGCCTACCAGGACCTGCTCCTGCTGCCCGGAACGCTGGCCGCCCTTCGGCCCGCCGCCTACCACGCGGTCCACCCCAGCCTGCCGGGGCGGGCGCCCTGCCCGCTGGTCGTCACCGTCCACGACTGCATCCCCTGGCGGCTGCGGGGGCGGGCGGCGTGGGGTGAGCGGCTCCGGGCCGGGCCGGCCCGCCGGCTTCTGGCCCGGGCCGACGTCTGCCTCGCCGTGTCGGCCGCCACCGCCGCAGACCTGCGCCGCCTGACCCGCATTCCGCCCGAGCGGATCCGGGTCGTCCCCGAGGGCTGGGCGCCCGGGCTCGCGCCCCGTCCCGGCGCCGCCGAGCGGGTGCGGGCGCGCCACGGCCTCGTCGCCCCCTACCTCCTCCACGTCGGGGCCCTGGACCGGCGCAAGGACCCGCTGGCCCTGGTGGCGGCCTGGCGGGCGGCCCGCGCCGCCGGCTTCGCCGGCGAGCTGGTCCTGGTGGGCGACCCCGGGCGGCAGGCCCCCCGCGACCTGGGCGGCGCCCGCCGGCTCGGCTACGTCCCCGAGGAGGAGCTGGCGGATCTCCTCGCCGCCGCGGGCTGTCTGGTCCTGGCGTCCCAAACCGAGGGGTTCGGGCTGCCGGCGCTGGAGGCGATGGCCTGCGGCTGCCCGGTCGCCGCCTACCGGGCCTCGAGCCTACCCGAGGTGGTGGGGGAGGCCGGGCGGCTGGTGGACCCCGGCGATGCGACGGCGCTGGGGCGGGCGGCGGCGGAGCTGGCCCGCCCGGGCCCGGTGCGGGAGACGGCTCGCCAGCGCGGCCTCGCCCGGGCGGTGGCGCGCACCTGGGATGCGGCCGCCCGGGCGACGATCGCGGCCTACGAGGCGGTTGGGGTCCGGTGAGGCACCTCTACCTGCTCCGGCACGCGAAGTCGAGCTGGGACGACCCCCGCCGGCCGGACCACGAGCGCCCGCTGGCCCCCAGAGGGATCCGGGACGCCGAGCGGCTGGCCCGCCACCTCGCCGCGGTCACACCGCGTCCGGACCTTCTCTTCTGCTCGTCGGCGCTCCGCGCCCGCCAGACGCTGGAGCCGATCGCGCAGTCGCTGCGAGGGGCGCCGGTCAAGATCGAGGACGCCCTCTACCTCGCAGCCTGGACCGACCTCCTGGACCGGATCCACCTCGTCCCCGGCCGGGACCGGGCGGTCCTCCTTGTCGGGCACAACCCGGGGATGGAGGAGCTCGCCCGCCAGCTCGCGGGGGCGGGGCCGGCGGCGCTGCGGCAGCGGCTCGCTGAGAAGTTCCCAACCGGCGCGCTCGCGACGCTCGCCGTCCCCTTCGGCAGCTGGCGGAGCCTTCGCCCCGGCGCGGCCGAGCTGGCCGAGCTCGTGGTCCCCCGGCAGTTGGGCTAGGGCGGGGCCGCCCCCTGGGCGGGGGGCGCCGCGGCGGCCGGGGCGAGGAGGCCGGCCTGGAGCCCGAGGATCGCCCAGAAGGCGAGGGCCTGGTCGTTCTTGAAGTAGGGGACGTCGACCATCCCGTGGACCACGATCGCCACCACCACCCCCAGGACCCCGATCGAGATCGCCCGGGTGAAGGGGTCGGTGCGCAGCCCCCGGATCCCGGTCCGCACGACCTGGACCAGGAGCCACACGAAGGCGACAAGGCCGACGAGCCCGGTCTCGACCCAGAAGTTGAGGACGATGTTGTGGGGGAAGATCGCGTCGTAGGTCGAGGCGGGCCGGGGGGTCGCGACCCGGTAGGGGACGAGGGCGCGCTTGAAGCCGGCCAGCCCGGCCCCGGTGAGGGGGTGGTGGCTGAGCAGTCCCAGGGTCGAGCGCCAGAGGGCGACCCGGGTGCTGGCCGAGTTGTGGCTGCTGTTGAACTGGAGCTCGATGAGGACCCGCCGGCGGATGCCGGCCGAGCTGACGAAGCCGACGACCGCCACCCCCACGACCGCCAGGATCACCTGCCAGCGCCAGACCGTGAAGAGCGCCACGAAGATGACGACCGCCGCCAGCGCCGCCCAACCGCCCCGGGAGAAGCTGAGCAGGATCGCGGCCGCCGTCACGACCACGAAGCCGCCGGCGGCGGCGCGCTCGCGGCGGTCGTCGCTGAAGACGAGCAGCGCGAGGGCGATGGCGTCGAGGGGGACGAGGTACAGGGGGACGGCGTTGGGGGAGTCGTAGATGACGACGGGCGGGGTGAGGACGTGGAACTGGTGGCTCATGAGCAGGCTGGCATCGTTGACGAGGTTGACGCCGGCGCCGATGAGCCCAGCGATCGCGAGCCCGGAGAGCAGCAGCCGGGCCCGGGCCCGGCTGCGGGCGAGCTGGGCGATGATGAGCGCGGCCAGCGCGGGCTCGATGAAGAAGTCCTTCCAGTAGCCGAGGGCGCTGGTGAGCTGCGGCGCCACCGGCACCTCGATCGTGGCGGCGATGAGGAAGAGGAGGGCGGGCCAGGTGTACGGGTTGCGCCAGGGCACGGTCCCGCGGGTCGCGAGCAGCCCGACGATGATCGCGGCGCCGAGGAAGATCTCAAGCAGGTTTGTGGGGAGCTGGCGGCCGATGACGAAGCGGACGACGTAGGCGGGGCTGGCGGCCAGCGCCACCGACATCGCCACCGTCGCGCCCCATTCGAGTCGGGTCGCGACCGCCCCGGTGCGCGCCGACCCGGGGCTGGCGGTCCGGGCCGAAGGCGGCGCGAGCCGGTCGGAGAGGCTCACGCGGTGGGGAGGCCCGGGCGAGGACGGCCGATCGGCAGTGGCATGGGGAAGGGGATCTCCGTCGGGGACCGGCCGGCTGCGGGGACCCCCGCCGCCGAAGCGCCCGCGCGCGGGGAGCCGACCCCGGGTAGTCTACGGGAAGGCCCGTGATGCGTCCGGGCCGTCGCGGCCGCTATCGTGGGCGGACCGCCCCGCCGAAGGTCCGAGGAGGGATCGCCCTGGCCCCGAGCGCGCCGGGCCCGCGACCGGGCTCCACGGTGCCGGAGCGGTCCGGCGCCCGGGCGGTCGCCGCGTCAGCAGTGGGCGGCACCGCTGCCTTCACCCCGCGGCCGCTCCTGCGATCCCTCGAGATCGCCCCCGCCCGTCGCTCCGGCGCCGCCCTGCGCTGGCTGGTCGCGGCCCGGGTGGTGGGCGACGCGGCCGCGGTCGTCCTCGCCGGCCTGGCCGCCTACGCCTACCGCTTCCACCTCTCAGGGATCCCGATCCCGGGCGGGCGGATCCCCGCCTTCGGCGCCTACGCCGCGGCGTTCCCGGTGCTGGCGGCGGTGTGGGTGGCGGTCTTCGCCATGACCGGCCGCTACCAGCTCCGCCGGGGCCAGTCGACCCTCGACGAGGTGATCGGCTCGGCGGGCGCGGTCGCGCTGGTGCTGGTGGTCGCGCTGGCTCTGGAGGCGGCAGTCCACTCCTTCCCCTACTCCCGTCTGGTCCTGGGCGAGACCTTCGTCGTCGCCGTGATCGGCTTCGCCGCCGAGCGCGGCCTGGTCCGGGGGCTTCAATCCTGGCTGCTCCGCCGCGGCCATGGGGTGGAGCGGACGCTCGTCGTCGGCCGGGGGGCGATCGCGCGGCTGGTCGTCCAGCGGCTGCGGATGTTCCCCGAGTTCGGCTACCAGGTGGCGGGCGTGGCGGTAAGCGGGGAGGGTGACGCTGGGGCCGCGCCCCGGGCGGAGGCCGGGTTCCCCGCCGGCGTCCCCGTCCACGACCTCGCCGGCGGCCTCGCCCCGGTGCTCGAGCGGGAGCGGGTCGACACGGTCTTCCTCGCCCTCGGCGCCCGGGAGCACGAGACGATCGTCGACCTCGCCCGGATCTGCGCTGGCGCCGGCGTCACCGTCAAGGTCGTCCCCGACGTCCTCGAGATCATGACCAGCGCGGCGGTGGCCGAGGAGGTCGGCGGCGTGCCGCTCGTCTCCCTGCGCCCGAGCCGGCTGGTGGGCCGCAACCTCGTCCTCAAGCGCGGCTTCGACCTCGTCATGACCGCCCTGATCGCGATCCTCGCCGCCCCCTGCGTCGTCGTCCTGGCGGCGGCGGTGCGGCTCACCTCCCCGGGCCCCGCCTTCTACCGCCAGGTCCGGCTGGGCCGGGGGGGCCGCCCGTTCACCGTCTTCAAGCTGCGATCGATGGCCCATCACGCCGAGGCCACGACCGGCCCGGTCATGACCCGACCCGATGACGAGCGGCGCACCGGGGTCGGCCGCTTCCTGCGTCGCTTCAGCCTCGACGAGCTCCCCCAGCTCTGGAACGTCGTCCTCGGCGAGATGAGCCTGGTCGGCCCGCGCCCGGAGCGCCCGGTGTTCGCCAGCCAGTTCGGCGGGGAGGTCCCCCGGTACGCGGAGCGGCTCGAGGTCCTGCCGGGATGCACCGGGTGGGCCCAGGTGAACGACCTGCGGCAGGCCTCCAGCATCGAGGAGCGCGTCCTCTACGACCTGTACTACGTCGAGAACTGGTCCCTCGCCTTCGATCTCAAGATCCTCCTCCTGACGCCCTGGCGGGTGCTGTTCCACCGCCACGCCTACTGAGCGGGTGAGCGGGTCGAGCTTGCCCAGGTGGGCCCGGGGCCCCACCCCCTGGATCGCTGGGGCCGCGGTCGCGGCCCTGGGGCTCGCCCTTGCCCTCCACGGGGTCGCGAGCCACCCCTTCGTGGATTTCGACGAGGCCGTCCACGCCGGGTTCATCCGGGCGATGGCGGCGGGCCGGCACTGGCTCGGGCCGGTGTTCGACGGCACCCTGCGGCTGCGCAAGCCGCCCCTCTACTTCTGGATCGCCGCGGTCATCGCCCGGGCCGCCGGCGGGGCCGGCCCCACCGTTGACCGGATCCCGTCGGTGCTCGGCGGGGTGGGGGCGGCGGCGCTCCTCACGGTGGCGGCCGCGCGGCGCTGGCGGCTCCGCTGGGCGGCGCTCGCCGGCGGGGTCGCCCTCCTCACCATGCCCGAGTTCTTCATGCTGACCCGGGCGGCGATGCTCGACGCCCTCAGCGCCTGCCTGGTGACGGCGGCGATCCTGGCCGGCAGCCAGCTCCTCCGCGGCCGGGGGGGGCTGCGCCTGGGCCTGGGGCTGGGGCTGGCCCTGGGGCTGGAGGCGATGGAGCGGAGCGCCATGGTCGCCCTCCCGCTCGCGATCCTCGCGCTCGACGCCGCCTGGCTCCACCGGCCCCGGCTGGCCCGGCTCCGCCCCCTCGGCCTGGCCGCAGGGGTCGCGCTGGCGATCGCCCTGCCCTGGCCGATCGCGATGGTCCTCCGGTACCCCCACCACTTCCTCACCGCCTTCCTCGTCCACAACGTCGTGGACCGGGTGACCGGCGCGGTCCAGCAGACACCGCTGCCGATGACCTTCTACCTCCCCCTGCTCGCCGCCGGGCTGGGGGCCTGGGCGCCGATGGTCGCGGCCGCCCTCGCCACCAGCTGGCGCCGGGTCCTGGGCGACCCCGACAGCCCGGAGCGGCTGGCCGTGATCTGGCTCGCCGTCACGGTCGTGGTCTTCTCCGCGTCCCGCACCAAGCTGGACTGGTACGTGCTGCCCGCCTATCCCGCGGCCGCCCTCCTCCTTGCGGGCTGGCTCGGACGGCTCGGTCCGGCCGCCGCCGGCTTCGGGCCCCACGGGGCCCCGGCCCCGCCCGGGTGGTTGATCGCGCTCGCCGGCGCGGCCGGGGTCGCCATGGGCGTCTGGCCGGCGCC
>DAHUZI010000121.1 GCA_027306595.1 Candidatus Dormiibacterota bacterium | reverse complement strand
CCTCCACCCCGCCCCCGAGCCGCAGGAGATGCGGCCGGCGTGACCCCGGCGGGCGGGCCGGCGGCCGCTGGCCGTCCGGCAGCGCCCGCCGGCGGCCAGCGGCCGGCCGGGCCGAGCCCGGATGCGGGAGCGCTGGCGGCGTTCCGCGCGACCCTGCCGTTCGCGCTCGACGAGTTCCAGGTCGAGGCGATCGAGGGGCTGGGCGGGAACGCGGCGGTGCTGGTCAGCGCCCCCACCAGCAGCGGCAAGACGGTCGTCGCCGAGTACGCGGTCTGGCGCGCGCTGGAGGCACCGGCAGGACGGCGCGACCCGCGCCGGGTGCTCTACACGACCCCCCTCAAGGCCCTGTCCAACCAGAAGTTCGGTGACCTCTGCCGCCGCTACGGGGAGGCCGCCTGCGGCCTTGTCACCGGCGAGAACACGATCCGGCCGGACGCCAAGGTCGTGGTGATGACGACCGAGGTGCTGCGCAACCTCCTCTACGAGGAGCCGGAGCGGCTCGACGACGTCGGCACCGTCGTGCTCGACGAGATCCACTACATCGACGAGTACCCGCGCGGCACGGTGTGGGAGGAGGTGCTGGTCCAGACCCCGGCCCCGATCCAGTTCATCGGCCTGTCCGCGACGATCAGCAACGTCGAGGAGGTGGCCGACTGGATCCGGCGGGAGCGCGGCCCGGTCCAAGTCGTGGTGCGCAGTGAGCGCCCGGTGGAGCTTCGGATCTGGCTGGGGATGGACAGCCGCTTCTTCCCGCTCTTCGACCGCGGTGGGGCGGTCGACCGCGCAACCCTGGAGCGGGCCCAGGAGGAGAGCCGGGAGCAGCGCCGCTTCGGCGACAGCCGGGCCGTGCTGGCGGCCGAGAACGACCTGCTCCGGGTGGTGGCCGAGCTGGACCGGCGCGCGCTGCTGCCGGCGATCTACTTCATCTTCTCCCGCCGCGGCTGCCGCGAGGCGCAGTCCCGATGTCTCGCCCACGGTCTCGACCTCACGACCCTGGAGGAGAAGCACCGGATCGACGAGCGGCTCCAGGAGCGGCTGGCCGCGGTCGACGACCCCGACGAGGCCCAGCTCTACGCGTCGATGCTCCAGATGCGAAGCCTGCGGCGGGGGATCGCCATGCACCACGCCGGGCTCCTCCCCTACGTCAAGGAGACGGTGGAGGGGCTCTTCCAGGCGGGGCTGCTCAAGGTCGTGTTCGCCACCGAGACCCTCGCCCTCGGGCTCAACATGCCGGCGCGGGCGTGCGTCGTCAGCAGCTTCACCAAGTTCGACGGCCAGGGATTCAGCGCCCTGCGCAGCGGCCAGCTCACCCAGCTGCTGGGACGGGCGGGCCGGCGCGGCATCGACCGGCTCGGCCACGGCATCATCCTGCGCGATCCCGATGTCGACCTCGGCGTGATCTACGAGACCGTCCTCGGCGACGACATGGCGGTGGAGTCCAAGTTCGCCCCCACGTACAACATGACGCTGAACCTCCTCCAGCGCCATCGACCCGAGGCCGCCGAGGGGCTGCTGCTGCGGTCCTTCGGGCAGTACCAGCGGGAGCGGGCCGCCCGCCACCTCCTCCACCAGCGCGCAACCCTCGCCCGCGAGCTCGACGAGCTGCGGGCGCTTCGCTTCCGCCATCCCGAGGTGGCCTGCACCGAGCGCACCCTCACCCGCTTCCTGCGGGCGGGCGCGGTGACCGCCGAGCTCCGCCACGAGCTCCGCCGGACCCGCCGCGACCACTTCCGCGGCCGTGGGGCGGGCCGGCGGGGGCCGGCCCCGGCCGCCGACGGTGATCGCCTCTCGGTCCTGAGCCGGGAGGCGCGCCGGCTGCGCGACGAGCTCGACCGCTCGCCCTGCCCGACCTGTCCCCTCCTCGCCGAGCACCGGGCGGCTCGGGAGCGGGTCGAGGCCTTGGAGGCAGCGCTGGCGGAGGCGGACCGGGAGCTGGGGGACCGGGTCGAGGCGTACCGGCACGAGTTCCGCGCCTACCGCCTGGTCCTCACCGCCCTCGGCTACCTCGAGGCCGACCGGCCCACGGCGACCGGCCGGCTCGCCGCCCGGGTGTACGGGGAGAACGGGGTCCTCGTCACCGAGGCGATCGTCGCCGGCTGGCTCGACGCCCTGGAGCCCCCGGAGCTGGCCGCGGCCATCAGCATGGTGGCCGCCGAGGACCGCGACACGCGGCGCCAGAGCCCGGTGCGCCCGCGGTTCCCGACCCCGGCGATCGAACGCTGCTGGCGCCTCCTCCGCCATGCCCAGCGGCGGCTGGCGGACCTGGAGCGGGAGCACGGCATCCAGGAGACGCGCCCGATCAGCCAGGACCACGTCGGCTTCGTGTATGCCTGGGCCCGCGGCACCCCCCTCACCCAGCTCCAGCCCCACGCCGGCATCGATCCCGGGGACGCGGTGCGGGCGGCGAAGGCCGTGTACGCCATGCTCCGCCAGCTGGAGGCGACCCTCCAGGACCGCCCCCTCCAGCCCGCGGTCGCCCGCGCCCGGGCGGCCATGGAGCGCGACGTCATCCGGCGGCTCTGACCGGCGCGGTCGGCCGCGGCCCGGGCGGGGGCGGGTCCTGGGAGCCGCCCGGGTCACGGGGCGGCTGGCGCCGGCCGTCCGCCCCCCGCCGGGGCGCCGCCCCGGCGGGCTGCGCCCGCCTCCCGTGGAGCGCTAGCGTTGTGGGCCCCGGAGCCGGCCCCGGCTCCCGCCGCAGTTGGAGGATGGCATGAACGGCGAGGTGATCGGAACCACGATGCCGGTGCTCAACGTGACCCTGCAGCCGGGGGACGCCTGCATCGCCGAGACCGGCGAGCTGGCCTGGATGACGTCCAACATCCAGATGCGGACGTCGAGCGCGGTCGGCCCCAGCCAGGGATGGATCGCCAAGGTGTCGCGGATGGCGGGCGGGGGCGGTCTGCTCATGACCGAGTACACAGCGGCGGACGGACCCGGGACCGTGTCCTTCGCGGCCAAGCTTCCTGGCCAGATCGTGGAGCTCACCCTCGACGGCTCGACCTCGTACCTGGTGCACCAGCACGGCTTCCTGTGCGGCGGGGCCAAGGTCGCGCTGTCGGTCGGCCTCCAGCGCTCGCTGGGCGCCGGGCTCTTCGGCGGCAACGGCTTCGTCCTCCAGAAGCTTGGCGGCACCGGCCCGGCGTGGGTCGAGCTGGCTGGCGAGATCGTGTCCCGGGAGCTGCAGGCGGGCGAGCGTCTCCTCGTCCATCCCGGCCATCTCGGCATGTTCGCCAGCTCGGTGGGGTTCGAGCTCACGACCGTCCCCGGCCTGCGCAACCTGTTCTTCGGCGGGGACGGGCTGTTCCTCGCCGCCCTCACCGGACCCGGCCCGGTCTGGCTCCAGTCGATGCCGCTGGCGATCCTGGCCCACGCCCTGGAGCCATACCTGGGCTCGCAGGCGGCGCCGGGGGCGGTGGCCGGCGGGATGGGGGGCGGCCTTCTGGGTCAGGTGTTGGGCGGGCGCGGGTAGGGGCGGGACCGATCGCCCGGCCCCGCCGGGGGTCCGCCCCCAAGCCGGCGGCCCGCGGGGCTGGGCCCGGTCCGGTCGGCCACGACATCTCGTGGGGACGATGGGGCGAGCGCGACCGACCAGGCGATCGAACCCCATCACTCCGACGGCTGCGGGGGCGCCCCGGGGCGCTTCGCCAGCGTCCCAGGGGGCCGGGGGGCTCGGATCCTGGCCAGCACCTGGGGCAGGTTGCGCGCGACCAGGTCGCCGAACCCCATGTAGGCGAGCGGCGAGACGACCTGCCGGTACCAGCCGAAGTACTGCGCCCCGACGGTCGACGCGGTCAGCATCATGAGGAGCGCGTAGCCGGCGAACGCGACCGGCATCCGCGATTGGCGGCCCATGGGATCGCGCAGCCACATCACCGCCAGCCCCACCATGCCGATGGTCCAGATGGGGTCGGTCAGCGGGACCCACGGCCACAGGCCGGCCTGGCTCGAGAAGAGAAACAGCGGGCCGCTGCCGAGGCCGGTGTGTCGCGACGCCTGCACCTGCCAGGTGACGACGAACTGGTGCCAATCGATGGCAGCGCCGTAGGCGGTGAACACCCCGATGCCCCCCGCCGCGGCCGCCAGGGCCGAGGCGGCCACGACCCAGCGCCGCTCGGTGAGGGCGGCATACGAGCCGGCGGCTCCCACGATGACCCCCGGAACCTTCGCCAGCGGGGCGAGAAGGCAGAGCCCGAGCATGAGCACGGTCCGACCCGGACCCCGCCGGCCGGCGAGGAGCAGGGTGCCGAGCAGCATCGGGGCGATCAGCCACTCGCTCTCGACCAGGCGGCTCGACTCGACCATCGCCGGCGCCAGGCAGAAGGCGGCGAGCGCCAGGACGGCGCTTCTGGTCCCGAGCTGCTCTCTGGCCAGCTGGTACAGGAGCAGGGCGGTGACGAGGCTGAGGGCGATGGGCACCAGGCGGATCACCTCCGGCGTCACCGCCAGGGGGGTGCGCTCACCGGCGAGCACCGCTAGGCCGCCGACGATGAGGCCGAACAGCGGCGGGTGGTCCATCCACGGGCTCACCCATGGGAGCAGCTGGCCATTCGCGGCCCGGATCACCGAGCCGCTCGGGTGCCCGGGCAGGTACGACCAGGATGCCGGCCAGTGGTGCAGCCACAGGCTCTGTCCCAGCCACGCCCAGGCCACCTCGTCCTGGTTGGCCCCGAAGGCCGGGGTCTCGGTGTAGCCGTGCATCCGCAGCCACAGGCCCACCAGGAGCAGGCCCACCACCAAGGCGGGCCGGGCCGGGAACGGGCTGACGGCGAGGATTCGGGCGGCGACGCGCGCCCAGCCGCCGCGGGGGCCGGCGTCCGGGGCAGGTGGCGCCAGCCCCGTCCCGGGCGCGGCGCCCGCCGGGCTGAGCGCCCCGTGGATTGCGCAATCCCGTCCCAGCCGCGGGCCGCGCCACCACCGGGGTCGCGATCGCGTCGGGATCATGGCGGCAGCCCGCGGGGGCCGTGGGTCAGCGGGCGGCCGGCGCCGCCCGGTGCGCCCCAGCCCACCCGCCGCCCAGCAGCGCAGCCCGGAGCCACGGCCCCATGATCGGCATTCGGTCGCGGGACCGCCAGGGGGAGCCGCGCCCCATCGCGGCCGGCCGCGCGACCTGCGGACGGATCGGGGGCTTGGCCCCGATCCTCGGCGCCGCCCCCGGCGCCCTGTCCCGCCCCGGGTGATGGTGGGGCCGGGGGCGGGACACGACCGCGCGTGGCCCAGGCGAGCGGGGCGCTCCGACGACGGCTCGGGCGACGGCGCGCCCGCTGAGGCCGGGGGCGGGGTCTCCCGTTCGGGGGATCAGGCCCCGATGCGGCGATAGATCAGGGCCAGCTCGACCCGCTGCCGTGCCGGGAAGCCCGCCTCGTAGGTGGTCGCCGTCACCATCACCGACTCCTCCCCGACGAGCCTGGATCCGGGCGGAGGGACGTCCGACGGCGCCAGCACCATGAGGGCACCGGGGACGGCGTCCGCGGCAAGGCTGGTGGGGGGAACCACCGCCATGTGGAGGACGGCCAGCCCGTCTCGGGCGAAGCGCATCGGATTGGGGCGCAGCCAGAACAGCGCCTGGATGTAGGGCTGGTCCAGAGTGTCGGAGAGGAGCACCTCGCGGCCGTGGGCGAGGTGGTAGGCACGGACGATGGCCGGGCCCTCGCCGGCGTCGAACCAGGCCAGCGACTGCGCCGGCCAGACCACGAAGAGCGTGAAGAGGAACCCGCTCAGCTCCAGCGCCGTGAACGCGGCCAGGAGGGCGGCCCAGGTTCGGTGGCGGGCCAGGGTCGGCAGCAGGGTCCCCCACCCAAGGGCCATCAGCAGCAGGAGGAAGGGGAGCATGGCGTTGGCGCGCAGGGCGTGCGGCGTGCCGTTGGCGGTCAGCGCCGCCGGCACCGGGGCCGCCAGCAGGCCCAGCACCAGGAACCGGGGCAAAGGTTCGCGCAGCCGCCGCAGGCAGATCGCGAGGCCCACGAACAGGGCCGGCGCCGTGGCGATCGCCAGCATCCCGCCGAAGCCGATGTTCTGGCGAAGGTTGCTGTCCCCGTGGGTGAAGAGGAAGGGGACCGAGAGGTACTGGATGTAGTTGCCGACGAATCGGTCGGCCAGGGTGACCAGGCTGGGGTTGTCATAGGCGATCCCGATCGTGTTGTAGCGGGCGAGCAGGGCGCCGGGATGCTGAGTGGACCAGAGGAACAGGAGGACATACATGGTCACGACCGGCAGCGCCAGGAGGACGAGCCGAGCCCAAAGGCGCCGCCACTCCGTAAGGCCGACGGCGACGATCAGCACCACCGTGATCTCCCCGCCGAAGAGGCGCCCGGTGCTGTAGGCGAGGATGGAGATGGCAAGGGCGACCCCGCACGCGAACCACCAGCCAGCGCGTCCGGCCAGCCCGCGCACGAGACAGTACACGGCGATGGTGAGCATCGCGACCATCGAGATGGCCTCGAACCCCACCCGGCTCTGGACGACCACCCAGGGGGTCAACCCTGCGGTGATCCCCGACACCAGGGCCACGGAGCGATCCCGTGTCAGCCGCCAGGCGGCCAGCGCGATGAACAGGGCGATGAGGAGCCCGTAGAGGCCGGCCGGGAGCCGCTCGACGGTCGGGGTCAGCGGCAGGACGCGAGTGAGCGCCGCGACCGTGTACACGTAGACGGGATTCTTGTAGTCACCGAAGGCCTGGAAATACAGAGGCAGATGGACGGCGTGCTCGTCGACGCCGAAGTGGGCCACCGCCCAGGCGTTGTAGCCGATCGAGGCCTCGTCCGCATAGAGTCCCGGCGGCGCCGTCGCGAGGCCGCCGAGATGGAGCAGGACGAGCAGGCCGCTGCAGGCGAGGATGACAAGGGCCCAACGGTGGCGAGAGGCCCACAGCGCCAGCTGCCGGGGGGCGGAGCTGGTGACCGCTAGCTGTCGCCCCTTGGGGGCGGACACCGCCGCCGGCGCCGGCGGGCTGCCCGCCGGCTCCTCCCTCACCCCGGCTCCCTTCGGCCCGTCACCTTGTCCGGCCGGCGGCTCAGGCACGACTGAGACGAGGCGATCGGCGCCGGGTGCAGGCGGGCTGGGCGTCGCGCAGGGGCGTTTGGCCCGGGCGGCGCGCAGCGTCGCCGGCCCGGCCCCGCAGCCGGCGCCGCCTAGTCGTGGCGCTCCTCGCCCACCATCGCCTCGGGCACGCTCACCACCCGGTCGGGCAGATCGCTGATGTCGAAGTACCGCACCGGCTTGCGCAGCCGCTTGGCGATCCCGATCTGGACCCGAAGCCCCAGGGAGAGATTGCCGAACACCCACATCTCGTCAGAGCGGGCGATCAGGTTGTTCATCGCCTCGCGCACCAGCTCCTTGGGCACGGTGTGCAGCAGGTAGTAGTCGAAGAGCATGAAGGGCGTGATCGGGACCCGCCCCTCGTCGAGCACGTACTTCGTCAGGTGGAGTCGCCAGTGGAAGTTCCGATTGCTGCAGGCGACATACACCAGCTGCCTGGGCCGGCGCAGGGTGCGCTCGGCCTGTTCCGAGGGGCTCACCCTGGGGGTGGGGGCGAAGATCCGCTCCAGGATCTGATCGGGCGACTTCACCGCCTGGAAGGGCCCGGGCGGCGACGCCGATGCCGCCTGTGCCGAAGGCGATGCGTCGGTCGGTGCTGGGCGCTGCATCGCCCGTGGGTCGTGCCCGCGGGAACGGAGCATCCCCCGCCTCGGACCCGGCACCAGCCTGCTCCCGGATGCGTCGGCCCCGTGCGAATGCGCGATCCCGTCGGCACGGGTCACCGGCGCGATCCGTGGCAGTATACGCAACCGTTCACGGACCCCTCGCGACGTCCGCAGCCCTCAGCACGTGGATCCGGCCACCGCTCCGGCGACGGCCCCACGCACCCGCAGGAGCTCGGCCAGCATCGCGAGCGCACCGTCGAGGAGGCGAGCGTGCTCGGGCAGGTTCAGCCATCGGCTGGCCCCCGAGGGGTGGGGCAGGGGCAGCACCCAGGGTCGACGATGACCGGCCGGCAGCCCGACGAGCCCGGGCAGCTCGGCGCCGTCAGCATCGAAGCTGCGGCCCACCAGCTGGTCCATCGGTCGATCGGGGAGGAAGCGGGCGTGGGCCAGCCCCCCGACCGCGATGACGACGGCGGGGCGCAGGATCGCAAGCTGCCGGTCGAGGAAGGGCCGGCAGGCGGCCACCTCGGTCGCGGTCGGGCGTCGGTCGCCGGTGCCGCTGAGGGCGCGGCCGGGGAAGCACTTGGTGATGGAGGTGCAGTAGATGCGGCGACGGGCGTCCGCATCGGTTGCGCAGCCGGCGCGCGCGAGCCAGCGGAACAGCTGTGCGCCCGCGCGTCCGCTGAAGGGCCGGCCCCGGTCCGCCTCGACCCGCCCGGGGGCTTGGCCGACCAGGACGATTCGCGACGGCACCGGCTCGGGGACCACTGGCCGGGCGGCGGGAAGACAGCCCAGCTCGACGCACCGGCTGCAGTCGAGCACGGCGCGGTGCAGCTGAATGAGGACCGCTCGCTGACTGCTCACCGCGCGGCCGCCACGCCCCTTCGGAGCTCGGGAGAGCCGACCACCCGGTGGTATCCTACTGGCGCCTGAGACGCCCTGCGGCGCCCTGCTCATCGCCTGTGATGCCGCCTGGATCCGACCCGCGCCGCCGCCCGGATCAGCAGTCGCCAGACCCCGGGGCCTCGGTGCCGCCAGCATGGTGGACCGAGATGTGGGCGATGACGCTGCCGGATGAGGGTGCGGCCGAGGAGACGGGCCGGCTCCCCGACGAGGCCCACCGGTCGCGGTGGGCGGGCGTTCGCCCGCTGGCGGTGCGAGCCGGGGTCGGGGTGGTGGCGGTCGCCGTCCTCCTGGCGGCGCTGGCGAGCTGGCCCGTCGCGGTCGCCCTCGGCGGCCTGGGCTGCGCTGGCATCCTGCTGGGCGCGGCCAGCCGGCGGCGGGGACGGTGGGACATGGACGGCCCGGACCCGGTGCCACGCTCCGCGCACGGGTCGCATCGCACCTGGCGCGGGATCTGGCGGGGCTGAGGGCCAACGATGACCGAGTCCGAACTCCACCCGCGCGACCGAGCCACGGCGACACCCAGGCGCCGGCCGCCTGGGGCCCGCCGCCCAACCGTGACCCTGCCCGGGATCGGTCAGGTTCCCGGGCCCGAGGCCTTGGTTCGGCACGCAGCCGACCGGCTGCGCGAGCGTGCTCAGCACCCCGACCCCGTCGGCCGGTCGGTGGAGCTGCTCCTCGGTGCCGTGAACCGCGAGAGTCGGCGGATGGCCGACCTACTGGGCCGGCTCGCCGATGCCACCGCCCCGCCCGCGCCCCGCCGCCGCCCCGGACCGCGTCCCGACGACGCCGCCGCCCCGGCGCACCCGGCCCGGGCGGCCAGCCGACCTGGC
>DAHUZI010000120.1 GCA_027306595.1 Candidatus Dormiibacterota bacterium | reverse complement strand
CCGCCGTCGTGCCGGGTCAGCGGTCGGGCCCCGAGCCCGGGGCGACGGTCCCGGGGGCGCCCGCGGCGGCGAGCTGCTCGCGCAGGGCTCGAGCCCGGCGATCGGCCTCGGCGAGCTTGCCCCGCTCGCGGTCGACCACCGCGGCCGGCGCCCGGCTCGCGAACGGGCCGGCCAGCTTGGCCCCGAGCCCGGCGGCGTAGGCGTCGACCCGCGCCAGCTCCCGCTGGAGCTGCTCCGGGTCCGGCCCGGCGGCATTCTCCGTCAGCGGCGTCCACTCCAGCTCGCTGGCCCCCACCACCAGCGCCCGGCCGCCGTCGCCGGCGTCCGCACCGTCCCGCCAGGTGATCCCCGCCATCCGGGCCACGTACCCGCGCGCGGGCTCGGCGAGGAGCACGGGGTCGCCGTGGCGGAGCCGGACCGCAGCCATCGGGCCGCTCCGGACCGACCGGGCGGCGCCGATCGCGTCCTGCAGCTCCGAGCGCAGCGCCCGGGTGCAGTCGATGACATGGGTCATGGCGGCGACGGCCTGGCCGTCGGCCCAGTCGCGAGGCGGCGACGGCCAGGCGGCCAGGTCGAGCGTCGCCGGCTGCTCCGCGAAGCGGCTGGCGCAGGCGTCGGTGACGAACGGCATGATCGGGTGCAGGAGGGTCAGGGTCGTCCGCAGCACCTGGCTGGCCACCCACCCCGCCGCCGGGTCGGTGGCCAGCCGCTCCTTGACCAATTCCCAGTACCAGTCGGCCACCTCGCCCCAGCTGAAGTCGTACAGGGTCGTGATCGCCTCGCTGAGGTCGAACTGCTCGAACGCCGAGGTGACGCGGTCGGTGACCTGGGCGCAGCGGGCGAGGATCCAGCGATCGGCCAGCTCGAGCGCCTCGGGGACGGGCGGCGGCGCGAGCCGGATCCGGTCGTCGCTGTCGCGGGGCAGGCTGGTCCACAGCAGGCGGGTCATGTTCCAGAGCTTGTTGGCGAAGCGCGCCAGGCTCTCGATCCGGCGTTCGTCGAAGCGGGTGTCCTGGGTCCCCATCGCGATCTGCGCGGCCCACGCCCGGACCGCGTCGGCGCCGTGGCGGTCGACCATCGCCAGCGGGTCGACGCCGTTGCCCCGCGACTTGCTCATGACCTGCCCGTCGGGGGCGAGGACGGTGGCGTGGATGCACACGTCGTGGAAGGGGACGGCGTCGGTGAAGCGCAGGCCGGTGATCACCATTCGGGCCACCCACAGGCGCAGGATCCCCCTGGCGGTGCTGAGGACGGCGGTCGGATAGAAGCGGCCCAGTTCGGGGGTCGCATCCGGCCACCCGAGGATGGCGAACGGCCAGAGCGCGGACGAGAACCAGGTGTCGAGGACGTCGGGGTCGTGCTCGAGCTCCACGGCGCCGCAGGTCGGGCAGCTGGCGGGCTCCTCGACCCAGCTGAACACGTGGCCGTTGGCGCAGGTCGAGACCGGGACGCGGTGGCCCAGCCAGAGCTGGCGGGAGACGCACCAATCTCGCAGCCCGTCCAGCCAGTCGAGGTACTCGTCGGCGAAGCGGGCGGGATGGAACCGGATCGTGCCGTCGCGCACGACCCGGGCCGCGGGCTCGGCCAGCTCGCTCATCCGGCACCACCACTGGGGGGTGACGAGCGGCTCGATCACCGTGCCGCAGCGGTCGCAGTGCCCGACCATGTGGACGAGGGGCTCCTCCCGCTCCATCGCGCCGGAGGCCCGCAGCCGCTCGACGGCGAGGGTTCGGCCCTCCTCCACCGGGCGCCCGTCCAGCTCGGGGAGCTCGGGGGTGCGCATCCGGCCGTCGAGGTCGATCGCGCTGCGGACCGGGAGCCCGTGGCGCTGGCCGATCTCGTAGTCGTCGGGGGCGTGCCCGGGGGTGATCTTGAGCGCGCCGGTGCCGACGTCGACCCGCACCAGGGGGTCGGCGATCACCGGGATGGGTCGGCCCGTGAGCGGCTCGAGGACCAGGCGTCCGACCTGGCCGGCGGAGCGCGGGTCCAGGGGGTTCACGGCTACCGCCACGTCGGCGGGGATGGTCTCGGGCCGGGCGGTGGCGATCGTGATCCCGTCCGGCCCGCCGTCGGCGGCCGCGTAGCGCACGAAATAGAAGGTGTCGTGATGCTCGCGGAAGTCCACCTCCTCGTCGGAGATCGCGCTCCGGCAGCGAGGACACCAGTTGACGATCCGGGGGCCGCGGTAGATGAGGCCCTGGTCGAAGAGGGTCCGGAAGACTAGGCGGATCGCCCGCACGTAGGCGTCGTCGAGGGTGAAGCGCGCCCGCGACCAGTCACAGGTGGTCCCGAGCCGGCGAAGCTGCTCGAGGATCTCCCCCTGAACCATGGCGTACCAGGCGGCCACCCGGGCGTCGAACGCCTCCCGGCCGATCGCCTCCTTGGTCGTGCCCTCCTCGGCGAGCTGGCGCTCGATCACGTTCTGGGTGGCGATGGCGGCATGGTCGGTCCCCGGCACCCAGCACACCTCGGCGCCGCGCATCCGATGGAAGCGGGCGAGGGCGTCCTGGAGAGCCCCGTTGGTGGCGTGGCCGAGGTGGAGACGGCCGGTGATGTTGGGCGGCGGGAGGGCCATGCTGAAGGCCGGCCGATCGCTGTCAGGGTTGGCGTGCCCGATCTCGAGCCGCTCCCAGACGGCCCGCCAGTGCGGCTCCTCGGCCGCCGCCGTGAACTGCTTGTCCATCATCGGCCTGCCCCGCGCCGGGGCCCGGTCGGGCGCGGCGGGGGCGTCCGGCCTCTCCCCTCAGACCGACCGCGGCCGCGAGCCGACCGGGTCGCGCGACCCCAGGTCGGCCGGCAGCGCTCGGGACGCCCGCAGGCGGCGGGCGGCGCCGACCAGGTGGTGCAGGGAGGGCTCGACCTCGGCCCACCGCCTGGTCTTGAGGCCGCAGTCGGGGTTCACCCACAGCTGGGTCGCCGGCAGCACCGCGAGGGCGCGCTCGAGCCGGTGCACGATCTCCTCCTCGGTTGGGACGAGCGGGGAGTGGATGTCCCACACTCCGGGGCCGACCTGGCCGGGGTAGCCGTGCCGAGCGAGCGCGCCCAGCAGCTCCATCTGGGAGCGGGCGGCCTCGATCGAGATCACGTCGGCGTCGAGGTCGGCGATGCTCTGGAGGATCTCCCCGAACTCGGCGTAGCACATGTGGGTGTGAACCTGGGTTGCGGGAGCGGCCCCGCCGGTCGCGATCCGGAAGGCGTCGACCGCGCCCTGGAGGTAGCCGGCCTGGTCGGCGCGCCGCAGGGGCAGCCCCTCGCGCAGGGCGGGCTCGTCGACCTGGATGATCCGGATCCCCGCCGCCTCGAGGTCGCACACCTCGTCGCGGAGCGCGAGCGCGATCTGGGCCGCGACCTGCGCCGCCGGCTCGTCGTCGCGCACGAACGACCACTGGCAGATGGTGGTGGGGCCGGTCAGCATCCCCTTCACCAAGCTGGTGGTCCGGGCCGCGGCGTAGGTCGCCCAGCGGACCGTCATCGGCTGGGGCCGACTCACGTCCCCGTAGATGAGCGGGGGCCGCACGCAGCGGGACCCATACGACTGGACCCACCCGTGGCGGGTGAGGGCGAAGCCCCGTAGCCGCTCGGCGAAGTACTCGACCATGTCGGAACGCTCCGGCTCCCCGTGGACGAGGACGTCGAGCCCGGCCTGCTCCTGGATCCGGATGGCGTCGGCGATGGCCGCCTCGAGCTGGGCCGCGTAGTCGGCCGGGTCGAGTGCGCCCGCCCGCAGCTGGGCCCGCGCCGCGCGCAGCTCGGGGGTCTGGGGGAAAGAGCCGATGGTGGTGGTGGGCAGCAGCGGAAGTCCGAGCACCTCGTCCTGGAGCCGTCGCCGCTCGGGGCGGGGCGCGGACCGCCCCGCGGCCAGGGTCGGCGCGTCGGCCAGACGAGCCCGAACCCTGGAGTCGTGGGCCCGGTCGGAGCCGCGGCGAGCCGCGGCGATTCGGCGGGCGCCGGCCAGTTCGGTCGGCTCCGCCGCCGGCGCCAGGTCGGCCGCCCGGGCCAGGCTCACGACCTCGGCCAGCTTCTCGGTCGCGAACGCCAGCCAGGTCCGCAGCTCCGGGTCGAGCCCGCGTTCGGCCTCCAGGCTCACCGGGACGTGGAGCAACGAGCACGAGGGCGCGACCTGGACCCGATCGCCGCCCAGGCGGGCGACCGCCGTCCGCACCAGCGGCAGGGCCCGATCGGGGTCGGTGCGCCAGACGTTCCGCCCGTCGACGACGCCGACCTGGAGGACCATCCCATCGGGGAGCGCCCCCAGGGTCCGGTCGAGCTGGCCGGCCCCGCGGACCGCGTCGACGTGGAGTCCATGGATCGGGAGCTCGAGGACGGTCTCGAGGTTGGGACCCAGCGCCCCGAAGTAGGTTGCCAGAAGGAGCCGCAGCCCGGGTGCCGCCGCGGCCAGCTCGGAGTACGCGCGCTCCATCGCCTCGAGGACCGCGACCGGCAGGTCGCCGACCAGGCAGGGCTCGTCGAGCTGGACCCAGTCGGCGCCGGCCGCCGCCAGCTCCCGCAGTACCGCGGCGTACACCGGCAGGAGGCCGTCGAGGTGGGCGAGGCGGGCGGCCCGAGCGTCGGCGGCCGGAGCGGCGGGGTCGGATGCGGACCCGCTCCGGCGCGCCTTGCTGAGGAGCAGGAACGAGACCGGCCCGAGGAGGACGGGCCGGGTGCGCACCCCGATCGCCCGGGCCTCCTGGAACGCCAGGATCGGCGTTTGACTGGCCAGCTGGAAGGTCTGGTCGGGAGCGAGCTCGGGGACGAGGTAGTGGTAGTTGGTGTCGAACCACTTGGTCATCTCAAGCGCCGACGCCGCCGGGCGATCGGGCCCGGCCTCGCGGCCGCGGGCCATCGCGAAGGCGAGGTCGAGGTCGACGGGTCCGCCGTCCCACCCGAAGCGCTCGGGGATGCAGCCGACCATGAGGGCGGCATCGAGGACGTGGTCGTAGAGGGCGAAGTCATTGCTCGGGATGTGGTCGATCCCGGCCGCCTGCTGGAGGAGCCAGTGGCGGCGGCGCAGCTCCTGGGCGGTGGCGGTGAGCTCGGCCGCCGGGACCGTTCCCGCCCAGTACCGCTCCAGCGCCCACTTCAGCTCGCGAGCGGCGCCGATGCGGGGGAATCCGAGATTGGACGCAGTCGTCATGGTGCTCCTCGACCGGCGGGACCCCGGGGCCGGCTCCGAGCCGACCCCCTCGGCCGGGCCCTCAGTCTACCCAGGCGGCGCCACCCCCGATCCGGGCGCGGCCCGAGCCGCGGCGGCGCCCGGGGCCCCGTGGCCCCCGTCCGGGACGGTCAGGCCGACGCCTTGAGCTCCTCCTCGGTGTGGAGCTCGGGCTCGCTGGAGTCGAGGATCGCCCGTTCGGTGATCACGCAGCGCTTGATCTCGGGACGCGAGGGGACCTCGAACATGCTGTTGAGGAGCACCTTCTCGATGATGCTCTTCAGCGCCCGGGCCCCGGTGCCGCGCTCCAGCGCCTGGCTGGCGATCGCCCGAAGGGCGCCCTCCTCGAAGGTGAGCTCGACGTCGTCGAGGGCGAAGAACTTCTGGTACTGCTTGACGAAGGCGTTGCGGGGCTCGGTGAGGATCCGCACGATGTCGGCCTCGTCGAGGTAGTCGAGCGCGACCGTGATCGGCAGCCGGCCCACGAACTCGGGGATGAGGCCATAGCGGAGCAGGTCCTGCGCCTGCATCTCGCGGAGGATCTGGCTCGAGGTGCGATCGCGGCGGGTGTGGGGGTCGGCGCCGAAGCCGATGCTGCGGTGGCCGACCCGCTGCTCGATGATCCGCTCCAGCCCGTCGAACGCACCACCGCAGATGAAGAGGATGTTGGTGGTGTTGATCTGGATGAAGTCCTGGTGGGGGTGCTTGCGACCTCCCTGGGGGGGGACGTTGGCGACCGTGCCCTCCAGGATCTTCAGCAGCGCCTGCTGCACCCCCTCGCCGGAGACATCGCGGGTGATCGAGGGGTTGTCGGACTTGCGCGCGATCTTGTCGATCTCGTCGATGTAGATGATGCCCCGCTCGGCCCGAGCGATGTCGAAGTCGGCGGCCTGGATCAGGCGCAGAAGGATGTTCTCGACGTCCTCGCCGACGTAGCCGGCCTCGGTGAGCGAGGTGGCGTCGGCGATCGAGAAGGGGACGTCGATGATGCGGGCGAGCGTCTGGGCCAGCAGCGTCTTCCCGCAGCCGGTGGGCCCCACCAGCAGGACGTTGGACTTCTGCAGCTCGACGTCGCCGGCGACCTTGGCGTGGGCGATCCGCTTGTAGTGGTTGTAGACGGCCACGGCCAACGCCTTCTTGGCGGGCTCCTGGCCGACCACGTATTGGTTCAGCCCGTTCCAGATCACCTGGGGGCTGGGGACGGTGCCCGGCCGGGCCCGCTTGGTGGTGGTGGACCGGGTGTCCTCCTCGAGGACCTCCTGGCAGAGCTCGATGCATTGGTCGCAGATGTAGACCCCGGGGCCGGCGACCAGCTTGCGAACCTGCTCCTGGCCCTTGCCGCAGAACGAGCAGCGCGGCTGGCGGCGGCGGTCGTCGCTCATGCCGCCGGTCCGGTGGTGTCGCCGCCCAGCTGGGCCGCCACACGGTCGACGCACGCGGGGCAGATGAAGGCGCCCGCCGCTCCTCGTCCGGCGACCAGGGCGACCATGAACGCCGAGGCCCCGCAGAAGTTGCACTGCGGTGCGCCGGTTCTCGTGATCGCGCGCACGAGGCCGAGGAGCTGGGCCCGCCGTCTGCCCTGGGTCATGAGGCCCAGCCTACCGCGCGACCCGGTCTGGTGGGTGCTCTGTCGTTCCCGGACGGTGGGCCCGGGCCCGGCTGGGTGCGCCACGGCGCCCCTCCCCCGCTCCCGGCTACTGGCCCCGGCCGCCGGCCGGGCCGCCCCCCGCGGACGGGGACGGCTCGCCGGCCCCGTCGACCGGCGCG
>DAHUZI010000113.1 GCA_027306595.1 Candidatus Dormiibacterota bacterium | reverse complement strand
CTCGCGTCCCCGGGCAGGGGCGCCCCAGCCGCCGGCCGGGCGGTCCCGCGGGCCGGCCGGCGGACGGCGCTCAGGCCGTCTCCGGTCCGGGCGCGCCCAGGCGGTCGAGCGCCCTCGCGAGCCGGTCCGAGGCCTCCTGGGCCAGGGTCGCGAGCGCGTCGCCCTCGAACAGGCTTCGGGGGTCGACCGCGGACACCCGGGTGCGGCCACCGCCCAGCGCCTCGAGCACGACGTTGCAGGGGAGCAGGAGGCTGGCGGAGGGATCGGTCTCCAGCGCCCGGTGGGCCAGCTGGGGGTTGCAGGCCCCGAGGATGAGGAGCGGCGGCCGCTCGACGCCGAGCTTCTCCCGAAGGGTGGCGGCGACGTCGATCGTGGTCAGGACCCCGAAGCCCTCGGTCGCCAACTCACGGCGCACCGAGGCATCCGCCTCGGCGATCGGCTGCCCGACCTCGCGCACCAGTCCCCGCACCATCGTCACCGCCCTCCAGCACCGCCCCCGCCCGCTCCATGCTACGGCGGCGGCCGGGCAGGCCGCCCCGGAGCGGCCCGGGCTCAGGGGATGATCTTGCGGATCGGCAGCTCGAGGAGGTCGGAGGCACCCTGGGCGCGCAGACGCGGGATCAGCGTGTTCACCAGCCGCTTCTCGACCACGCTCTCGACGGCGAATCCCCCGGAGCCCGCCAATGGGGCGACGGTCGGCGCCTTCATCGACGGGAGCGTGCCGAGCACCCCTGCGAGCTCAGCCGCGCCGACGTTGAGCTTGAGCAGCACCCGGCCCTGGGCCCGGAGCGCCCCGGTGAGGATGGTGGCGAGGTCGTCCATCGCCGCCCGGCGCCGGGGGTCGGCCGCCGCCCGGGGCCCGGCGATCAGGAGCACCTCCGACTCCAGCAACGTCTCGATCACCTTGAGCCCGTGGGCCCGGAGCGTCGAGCCGGTCTCGGTCACGTCCACGATCGCGTCGACGATCCCCGGCACCTTGGCCTCGGTCGCCCCGTACGACGGAAACACCCGCATCGGCCGGCCCAGACGCTCGAAGTAGCGGCGGGTGAGGGCCGGGTACTCGGTCGAGATCCGCGAGCCCACGGGAAGCTCGGCCGCGCTGCCGGCGGGGTGGTCGACGGCGACGGCCAGCACGATCCGCACCCGGCCGCCGGTCCCGCTGCGCGCGTAGTCGAGGCGGGCGAGCTCGATGACGTCGACCCCGGTCTCCACGACCCAGTCGCGCCCGGTGATGCCGAGGTCGAAGAAGCCGTCCTGCACGAAGAGCGGGATCTCCTGGGGCCTCAGGAGCGAGACGCGCTCGATCCGCTCGTCGTCGATCCGTCCGTGATAGTCGCGGGGCGAGCCGCGCCGCACCCGAAGGTCGCTGGCCTCCAGAAGCTGGAGGGTCTGCTCCTCCAGTGACCCCTTGGGCAGCACCAGCCTCAGCACGGGTCGGCCACCGACCGGGTGAAGCAGGAGCGGGTGCCGGTATGGCAGGCAACACCCGCCTGCTCGACCCCGACGAGCAGGGTGTCGGCGTCGCAGTCGGCGCGCAGCCAGCGCACCCGCTGGACGTGGCCGCTCGTCTCGCCCTTTGCCCACAGGGCCTGGCGCGAGCGGCTGAAGAACCAGGTGCGGCCGTCGGCGAGCGTCCGCCGGACCGACTCCGCGTTCATCCACGCCACCATCAGGACGTCCCCGCTGGCGGCGTCCTGCACGACGGCCGGGATCAGCCCGGCGGCATCCCAGCGCAGATCGTCGATCGCCAGCCGGCTCGCGGCCGCCGGCGTCTTCCTCATGGCCATCGCACCTCGATCCCCCGGTGGGCACAGTACTGCTTCACGGCCCCGATCGAGAGCCGCTGGTCGTGGAACTGGGAGGCGGCCAGGACGGCGTCCGCCCCCGCCGCCAGCGCCGCCAGGAAGTCGGCCGGGTGCCCCGCTCCGCCCGAGGCCACCACCGGCACGGACACGGCTGCGGCGACCGCCGCGATCAGCGGCACGTCGTAGCCGAGGTGGGTCCCGTCGCGGTCGATCGAGGTCAGCAGGACCTCGCCGGCGCCGGCAGCCGCGGCTCGCACCGCCCAGCCGACCGCGTCGAGATCGGTCGGCGTGCGGCCGGCGCCCACCACCACCTCCCAGCCGGTCCCCGCCGGCGGGCGATCCGGCTCCCGGCGACGGCGGGCGTCGATGGCGACCACCATGCACTGGACGCCGAAGCGGGCGGCGCAGCGGCCGAGCAGCGCCGGATCCCGCACCGCCTGGGTGTTGAGCGCGACCTTGTCGGCCCCCGCCGCCAGGAGCGCCCGGACGCCCTCGACATCGCGAACCCCGCCCCCGACCGTGACCGGGATGCCGATGTGCTCGGTGATGCGCTCCACGACCGCGGCCGTCGCGGCGCGGCCCTCCAGGGTCGCGGTGACGTCGAGGATGGTGAGCTCGTCGGCACCCTCGGCCTCGTACCGGCGGGCGAGCTCGACCGGGTCGCCGGCGTCGCGCAGGTCCTCGAAGCGCACCCCCTTCACCACCCGGCCGCCCGCGACGTCGAGGCAGGGGATGACCCGCCGTGCGAGCGCCATCACCCGCCCGCCCCGAAGCGGCGCACCGCCTGGCCGAGGTCGAGCGCGCCGCGGTACAGGGCGGTGCCGACCACGACCCCCTCGACCCCGCAGGCGGCGAGCTCCGCCAGGTCCGCCTCACCGGAGACGCCGCCGCTGGCGAGCACGGGTCGGTCCGTGGCCGCCGTCAGCCACCGGTAGAGCTCGCAGTCGGGGCCGCCCAGCCCCCCGTCGGCAGCGACCGCGGTGGCGAGGAAGCGGGTGACGCCGGCCCGCTCCAGCTGGGCCAGGGTCTTCGCGAGGGAACCCGCGCTGGCGCGCCAGCCGTCGACGGCGACCCGGCGGCCGCGCACGTCGAGCGCGACGACGACCCGGTCGCCGTGGGCGGCAACGCAGGCGGCGGCGAACGCCGGCTCCCGGACCGCCCGGGTCCCCACGACCACCCGGGCCGCCCCGGCGTCGAGTCGCGCGGCCACCTGCTCCGCCGTGCGCAGACCGCCCCCGACCTGGACCGGCACCACCACCGCCCTGCAGAGGCGGGCGATGAGGGCGGTGTTGTCGGCCTGGCCGAGGGCGGCATCGAGATCGACCACGTGGAGCCAGGGGGCGCCCTCGTCGGCGAAGGCGCGCGCGGTGGCGAGGGGGTCCTCGGCGACGATCGTCTCCCGGGCCGGGTCCCCGCCCACCAGGCGGACCGCCACCCCGCCGCGGATGTCGACGGCTGGGATCACGAGCACCGGGCCGCCTCCACGAGCCGCCGGTAGAGGGCGAGGCCGGCCGCGCCGGACCGCTCGGGATGGAACTGGGTCGCGAACACGGAGCCGCGGGCGCAGGCGGCGGCGAAGACTGCTCCGTGGTCGGTCGAGGCCACCGCCGCCGGCCCCATCGGGACCGCGTACGAGTGGACGAAGTAGAAGCGGGTCGGCGACCCGAGGTCGGCCAGAAAGGGATGGGACGTGGTCCAGGCGACCTGGTTCCAGCCCATGTGCGGGACCTTGACCGAACCCGCCGCCCGCAGCCGGCGGGCGCGGCCGGGCAGAAGGCCGAGTCCAGGGGACGTGCCCTCGTCGCTCCCCTCGTGGAGGAGCTGCAGGCCGAGGCAGACGCCCAGCACGGGGCGGCCCTCCTCGGCGAACGCTCGCACGACCCGGTCGAGCCCCGTTGACCGCAGGGCAGCGATCCCGGGGTCGAAGGCGCCCACGCCCGGCAGAACGAGGGCCGCGGCCTCCCGGGCCACCCGATGGTCCGCCGTGACCACCGCCCGGCCGCCGGCGCGCCGGATCGCGGCCGTGACCGAGCGCAGGTTGCCGGTGCCGCCGTCGAGGACGGCGACGACAGGAGGGGCGGTTGGCACGGCGGGGCCTCCGGCGCCGGCCCAACCGGGGGCGGGCGCCATGCGGGGGCGGAGAAACAAAAAACCCCTCGCGGATGCGAAGGGCTGACGGCGCGGATGAGGCCCGGGGCCTCCCGCGCCTACACGGCGTGGTGGTGGGTGGGGCGGGACGGGCGACGGTCGAGGGGCAGAGCCACAGCGCGGGTCATTGTACCGGCGCCGGGCGCGGCTCGGGGCGGTCGCGGCCGGCGGCGAGCAGCAGGCGGCGCCCGACCAGGATCAGCCCGGCGCCGGCGACCGCCTCGGCGGCGGCCAGGCTCCAGGCCGCCGGAAACCGCGCATGCACGGCCACCAGCCCGAAGCAGAGCGGCCCCACCATCCCGCCCAATCGGCCCCCGGCCTGGGTGATCCCGGTGGCGCGCGCGGGGGCGATCGGGTGGGATCGGACGACGGCGAAGTTGAAGAGCCCGTTCCAGCCCCACCCCGCGGCGTAGGCGAGGGCGGCTCCGGGGACGAAGGCCCAGGCGAGCCGATCGCCGGAGCCGACGGCGAGGAGGAGCAGCCCGACCGCGCCCAGGCCGAGGAGCACGGCGACGTCCACGAGATGCCGGCCGCCCCGGCGGTCGGCGCGCGCCCCGACCGCGACCCGCGCGGCGAGGCAGAGGACGCTGGCCAAGGCCGCCACCAGCCCGGCCGCGCCCCGCCCGATCCCGGCTGCGACCCCGGAGGTGACGAGGAAGGTGCCGAGCGACGTGCAGGCCATGAGCGCGAGGCCGAACCCGGCCGCGAGCATCGCCAAGGGGGCGATGGGCTCCGGCCCCACCCGCCCCCGGGCCGCCGCCCGCCGACGGGCGAGCGACTGCCGCGGGCGGGGGACGACCGCGCACGCCGCCACCGCGAGCAGGGCCGCCCCCGCGAAGGCCCAGCGCCATCCGACGGTGAGGGCGATCAGCGGCACCGCCAGGCCCCCGAGGAGGGAGGCCAGCGGGATCGCCGACTGCTTGATCCCGAAGGCCAGGCCCTGATGGCGGGCATCGATCCGGCGGGAGAGGAACAGGTTGGCTGCGGGCTGGACCGCGCTGCTGGCCAGGCCGGCCACGACCAGGGTCACGATCAGGGCGGGCCAGGAGCCGACGACAGCGGCGATGACGAGGAGGGCGGCGCCGCTGACGAGCGGCGCCACCCGCATCACCCGGACGCCGCCCACCCGCTCGGCCAGGTGTCCGAGCGGGACCGAGGCCGTGGCGGCGGTCGCGTAGTAGCAGGCGACGATGACGCCCAGGGTGGCTGCGTTGAAGTGCAGGTTCTGCCGGATCTCCACCGCGAGTGACCCGACCAGGAAGACGGGCAGGGTGACCACCGTCGAAGCCGCGAGCGCGCCGGCGAGGTCGCGCCAGCCACCGCTGGGCCCCGCGGCCGGCGGAGCCAGGGATGGAACGGCGAGCACCGGGTCCATGGCCACCTCGCACCGGCATCCGCGCGGGACCGGTCCCCGGCCGTCGCCACGCGGCCACCCCGCCCCGCGCGTTGCCGGTCGCGCGGAGGCGGTCCGCGGACCAGCCTACCCGGTCGGACGCGGTCCTGGCCGGGGCCTCACGGCCACCAGCGCAGCAGCCGGACGAGATCGGCGTCGCTGCGGTCCGCCCATAGCTGGCGCTCCGCCTCGCGCACATCGCAGAACGACCCGAAGAGGGGCGGCCCCATCGCCTCGGCCAGCAGGCCGCAGGCCCGCAGCTGGGTGAGCGCCTCGCCCAGCGCCACCGGGAGCCGCTCGACCCCGCACCGGTCCGATCCCGACCGGACCGATGCGGGGTCGACGGTGACCTCGGGCGGGAGACGGAGGGTGCGCTGGATCCCGTACAGCCCGGCGGCGATCACCGCCCCGACCACCAGGTACGGGTTGGCGGTGGCGTCGAAGCACTTGAGCTCGGCGTTGGCCGCCCAGGCCCCAGTCCCCCGGGGTCCGGTGACGAGGCGCAGGGCGGCCTCTCGGTTCTCACGCCCCCAGCAGCGATAGGCCCCCGCCCATCGCTGGGGGACGAGCCGCAGGTAGCTGGTGGGGCTGGGGCAGCCGATCGCGCACAGCGCCGGAAGCGCCTCAAGGACCCCGGCCAGGAACGCCTGGCCCTCCTCGGTGAGGCCGTGGGGGCCGGAGCCGCCGGCGAGCTGGTTGCGGCCGTCCCGCCAGACGCTGCAGTGGAGATGGGCACCGTTACCTACCCCGCCCAGGGTCACCGCTGGCGCCAGCGTCGCCCGCCAGCCGTACCGGTGGCTCAGAGCGGCGATCGTCTGCCGGACCAGCAGGGTGCGGTCGGCAGCCCCCACCGGGTCCTGGGTTCCGACCGACACCTCGAACTGCCCCGGCGCGTACTCGGGGTGGAACTGCTCAACCTCGGCGCCCTGCGCGCGGAGTGCGCGCAGGCAGTCGCGCCCGTAGTCCGCCATGGGCACCAGGCGCGAGGCCCCGTAGGCAGCGCCGCCGCAGGCCGGTACGAAGGTGTCGCCGGCCTCCCAGCCCACCATCCACTCGACCTCGAAGCTCATTCGCACGGTGAGGCCGATCGCCGCCGCCCGCTCGACCTGCCGACGGGCGAAGGTGCGCTGGCAGATCGGCCAGGGCTCACCGCTCTGGTCGAGACGGTCGCCGGGCGCCCAGGCCCAGCCCGGCTGCGCCTCGAGCCGGACCAGCCGCTCGAGGTCGGGGACGAGCCGCAGGTCGCCGACCGGCCCGTTGACATGGGCGGTCGCGGTCGCCGAGTCGTCGGACAGGAACGAGTCGAAGACAGGCGAGATGCCGACGCCGTGGCGCGCGGCTGCTTCCAGGCGGCTGACCGGAACGGTCTTCACCCGACTCGTCCCGCCGTTATCGACGGTCTCGATGATGATCCCGTCGACCCCGGCCCCGGCCAGGCGGGCAGCCAGCCCGGACACGCCCGCGCCCCGGCGGCCCGGCCCCACGACACCCCCGGTGGCAGCGTTCACGGGCCGGGCGGGCGCGCCCAGGCGGTGCCCGGAGCGTGCCGAGTCGAACGACCACGCCGCTCGGTGGTGGGATCACCTCCCTGCCCCCCGACCGCGTCGGAGCCAGCGCCGCGCCGTCGGCAGCGCCGGCCGACCGAGCACGCGCGGCGGTCGACCCCGACGACGGGCACGATACCGAACGGGCACGGAGACGCATCCTGGCCGCCGGACGCCGTCCACCCCCGAGAGGGGCTGAGCACGATCATGCCCTCGTAGGTCGGACGCCGGTCCCGTGCGCCACGGGGTGGCCGGCGATCGGTCGGTGATTCCACTGGTGGACCGCGCGCCACGGCCCGACTCCGAGTGAGGCGGTCTGATTGGGGATCGAGGTCCAGCGGGACCGGCCCACCATAGCGCGGCTGGCCAGAAGGGCGAGCGGCGCCAGGGCCGAGGACGACGGCAGCCTGAAGGATCGCGGGTCGCCCCGATGGCGGCACGGTGCGATCCCCAGACCGACCGGGACCGGCGCGTCGGGGCGTGGGAGGGCCGAGGCCGCCCGAGGGAACAGGGACGAGAACCCGGCAGGAGGAGCGGGGACGATGGGCGTGCCGGACCCCACCGACACCTTCCTCGCCAGCATCGCCCTGCGGAACCGCAACGTGTGTGGACAGCCGTCTGCCGAACGCTCCAGGCGCTGCCAGCACGGAGCCGAGCGTGAGCCGCTCCTGGGGGCGATCGCAACCGTATCGACCGACCTCGCCGCTCCCCTCCCCCACGTGCTCCAGCTGATTGCAGGGCCCTGACGACGGCGGCTCCCCGCCCGGGGCCTTCAACGACGCCCGCGAGGGGGGAGCGCCCGGCCCGACGTCGAGTACGCCCACCCACTCGGCCCGCGGGCAGTGCCGTAGGTCCTGGAGCTCAGCCCTCGGCGGTGACGGCGGGCGCCGGAGGCGCGGCAGTCAAGTCCCATCGCGTGGTGTAAATAGGGGACGTCAGGGGGAAGGACATCAGGCGGCCAGTCCAGCGGGGAGGGGGTTGGTGAGCAAAGGGCCGGTGCTGGGGTCGAGCCGGGCCATGGACTGCTGGGAGAAGTGGCGGCGCCCGTCCTGCCGCTCGTCAGGCTGTTCTTGCAGGACCGCGGTCGCCAGGCGCAGCAGGGCAACCGCGTTGGGGAAGATTCCCACCACCTTGGCCAGGCGATCGACCTCGGCCTTGACCCGCTCCATTAACCGGCCATCGGGGGTGTGTCAAGTTCTGGCTCCGTTGAGGGACAGGGGCCAAGGCGAGCCAGGTGCGTCTCCAGGCTGTCGATGACCCGGCGGTGACGGTCCACGTCGGAGGCCCATCCCCGGTGGATGGCGTCATCGCGGAGGGCCCGGACGTCGACCAGTGGCGCACGGATCGCGCCGGCGGAGTCGGCAACGGGGACGAAGTTGTCACAGGGCTCGCAGCTGTTGGCGTAGGCGCAGGGGCCGGCGGCGAGATGGCGGGAGCAGTAGCCCGTCGCCACCCGGGTCTTGAGAAACTCGGAGGCGATCCAGGCCACGCGGTCGGGCACGACCGGCCGGGCGCCGGGGAGGCTGGGCAGCGCCCGTCGGACCGTGCCGATGGCCGCGTCATATCCGGCGCGCAGGGTCGGGCTGGCCAGGGTTGCGGAGCGGAGGGTCATCTCAGGGGTCACGTGGCCGAGCAGGGCCATCAGCCCCTGCAAGCTCATGCCCGCGTTCGCCAGCTCGGTCGCATAGGTGTGCCGGAGCTGGTGGGGCGTCACCCGCAGCTCGGCCCCCCCCGCCCCAGTCAGCCCGGCGGCGCGGGTCGCCGTCCGCAGCCCTGAGCGAAGGCGCCAGGGTCCGAGACGTTGGCCGCGTTCGCTGAAGAGGAAGTCGGTGAGCGCACCGGTCTTCGGATGGGGCTGGGGCCGCGGCGGACCGCGATCACGCGCCCAGGTGTCGAGGATGGCCACGGTGGGGGGATCGAGCGGGACCATGCGCTCGGTCCCGAGCTTGCCGAGCGGCACGCGCACCCAGCTCCCCGTCCGCCCGAAGTCGACGACGCCGTCGAGCTCGAGGGCGAGGCACTCCCCGAGTCGCAGCCCCGCCCGTCGCAGCAGGATCAGCGCGCTCCGGGCGAACGGGTCGGCCAGCTGCTCCACCGCCCCCATCAGCGCGGCGGCGTGATCCGGCACCAGGGCACGCGGCAGGGGCCGCGGCCGCCGGGGGACGTCGGTCGCGAACACCAGCCGCCGGGCCGGTCGATCGGCCCAGCCCCACCGGGTGATGTCGTCGAGGAAGTTGCGGAGCGTCAGGACCGCACGGTGGACCACCGCGATGGAGACGGGCGCGGCCCGGGCCAGACGCCCACGCCACGGACGGTGGCGATTCCACACCAAGAAGCCTTCGATGTGCGACCGCTCGAGCGCCGGCAGGCCGCTGCCCTCGGGATGGTGCTGCCCGAGGTACTCGCTGAAGACGAGCCGGTCGTTCGCCAGCCCGGCGATCGACGACGCCGACCGCACGGCCGACCGGGCCCGCAGGTCGGCGAGCATGGGCCGTCGCAGCTCGGGAGCGTCGATGGCCTGGAAGCGCTCCTCCAGGGTCGCTGCCGTCAGCCGGCGCCGCGGGGGTGTCGTGGGATTGCCGAGCTCGTAGAGGAGCGTCTGCAGACTGAACAGGCGGCCGGTGTACCGGCGGCGCGTCCAGCGAGCGGCCGCCGGCGACGTCTCGATCGCCACGCGGACCGCCTCGAGGTCCGCGTCGGTCAGCTCGGCCACGGCGGTCGCGGTCCAGACGAGCACCAGCGGGAGCCACTCACGGATCACGTCGCGGATCCAGTTGGGGCGCCATCCCAGGCGCGTCGCCGCTGCGGTGGCACGGCGGAAGTCGGACGCCCACACTCGGGCGGCCGTGACCCCGAGGCCCCCGAGAGCCTTGGCCAGCAGCAGGGCCATGTCGAGCTGGATCGCGCCTGTGCACGCCAGCGCGGTCAGCAGCGGCCAGGCCCGGATCCGGCGCAAGTCGGCCAGCCGGGTGGGGCGCGGTCGGGCCATCCAGGCGTCGAGGTCCGAGTGGGCGGCCAGAAACGCCCGCGCCACGTGGAGACGGTCGCGCAGGGCCCGGTCACTGAGCCCGAGCTCGGCACACCCGCGCACGTCGGCCGCCAGCTGGTCAGGGTCGCTCGCTCGCGCGACGCGCGCCACCGGCTGGCTCATCGCCCGACGGCCGCCCGGTACTCGGCCGCGAGGTGCTCGGCCGCGAGATGGACATAGAGCGCCGGCGTCTCCGGACTCGCGTGCCCCATCAGGTCGCGCAGGACGAGCCGGTCGATCCCCGCCGCGGCGAGTTCGGTCCCCTAGGTGTGCCGCAAGCGGTGGGGGCGGACGCGGAGGGCACCGGAGCCGGCCCGATGCGCTCGGAACCGGCTGCGCAGCCCCGCCTCGGTGAGCCGCTGCCCGGTCGTGGGTCTGTGCAGGCCCACGAAGCCCTCCGGGGTGGCCAGCCCGGGTGGGCGCTCCGCCCCCAAGGACGCGGCCAGCGCCGTGAAGCACGGCCGGTCGATGGGCACGTCCGCTCCCGTCCGCCCTTGCCCACCACCCGCACCCGCCCGCGGCCGGGATCGACCTCGGCGAGCCGCAACCCCAGGACCTCGCCGGCCCGCAGCCCGCCGAGCCGCATCCCCAGCCCCAGCGCCCGGTCGCGGTCGCGCCGGCGGTCGGCCACGAAGGCCCCGACCTCATCGGGGTCGAGCGACTCGGGCCACCGGCGGGGCTGGCGGACGAGGCGCCCGCCCCCGCGCGTCCGCCCCGGGCCCAGGTGCCCGAGGGGGCCGCGGGCCTTCGGGCGCAGGCCCGCCCCCCGGCGCGGCGCCGGGACCGGATTCGCGACGCGGACCCCGGCCAAGACCTCGTGCTCGAAGCAGGCCCGGAGCGCCGCCACCCGCCGGTTCATCGACGCGGCCGCCGCCCCCGTCCGCGAGCGCAGGGCCACCACGGTCCCGGCGGGGCTGCGCGGCGGACGCTGCCCGTCGAGCCAGTCGAAGACGTCCGTGGGCACGCCATCGGCGAGGGTCAGCCGACGCGCGACGGCGACGCGCGCAACGTTCAGGAGGTCGTAGGCATACGCGCGGACGGTCGCCCGCGCAAACGCCCGCGCCTCCAGGGGGCGCAGGAAGCGATTGGCTGACGCCACCCCCGCCCAGTCACCGGCCAGCCGGTAGCTCTCCCCCTCCACCGCGACCCGTACCACCGCGACCCACCTCCGAGTTGTCGGGCCGCCATCCTGCGCGTCCATCTGAGCCGCCCACTCCATCCCAGGGTCGGTGGGGCTGGTGGAGTTCTCCATAGCCGGTTAACCGATA
>DAHUZI010000110.1 GCA_027306595.1 Candidatus Dormiibacterota bacterium | reverse complement strand
GCTCCCGGTTGGCGGGGCTCGCCCGCGCGGCCGCCCAGCGGCTGGCGGCGCCGGCGCCGCCGGGCCCCGGCTACGATCGCCTCCGGCTCGACTACGGCGCCCCGGCGGCGGTGGGGACGCCGTGGTCCTGACCGCCGGCTGCATCATCGAGCCGATGCGCGAGGCGGACATCCCCGAGGTCCAGGCGGTCGAGCGGGAGGTCTTCCTCACCCCCTGGCCGCGCAACGCCTACCACCGTGAGCTGGCGAGCAACCACGCGGCCCGCTACCTGGTCCTCCGCCGGGGCGAGGCGATCCTCGGGTATGGAGGGCTCTGGCGGGTGGGGGAGGAGGCGCACGTCACCACGATCGGGGTTCGCCGCCAGGAGCAGGGGCGCGGCTACGGCTCGGTCCTCTTCGCGGCGCTGCTCAGCTCCGCCTACGAGCTGGGGGCGCGCTGGGTCACCCTCGAGGTGCGCGCGAGCAACGACGTCGCGATCCGCCTCTACGAGCGGTTCGGCTTCAAGGTGATGGGCCGCCGCCGCGGCTACTACTCCGACGACGGCGAGGATGCGATCGTGATGTGGAGCGACAGCCTCCACGCGCCGGCGTTCAAGGCTCGCTTCCGCCGGCTCCTCGCCACCCTCACCGTGGTGGGGACGGGCGATCCTCCATCGATGGAGTATCCGGTCCGGTGAGCGCGCGCCCGGAGCCCCCGTCGCCCGCCCTGCTCGCAATCGAGACCTCCTGCGACGAGACGGCGGCGGCGGTCGTCCGCCGCGACGGCACGGTCGTGGGCTCGGTCGTCGCCTCGCAGGCGGCCGCCCACGCCCCCCACGGGGGGGTGGTGCCCGAGCTGGCGGCTCGCATGCACCTGGAGCGGCTGGCGGCGGTGGTGGACGAGGCGCTGGCGGCCACGCCCCAGGGGTGGGCGGGGCTGGACGGGGTCGCCGTCACCCGCGGCCCGGGCCTGGTCGGCTGCCTTCTGGTCGGCACCGCCTACGCCCAGGCGGCCGCGGCCGCCCGCCGGCTCCCGATCGTCGGGGTGAGCCACATGCTCGGCCACGTGTGGGCGGCTCGGATCGCCCGCCCCGACCTGGACCCACCCTTCGTCGCCCTGGTGGTCAGCGGAGGGCACACCGACCTCGTCCACGTGCGCAGCGCGGCCGAGGCCGACCTCCTCGGCGCCACCCGGGACGACGCGGTGGGGGAGGCCTTCGACAAGGTCGCCCGGCTCCTCGGCCTGCCGTATCCGGGGGGCCCGTCGATCGACCAGGCCGCCGAGGGGGGCGACCCGGACCGGTTCCGGCTGCCGCGCCCCCTGCTCCCCGACTTCGGATTCTCGTTCAGCGGGCTCAAGACCGCGGTCCGGGTCCTGCTCGAGCGCGAGAAGGTGGCCGGCCCCTTCGACCTCGAGACGGGCCCGCTCCGCAGCGACATCGCAGCCGGCTTCCAGGCTGCCGCGGTGGACACCCTCCTCACCCAGCTGGAGGCGGCGATCGAGCACACCGGGGCGAGCCGGGCGGTCGTGGTCGGCGGGGTCGCGAGCAACCGGCTCCTGCGCCGGGAGGCCCAGCGGCGCTGCGCCGGGCTCGCCGAGGTCGTCATCCCCGCGCCTCGCTACTGCACCGACAACGCGGCCATGATCGGGGTCGCGGGCTGGCTGGCCGTGGCCCACCGCGGCTTCGACCACGGGCCGCTCATCGTCGACCCCGGGCTGGCCAGCTACCGCCCGTAGGGGGGCGGGCCGAGGGCCGCCCCGGCGCTTGCGGGCGGAGCGGTCGCGCGCATAGACTGTTAGCACTCTCCCAGGTTGAGTGCTAATCACGCGGAGGAGATCGTCCTATGGCCCTGAAGCTGCGTCCGCTGGCCGACCGGGTGGTCGTCCGGCCCCTCGAGCGCGAGGAGACCACCAAGAGCGGCATCGTGCTGCCCGACACCGCCAAGGAGAAGCCCCAGGAGGGGGTGGTCGAGGCGGTCGGGAACGGCAAGTACAACGAGCAGACCGGTCAGCGGGTCCCCCTCGACGTGGTGGTGGGTGACCGGGTCATCTACGCCAAGTACGCCGGCTCGGAGGTGAAGATCGACGAGCAGGACTACCTCATCCTCGCCGAGCGGGACATCCTCGCCGTCAGCGCGAACGGGGCCAGCTGAGCCGATCGCGATCCCGCCCGCGCAGCCGGGCCGGCCCGCCTCGGGACGGCCCGGCTGCGCCCGCACCGTTTCGAGTCTGGAGGACTGTGGGTGCCAGCCAAGCAACTGCGACATGATGACGCCGCCCGCCACGCGCTGATGCGGGGCGCCACCCGCATGGCCGACGCGGTCCGCGGGACGCTCGGCCCCCGGGGCCGGGCGGTGGTGCTCGACCGCAAGTTCGGAACGCCCCAGATCACCAGCGACGGGGCGACGATCGTCCGCGAGATCGAGCTGCCCGACCCGTCCGAGAACATGGGCGCGCAGCTCATGGAGGAGGCGGCCCGGCGGGCCAACGACCAAGCTGGTGACGGGACGACCACGGCCACGCTGCTGGCCCAGGCCATGGTCGTGTCCGGGGTTCGCCACCTCGCCGCCGGGGGCAACGGGATGGCGATGCGCACCGGGATCAACCGGGCCGCGGCGGCCGTGCTCGCCGACCTCGAGCGCCAGAGCCGGCCGGTGCACGGCCACGACGACGTCGCCCACGTCGCCACCATCGCCGCCGGCGACCCGACGATCGGCGCCATGATCGCCGACGCCCTCGACAAGGTCGGGGCCGATGGGGTGATCACCGTCGAGGAGTCGTCGGGGCTGGAAACCGAGGTCGACGTGGTCGAGGGCATGCAGTTCGACCGCGGCTACGTCTCGCCGTACTTCATCACCAACCAGGAGGACATGGAGGCCGTCCTCGACACCCCGCTGCTCCTCATCACCCCGCGCAAGCTGAGCCAGGTGGCCCAGATCGTGCCCGCCCTCGAGCTCGCCATCGCTGCCTCCCGCCCGCTCCTCGTCATCGCCGAGGAGGTCGAGGGCGAGGCGCTGGCGACCCTGGTCGTCAACCGGATGCGGGGAACGGTCGCGGTCTGCGCGGTCAAGGCCCCCGGCTTCGGCGACCGGCGCACCGCCATGCTCGAGGACCTCGCCGTCCTCACCGGGGCGACTGTGATCAGCGAGGAGCTCGGACTCACCCTGGAGGACGTGCGCGCCGACCAGCTCGGGCGCTGTGAGCGCGTGACCGTGAGCAAGGACGACACGACCGTGGTCGGCGGAGCCGGCGCCCGGCGCGCGATCGACGCCCGGGTCGAGGAGCTCCGCCGCCAGATCGAAGCCACCGATTCCGACTGGGACCGGGAGAAGCTCGAGGAGCGGCGCGCGCGGCTCGTCGGCGGGGTGGCGGTGATCCGCGTCGGCGCCCCGACCGAGGTCGCGCTCAAGGAGCGCAAGGAGCGGGTCGAGGACGCCGTCGACGCGACCAGGGCCGCGGTCGCGAGCGGGATCGTTCCAGGCGGGGGTCGGGCCCTCCTCCTCGCCCGACGGGCCCTGGCGTCGCTGGGCGGCGCCGACGACGAGCAGATGGGCGTTGCCATCGTCCGCGAGGCGCTGGACCGGCCGATCCGCCAGCTGGCGGCGAACGCCGGGTTCTCCGGCGCCGTCGTCGCCGCCCGGGTGGCGGAGATGGGGGAGACCGAGGGCTTCGACGTGGCCCGCGAGGCCTACGGCGACCTCCTGGCCGCCGGCATCGTGGACCCGACCAAGGTCGTCCGCACGGCCCTCGAGGCGGCGGCCTCGGTGGCCGGCATGATCGTGACCACCGCGGCCCTCATCAGCGAGGTCCCGGAGGAGACCGCCCCGGCCCCCGCCGGCGGTGACATGGGCGGGATGGGCGGCATGGGCGGCATGGGAGGCATGGGCGGCATGGGCGGCATGGACGACATGGACGAGGACTTCTGAGCCGCGCGAGAATCGCCGGGTGTCCCCCGGCCGCCCGCTGAGCCGCGCCCGCCCCGCGCCGGGGCCGGGCGCGGCCTGGTGGGACCCCAGATGACCGCGGCCCCGCCCACGCCCGACCGGGCCGGGCAGCGGGCGGCGACCCTGGAGGGACTCAACCCGAACCAGCTGGCGGCGGTCAGCGCCCCCGACGGACCGCTGCTCATCCTGGCTGGGGCCGGGAGTGGAAAGACCCGGGTCCTGACCCACCGGATCGCCCACCTCATCGGGACCGGCCGGGTCCGCCCCCACGAGGTCGTGGCGGTCACGTTCACGAACAAGGCCGCCCGGGAGATGCGGGAGCGGCTCGCCCGTCTGCTCGGCGGTGAGGCGCCCGGCCTCTGGCTCGGCACCTTCCACGCGATCGCGGCCCGGCTCCTGCGCCAGGACGGCGAGGCGATCGGGGTGCCACGCGACTTCGCGATCTACGACGAGGGCGACCGCCAGGCGGCGCTGCGGCGGGCGCTCCAGCAGGTCGGGGCCCAGGAGCGGCTGGTGAGCCCGGCCGCGGCCGCCGCCGCGATCTCCCGCGCCAAGAACAGCGAGCAGGACCCGAAGGCCTACGCCCATCTTGCCAGCACCCCCTTCGAGCGCCAGGTGGCGCGCGCGTGGCCGGTCTACGAGACCGTCCTCGCCGAGAGCCGGGCCCTCGACTTCGACGACCTGCTCCTGCGGGCGGTCCAGCTCCTTGAGGAGGCGGAGGTGGCGGCGCGCTACGCGGAGCGATTCCGGCTGGTCCTCGTCGACGAGTACCAGGACACGAACCGGGCCCAGTACCGGATCGTTCGGGCGCTCGCCCGCCAGCACCACAACCTCACGGTGGTCGGCGATCCCGACCAGTCGATCTACGCGTGGCGGGGCGCCGACGTGCGCAACATCCTGAGCTTCGAGACCGACTACCCCGAGGCCCAGGTGATCGCGCTCGAGCAGAACTACCGCAGCACCGGCCACATCCTCCAGGCGGCCGAGGCCGTGATCGCCGCCAACCCGGATCGCCGCCCCAAGCGGCTGTGGACCGAGGCGGCCGCGGGGCCGCAGGTCACCGTGGCCCAGCTCTCCGACGAGCGGGAGGAGGCGCAGGCGGTGGCCGAGGAGGCCCGCCGCCTCGTCGACCAGGAGGGGGCCAGCCTCGGGGAGATGGCGGTCGTGTACCGGACCAACGCCCAATCGCGGGCCCTGGAGGAGGTCCTCCTCCGCCAGGGGATCCCCTACCAGCTCGTCGGCGGGGTCTGCTTCTACCAGCGCCGGGAGATCCGGGACGGCCTCGCCTACCTGCGCCTCCTGCTCAATCCCGACGACGAGATGGCGTTCGATCGAGTCGTCAACGTGCCCAAGCGGGGGGTGGGACCGCAATCGCTCCAGCTCCTCCAGGAGGCGGCCCGCCGGGCCGGGACGAGCCGGATGGCGGCGATCGCGGCCGCCGCCGCAACCGAGTTGCGGGGCGCGGCCGCCACCGCGCTCCGGCAGTTCCGCGACACGATCGATGAGCTCCGGTCCTTCGCCCCGGGCTGGCCGCTGCCAACCGTCTTCGACCACGTGATGCAGCAGACCGGCTACCGCCGGCTGGTCCAGGACGGCACCCCCGAGGGCGACGAGCGCTGGAGCAACCTGCTCGAGCTCCGCGGCCTCGCCGACGAGTACCGCGACCTTCCCGCCGAGGAGGCGCTCCCGGCGTTCCTCGAGCAGGTGGCCCTGGCCGGCGACGTCGACACGCTGGAGGAGGGACGCGCTGGGGTCACGCTGATCACCCTCCATCAGGTGAAGGGGCTGGAGTTCCCCATCGTGTTCGTCACCGGCCTCGAGGAGGGGCTGCTCCCCCACAGCCGCTCGCGCGACGACGCCCGCGCGCTTGAGGAGGAGCGCCGCCTCCTCTACGTCGGGATGACCCGGGCGATGCGGCGGCTCTACCTGTTCCACGCCTTCCGTCGCCACCTCTACGGCAGCCCCAGCCTCGCCACCCCCTCGCGCTTCCTCGACCCCCTGCCGGACACGGTGCAGCGGCTGGCGACCAGCGTCGCGGCCCCGGCGGCCCGGCCGGCCTGGGCCGACGCCCAGGGGGCCGGCGCCCGCTGGACCGCGCCGCGCGACGCGGTCGTCGCCCGGGCAGTCGCCCCCGCCCCCCTACCGGCTGCGGTCGCCCGCTTCGCGACCGCCGACCGGGTCGAGCACGCCCGCTACGGCCGTGGCACGATCCTCAAGAGCACCATGACCCGGGCCGGCGAGGAGGTCGTCATCCAGTTCGACCAGGCCGGGACCCGCATCTTCTCGGTCGACGACGCCGTCCTGCGCCGCCTGGACCGCTGACCCGCCGTGCCTGCCGGCCCTGCCGTCCCCGCCGAGGCCCGGCGCCGCGCGGCCCAGCTCCGCGAGGAGCTCCACCACCACACCTACCTCTACCACGTCCTCGACGCCCCCGAGATCTCGGACGCCGCCTTTGACGCGCTCCTGCGCGAGCTCGAGGCCCTGGAGGCGCGCTACCCGCGGCTCCAGACCAAGGGGTCGCCGACCCAGGTGGTGGGCGCGAGGGGGGCCGCGTTCTTCCGCAAGATTCGCCACGACGCGCCGATGCTCTCCCTCCAGGACGCCTTCACCCCCGAGGAGGTGGACGAGTTCCTGGAGCGGCTCCGGCGCCAGCTAGGGCGGGTGCCCGCCATGGTCGCCGAGCTGAAGATCGACGGGCTCGCTGTCTCCCTCACGTACGCGGACGGCCGCCTGGAGCGCGCCGCGACCCGGGGCGACGGGGTGGTGGGCGAGGACGTCACCGCCAACATCCGCACCCTGGACGACCTGCCGAGGGTCCTCGAGCCGGCGGCCGGGCTGACCCTGCCCCGCCGCGTCGAGGTGCGGGGCGAGGTGTACCTGCCGCGCACCAGCTTCCAGCGGCTCAACGAGGCGCAGGACCAGGCCGGGCTCGCCTCCTACGCGAATCCGCGCAACGCTGCGGCCGGGAGCCTGCGCCAGCAGGACCCCCAGGTGACCCGCGGGCGGGGGCTGCGCAGCTGGACCTACCAGATCGACCCGCCGCCGACCGGCGTCACCCGGCAGGAGGAGGTCCTGGCGGCCCTGGCCCGGCTCGGCCTGCCGGTCGAGCCGCACCACGCCCTCGTCGCCGACGCCGCCGCCGCCCGGGACTACATCGCGAGCTGGCACGACGCCCGCCACGGCCTCGACTACGACACCGACGGGGTCGTCCTCAAGGTCGACCGCCTGGGTGACCGCGACGAGCTCGGCCAGGTCAGCCGCAGCCCCCGCTGGGCGATCGCTTACAAGTTCCCCCCCGAGGCCGGCCGCACCGAGGTCCTCGGCATCGCCGTCAGCATCGGCCGCACCGGCGTGGCCACGCCCGTGGCCCACCTCCGCCCGGTGGTGGTGGCGGGCTCCACGGTCCAGCACGCGACCCTGCACAACGAGGACGAGGTCCGGCGCAAGGACGTGCGGATCGGGGACACGGTCCTCGTGCACAAGGCGGGCGACGTCATCCCCGAGATCGCCGAGGTCGTGCGCGACCAGCGGCCGGCGGGGACGCGCCGCTTCCGGATGCCACGGCGGTGCCCGGTCTGCCAGCACCCGCTCGTGCGCGAGCCGGACGAGGTTGCCCGCCGCTGCCGCAACCCCCTGTGCCCCGCCCAACGGCGGGAGCGGCTCCTGCACCTGGTGGGGCGGGACGCCTTCGACATCCGCGGCATCGGCCCCCAGGTCGTCGACCAGCTCCTGGGGCGCGGCCTGGTCCAAGAGCCGGCCGACCTCTTCGGCCTGACGGCCGAGCGGCTGCGGGCGGTGGACGGCGTCGCCGACCGGTCGGCGCGCCAGCTGGCGGCCGCGATCGCCAGCCGCCGGCGCATCCCCCTTGCCCGCTTCCTGACGGCGCTCGGCATCCCCCACGTCGGCTCGCACACCGCCCGCCTGCTCGCCGACCACTTCGGGAGCCTGGAGCGGCTGCGCGCCGCCGGGGCGGAGCCGCTCGGGGCCGTCCCGGGGGTGGGCCCGGTGGTCGGGGCCGCCGTGGCCGAGTTCTTCGAGGGCGAGGGCGCGGCGCTGGTCGACCAGCTCCTGGCGGCGGGGGTGGAGCCGGGCGAGGCCGGGCGGGTGGTCGGGCCCTGGCAGGGGCGCAGCGTCGTCGTGACCGGGACCCTCGAGCAGCTCTCCCGCCAGGAGGCGGAGGCACGCATCGTCGGGCTGGGCGCCTCCGCCGCCAGCAGCGTCTCCCGCAAGACCGCGTTCGTGGTCGCCGGGGCCCACCCGGGCACCAAGCTCGACACCGCCCGCCGGCTCGGGGTCCCGGTCCTGGACGAGGCGGGCTTCCTGGAAGCGCTCACGCACCCCGGGGCGGCGATCGCCGCCGGCCCCGACCGGCCCCCCCTCCGGCTGAGGGTCCCCGGCCCCGGGGAGGCCACAGGCGGCGCGGGTGGCGGGCAGGCGAGAATAGGCGGGTGCCGATCGACCCCGAGGCCGTCCGCCACGTCTCGACCCTCGCCCGGCTCGGCCTCGAGGCGGACGAGGTCGCGACCGCGGCCGAGCAGCTGACCGTGATCCTGCACGCGGTCGACGAGCTCCAGGGCGCCGACACCAACGGCATCGACCCCACCCTCCAGGTCGGGGACCCGGGCACCCCGACCCGCCCGGACGCGGTCGAGCCCTGCCTTTCGGTCGACCGCGCCCTCGCCGGCGCCCCCAGCCACGAGGCCGGCTTCCTGCGGGTGGCGGCCATCCAGTGAGCTGGCTCCTGCGACCGCTGGCCGAGCAGGCGGCCGCCCTGCGAACCGGCCAGGTTACGAGCACGGCCCTGGTGGAGGAGGCGCTCGGGCGCATCGCCCAGCTCGACGGCGCCCTCGGCGCCTTCCTGCGGGTGACCGTCGACCTGGCCCGGCGCCAGGCGGCCGAGGCGGACCGGCGGCTGGCCGTCGAGGGCGAGGGCGCCCCCGACCTCTGCGGCATCCCGGTCGCAATCAAGGACGTCCTCTGCACCGAGGGGGTGGAGACCACCGCCGCCAGCCGGATCCTCGCCGGCTTCGTGCCCCCCTACACGGCGACCGCGGTCCGCCGCCTCGCCGAGGCGGGCGCGGTGAGCCTGGGCAAGTGCAACTGCGACGAGTTCGCGATGGGGAGCTCGACCGAGAACTCCGCCTACCAGCTCACGCGCAACCCCCATGCGCCCGACCGGGTCCCCGGCGGCAGCAGCGGCGGCTCGGCGGCGGCCGTCGCGGCCGGCCTGGCGCCGGCCGCGCTCGGGACCGATACCGGCGGCTCCATCCGCCAGCCCGCCGCCCTGTGCGGCGTCGTCGGCTTCAAGCCGACCTACGGCCGGGTGAGCCGCTACGGGCTGATCGCGTTCGCCAGCTCCCTCGACCAGGTTGGCCCCTTCACCCGTACGGGCGGGGACGCCGCCCGGATCTACCGGACGATCGCCGGGCCCGACCCCCGGGACGCCACCTGCAGCCCGCGGCCGGTGGAGGACCCGATGCCGACCCTGGAGCTCGGGCTCGAGGGCCTGCGGCTCGGGGTCCCGGCCGAGTACGTCGCGAGCGGGCTCGAGCCGGGCGTGCAGCGGGTGTTCGAGGCCGCCTGCCAGCGGCTGGTGGCCGCCGGAGCCCAGCTGGAGCCGGTGTCGCTCCCCAGCACCCGCTACGCCCTCGCCGCCTACTACGTCATCGCCCCGGCGGAGGCCTCCAGCAACCTGGCGCGGATGGACGGGCTGCGCTTCGGGCCCGGGCGCCCGGGGGCGGTCACCCTGCGCGAGCAGCTGGAGGGCGCCCGCCACCTGGGCTTCGGCCCCGAGGTCCGGCGGCGGATCATGCTCGGGACCTACGCCCTCAGCCGCGGCTATTACGACGCCTACTACCGGCGGGCGCAGCAGGTGCGGACCCTGGTGGCGCAGGACTTCCACCGGGCCTTCGCCGGCGTCGACGCGATCATCGCGCCCACCTCGCCGACGGTCGCCTTCCGCCTGGGCGAGCGGCTGAGCGACCCGTTGGCGATGTACCAGAGCGACGTCCTCACCGTCCCCTTCTCGCTCGCCGGGGTGCCGGCGGCGTCCGTCCCGGCGGGGCTGGCCGACGGGCTGCCGGTCGGGCTGCAGGTGGCCGCCCCCGCCTTCGCCGACGCCCACTGCCTTCGGGTGGCGCGGGGGGTCGAGCGGGCGCTGGGGGTCGCCGAGCCGCCCGACCTCGCCCGCAGGGCGGCCCCGTGAGCCCGAATCCCGCCACCATCGACCTCGCCCGGGCGGTGGAGCGCTGGGAGCCGGTGATCGGGCTGGAGGTCCACGCCCAGTGCACGACCCGCAGCAAGATGTTCTGCGGCTGCCGGGCCGACTACGCCGGGCTCGCGCCCAACACCAACACCTGCCCCACCTGCCTTGGGCTGCCGGGGGCGCTGCCGGTCGCCAACGGCGAGGCGATCCGGATGACGGTCCTGACCGGCCTCGCCCTCCAGAGCCAGATCCCCCCCCGCTCGAAGTTCGATCGCAAGAACTACTTCTACCCCGACCTGCCCAAGGGGTATCAGATCTCCCAGTTCGACCTCCCGCTCTGCGTTGGCGGCTGGCTCGAGTTCGAGGTCGCCGGCGTCGAGCGGGCGGTCCGGATCACCCGAGTGCACCTGGAGGAGGACGCGGGCAAGCTCGTCCACCCCGCCGAGCTCCACCGGGCCGACTTCTCGCTCGTCGACCTCAACCGCGCCGGCGTCCCGCTGATGGAGATCGTCGGCGAGCCCGACCTGCGCAGCCCCCAGGAGGCGCGGGCGTACCTGGTCGCGCTCCGCCAGCTGCTGCTATACCTAGGCGTCTGCGACGGCAACATGGAGGAGGGAAGCCTGCGCTGCGACGCCAACATCTCCCTGCGCCCCCGGGGCACCGAGGCGCTCGGGGCCCGAACCGAGGTGAAGAACCTCAACTCGTTCCGCATCCTCCAGCGCGCGCTCGAGCAGGAGGTCCTGCGCCAGGCGGCCCGGCTGGAGGCGGGGGAGACGCTCCACCCCGAGACCCGGGGCTGGAGCGAGGCGGAGGCGACCACGGTCGCCCAGCGCAGCAAGGAGGAGGCCGACGACTACCGCTACTTCCCCGATCCCGACCTCCCCCCGATCGTGCTCGAGCCGGCCTTCGTCGACGCGCTCCGGGGTGAGCTCCCCGAGCTCCCCCGAGCCCGGGCCCTTCGCCTCCGCCAGACCCACGGCCTGAGCGCCGAGGAGGCGCGCCAGCTGACCCAGCTCCCCGGCGAGGCCGACTACTTCGAGCGGACGGTCTCGGCCGGGGCCCCGGCCACCCTCGCCGCCAACTGGCAGGTCAACGAACTGGCCGGGCTCTGCCAGCGCGCCCACCGGACAGTGGAGTCCAGCGGGCTGCCCCCGGAGCGGCTCGCGGCCCTCCTCCATCTGGTCGACAGCCGGGCGGTCAGCGCGCCGACGGCCAAGGAGCTCCTCGCCGAGGCGATCGCCTCGGGCGCCGACCCGGCCGACCTGGTCGAGGTCCGAGGGCTGCGCCAGGTCAGCGACGAGGGGGCGCTGGCCGAGGCGGTCGATCGGTCGATCGCGGCCCAGCCGAAGGCCGCCCGCGACTACCAGGCCGGCAACGACCGCGCCCTCGGCGCGCTGGTGGGGCAGGTGATGGCGGCCACCCGCGGGCGCGCCGACGCCCGGATCGTGACCCGCCTGCTCCAGGCGCGGCTGCCCCGCGACCCCGGGCCCTGAGCGCCCCGGCCCCGCCGCGGCCGGGCGATCGGCTGGAGCTCGAGATCGAGAGCGCCGGCCACCGCGGATGGTGCGTCGCCCGGCACGACCAGCTCGTGGTGTTCGTCTTCGGCGCCATCCCCGGTGAGCGGGTCGCGGCAGTCGTGCGGACCGTGCGGCGGCGCCACGTCTTCGCCGACACCGAGGAGATCCTGCGGCCCTCCGACGACCGGGTCGAGCCACCGTGCCCACTGTTCGGCCGCTGCGGCGGCTGCCACTGGCAGCACGTCGCCGCCCCCCGCCAGCTCGCCCTCAAGGTAGCGGTCGTGCTCGATGCGCTCCGGCGCGCCGGCTGCCCGGCGGAGCCGGAGACCGTCGACCAGGTGGCGGCGGTCGAGCCGCTCGGGTATCGCTGGCGGGGGGAGTTCCATCGGATCGCGACCCCGGGCGCGGTCCGCCTCGGCTTCACCGAGCGGCACGGCTATCGGCGGCTGCCGATCGAGGCCTGCCCCCTCCACCACCCGGCCATCAATCGCGCGCTCCCGCAGCTGGCGGCCGCCCTCGACCCCGGGCGGCAGCCCGCGGGGGACGCGACCCTGCACCTCACGGTGGGGGAGGCGGGGGCGGAGCTGCTCGTCGAGCCCCGACCGGACCGGGCGGGCGCGGCCACCCTCATCGCGAGGGCCGGACCCGAGCTCGATCCCCGCCTCAGCGACGCGACCACTGGCCTTCGCTACCGGCAGATGGCCTTCCGGGTGACGCCCGCGAGCTTCATCCAGGTGAACCAGGGCATGGTCGAGGCGCTGTACGAGACGGTGGCCGCGTGGCTGGGGCCCGCCGGCGCCGGCCACGTGGTGGACGCCTACGCCGGGATCGGGGTCCTGAGCTGCCGGCTCGCCGAGCGGGCGCGCCGGGTCACGGCGATCGAGCTCAACCCGCAGGCGGCCGCCCTCTGCCGCCTGCACGCCGAGCTCAACGGGGTCCAGGACCGGCTCGCCGTCCGCCGCGGCCCGGTCGAGGTGGAGCTGGCCGCGGCCGGGCCCGCCGATGCGGTGGTGGTCGACCCGCCCCGGGCTGGGCTGACCGCGCCGGTCCTCGGCCAGCTCGGCCTCGGCGGTCCCCCCGTCCTCGTGTATGTCAGCTGCGAGCCCGCCGCGCTCGCCCGCGACCTCCACATCCTGTGCACCCTCGGCCCCTATCGCCTCGACCGCCTGCGGATCGTCGACTGCTTCCCCCAGACCTACCACGTGGAGACGGTGGCGCGCCTCAGCCGGCGCTGAGACGGCCAGGCGGCCGGGCCGACCGACCGTCGATACTGGCTCGGTTCCCCATGGCGACCCCCTCGTTCGTCCACCTCCACACCCACACCGAGTACTCGCTGCTCGACGGGGCGACCCGCATCCGCGAGCTGGTCGCTCGGGTGAAGGCACAGGGGATGCCGGCGGTGGCGATCACCGACCACGGCACGCTCTCCGGCGCGATCGAGCTCTACGACGCCGCGACCGCGGCCGGCATCCGCCCGATCATCGGCTGCGAGGTGTACGTCGCGGCCCGGTCCCGCCACCAGCGGGAGGGCCGGGCCGACCGCGACCCGAGCCACCTGGTCCTACTGGCCCGCGACGACGTCGGCTACCACAACCTGGTCCGCCTGGTGAGCCGCGCCCACCTCGAGGGCTACTACTACAAGCCGCGCATCGACCACGAGCTCCTCGGCCAGCATGCGCAGGGGCTGATCGCCCTCTCCGGCTGCTTGGGCGGGGAGGTGCCGCAGCGGCTGCTGGCGGGCGACGAGGCCGGCGCCGAGCGGCTGGCCCGGACCTACGCCGAGATCCTCGGCGGCGACAACTACTTCCTCGAGCTCCAGGACCACGGCATCGACGACGAGCGCCGGGTCCGGGGCGGGATCCTCGAGCTCGCCCGCCGGACCGGACTGCCGCTGGTGGCGACCCACGACCTCCACTACCTCGACCCGGCTGACGCCGAGCCGCATGACATCCTCCTCTGCCTGCAGACCGGCAGCCGGCTCCAGGACGAGCGCCGCTTCCGCTTCGCCGGACCCGCCTTCTACCTCGCCAGCCCCGAGGAGATGGCGAGCCGCTTCGCCGACTGCCCCGAGGCGGTCGCGAACACGGTGGCGATCGCCGAGCGCTGCCGCTTCGAGCCGGCGCTCGACCAGCGGCTCCTGCCCGCCTACGCGACCCCGCCCGGGATCACCCCCGACGACCTCCTCGCCGACCTCGCCGGAGCGGGGCTCAGCGAGCGCTGCCTGCCCGAGCCGCCCAGCCCCGCCCACGACGCCCGGCTCCGCTCCGAGCTGGCCGTCATCCGCCAGACGGGGTTCGCCACCTACTTCCTCATCGTCTGGGACCTCATCCGCGCCGCCCGCGCGCAGGGGGTGGTGGTGGGCCCGGGACGGGGCTCCGCGGCGGGGAGCCTGGTGGCGTACGCGCTCGGGATCACCGGCCTCGACCCCCTGCGCTACGGCCTTCTCTTCGAGCGCTTCCTCAACGCCGAGCGGATCTCGATGCCGGACATCGACATCGACTTCGACGTGGTCGGGCGCGCCCGGGTGTTCGAGTACGTGGCCCAGCGCTACGGCCAGGACCGGGTGGCGCAGATCGTCACCTTCGGCACCATGGCGGCGCGCGCGGCGCTGCGGGACGTGGGCCGGGTCCTCGACGTCCCGCTCCAGCAGGTGGACCGGCTGGCCAAGCTCGTGCCGGCGCGGCCGGGGGTGACCCTGGACGCCGCGCTCGCGGAGTCGCGCGAGCTGGGCCAGCTGTACAGCGCCGAGGACTGGGCGCGCAAGGTCGTCGACAACGCCCGCCGGCTGGAGGGGATCTCCCGCAACGCCGGCACCCACGCCGCCGGGGTCGTGATCGGCCCCGGCCCGCTGGAGGAGTACGTCCCGCTCCAGCGCGCGACCGGGGCCCGCGACACCATCGTGACCCAGTACGACATGGTCGGGGTCCAGCGGGTCGGCCTGCTGAAGATGGACTTCCTGGGCCTGGAGAACCTCACGGTGATGGAGGAGGCGTGCGACAACGTCGCCCGGGCCACCGGACACCGACCCGACCTCGAGCACCTCCCGCTCGACGACGTCGCCACCTACGAGCTCCTCGGCCGGGGCGACACCTTCGGGGTCTTCCAGATGGAGGCGGAGGGGGCCAAGCGCATCCTCGTCGAGATGCGGCCGCGCTCGCTGCTCGACGTGGCCGCCGCCGGCGCGCTCAACCGCCCCGGCCCGATCGAGGGCAAGGTTGTCGACCTCTTCATCCGCCGGCTCCGGGGGGAGGAGCCGATCAGCTATCCCCACCCCGTGCTGGAGCCGATCCTGCGGGAGACGCTCGGGGTGATCCTCTACCAGGACCAGGTGCTCCAGATCGCCTCCGCCATCGCCGGCTTCACCCTCGGGCAGGCCGACGTCCTCCGCGCCGCCATGGGCAAGAAGGACAAGGCGAAGATGGCGGCCCAGCGCGAGCGCTTCCTGTCCGGGGCGGCGGCCAACGGGATCGACGCCGCCACCGCCGCGACCCTCTTCGACACCATCGACTACTTCGCCGGCTACGGGTTCAACAAGGCCCACTCGGTCGCCTACGGGCTGATCACCTACCAGACCGCCTATCTCAAGGCCAACTTCCCCCTCGCCTACACGGCCGCACTCCTCAACAGCAAGGCGGGCCAGTCCGAGCGGCTCAAGCGGGCGATCCTCGACGCCCGCGACCACGGCATCGAGGTCCTCCCCCCCGACGTGAACCGCTCGTCGGCGGGCTTCGCGGTCGCCGCCGGCCCCGCCGGCTCGGCCCCGGGCGGGACCGTCCTCTTCGGGCTCCAGCACATCAAGAACGTCGGCGAGCAGGCCGCGCGCACCCTCGCCGCCGAGCGCGAGGCCCACGGCCCGTACCGCTCGCTGCTCGACCTCTGCCTGCGCAACGGCGGCCGGGAGCTGAACCGCCGGGTCCTGGAGGCGCTCATCCGCAGCGGGGCCTGCGACGGGCTCGGGGAGCGGGCCCAGCTCCTCGCCCAGACCGACCTCGCCGTCCAGCGCGCCGACCGCATCCAGGCCGAGCGCCGCTCCGGCCAGACCTCGCTCTTCGGCGTCCTCCTCGGCGATCCTGCGTCCCCCGTGGGGAGCGATCCGGACCCCACCTCGCCCGTGGACCCGACCCTGGAGCTCCTGCCCGAGCTCCCCGACCTCGAGCCGATGTCGCCCCGGGAGCGGCTGGCCGACGAGCGGGAGCTGCTCGGCCTCTACCTCAGCGACCACCCCCTGCGCCCGCTGCGGGACCGGCTCCGCCGGCTGGCCGACACCGAGGTGTCCGAGCTCAGCCACCTTAGCGGCCACCTGGTCCAGGTGGCGGGCGCCCTGCGCGAGTACCGGACCGTCACCAGCCGGCGGGGCGACGCCATGGCCTTCTGCCAGCTGGAGGACCTCACCGGGGTCTGCGAGGTCGTGGTCTTCCCCAAGCTCTTCGAGGCCGCCGCCCCCCTCCTCGTGGCCGATGCCCACGTGGTGGTGAGCGGCCGGGCCGAGACGGGGCCCAGGGCACCGGCCGGCGGTCCGGGCGCGGCCCCCCCACCGGCCGGCGGGGGCGGGGCGGAGTCGAGCGAGGAGGTCGAGGCGGCCGATCCCGTGGCCGAGCTGCCCCGGGTGGTCGCCGACGCCATCTGGGCGTTGGACGACCCCGCCCTCGACCGCTGGCGAGCCGCCGCGACCGTCCACGTGACCGCGGCCGACGGCTCCCGGGAGCGGCTCGGCGAGCTGGCCGCGGCGATCGCCGCCCATCCCGGTCCCACCCCGGTGGTCCTCCACCTTCGGGACGGCGACGGCGAGCACGAGGTCGAGCTGGGCGAGCGCCACGGGGTCGCCGTCTCCGCCGAGCTGGAACGGGCGATCACCGCCTGCTGCGGCCCGGCCAGCTACCGGGTCCAGCGGGTCAGGCCCAAGGCACCCCAGCGCCCGGGCGCCCACCGCGCCTGAGGAGCGGGTCGGACCCGGCCCGGCGGCGGGGGCCAGACGGACCTCAGAGCCGGTTGGCGCCCTGCTGGATCAGGGGGAAGACCCATTCCGCCGCCACCAGCGCCAGGACCAGGACCACGAACGCCGCCAGGGCGGCGCTGTCCCCGGCGGCCAGGCGCGGAACCCGGCGGCGGAACGGGGCGACGAACACGTCGGTGAGGGCCCGGGTCGTGAAGACGAAGGGATGCCAGGGGTCGGCGTGGAGGAAGGAGATCACCAGCCGGACGAAGACCAGCAGGACGACGAGGACGAGGATCGCCTGGATCACGGTGAGGACGACCGAGGTGACGGCGGCGACGGGGTTGGGGTAGGCGCCGGCGCCGATGCTGGCAAGGAGGTTGGCGCCCTCGTAGCAGAGGATCATCGCCACCACCGGGGAGAAGTCCAGCCCTCCCAGGGTCGGGATCACCCGCCGCACGACGTCCAGGAACGGGTCGACGGCCCGCCGGAGCAGGTCGACGAGGGGGTTCGACCCGCTCACCTGGAAGTAGGCGAGGAGGATCCGGACCAGGATCAGGACGGCGTAGAGGTTGAGGAGGGTCGCGAGCCCGTCGAGGACGGGGCTGAGGGCGGTCATCGGGTCTCCTGCCGAGGAGGTCTGAACGGCCGGAGTATAGCCCGCGCCCCGAGATCGCTCCCCGATGGCGCTCGGGCCCCGGGGCCGGCTCACCCCAGCGAGAGCCCGCCGTCGACGGGGAGCACCACGCCGGTGATGAAGGCGGCCTCGGGGCTGCAGAGGAAGGCGACCGCCGCGGCGATCTCCTCGGGCGTGCCCTGGCGCTGGAGCGGGGTGCGGCGGACGAGCTCGGCCGTCATCGCCTCGGTGAGGCTGGACCCGGTGAGGGCGGTGGGCACGTACCCGGGGGCGACGACGTTGCAGGTGATCTGGCGGGAGCCGACCTCCTTGGCGAGCGCCCGGGTCAGCCCGATCAGCCCGGCCTTGGCGGCCGCGTAGTTGGCCTGGCCGGGGTTCCCGCCCAGGCCCACGATCGAGCTCATCGTGACGATCCGGCCCCAGCGCGCCCGCAGCATCCCCGGCAGGACCGCGCGGCAGACGTGGAAGGCGCTGGTGAGGTCGGTGCGGATCACGGTGTCCCAGTCCTCGGCGCTCATCCGAAGGAGGAGCCGGTCCCTGAGAACCCCGGCGTTGTTGACGAGGACCGTGACCGGGCCGACCGCCTCCAGCATCGCCGCCACCGCCTTGGGATCGCCGACGTCGGCCTGGACCGCCAGGGCGTGGGGGAGCTCGGCCGCCGTGGCCTCGGCCGCGGCCCGGTCGACATGGTAGTTGACGATCACCCGCGCCCCGCGTTCGGCGAGGGCCCGGCTCACCGCCTGCCCGATCCCCCGCCCTCCGCCGGTGACCAACGCGGTCCGCCCCGCCAGCGGCTGCGGCACCCGCCCCGCCTCAGGCCGCGGGGGCGGCGTCGACGAACAGCTCGTCGGCGTTCCAGGTGTCGATCCCGGCCATGTGCTTGGCGGCCAGGCTGGCGAGGACCCGGCCGGGGCCGAGCTCGACCACCGTCCGCACGGCGTGGCGCTGGAGCTCGTCCATGGTCTGCGCCCAGTCGACCCGGCTCAGGAGGTGGCGGCCCAGCTCCTGGCGGAGGCCGTCGGCGGAGTCGACCGGATGCCCGGCGCGGTTCGTGAGGATCGGGACCCGGGGCGCCCGCAGGGGGAGGCGCTCCACCAGCTGGCGGAAGGCGTGGGCGGCCCCCGCCATGAGCGGCGAGTGGGCCGGGAGCGGGATGGTGAGGACGAGCGCCCGCCGGGCGCCCGCCGCCAGCGCCAGCCGCTGGGCGACCGCCAGGGCCGGGTGCTCCCCGCTGAGGACGAACTGGGCCTTGGCGTTGCGGTTGGCGATCCACAGCCCCCCGTGGCCGGCGGCCTCGCGGCGGATCCGCCGGACCGCGGCCTCGGCGAGGCCGACGATCGCCAGCATGCCGCCCGGGCGGGCCCGGGCCGCCTCCGCCATCAGCCGGCCTCGCTCCACGACCAGCCGGAGGCCGTCCTCCCAGCCGATCGCCCCGGCGGCGCTGATGGCGGCGATCTCGCCGAGGCTGTGGCCGGCCATCAGCCGGACCGAGTCGAGGTCGTGCCGCTCGGCATAGACCGCATAGGCCGCCCAGGACACCGTGAACACGGCCGGCTGGAGGGTCTCGGTCCGGTTCAGCTCGACGGTCGGCCCCTCGAAGCACAGGCGCCGCAGCGGCAGGCCGCACGCCGCCTCGGCGGCGGCGAAGACTCGGCGCGCGGCCGGATAGCGGCGGTGGAGGGGTTCGCCCATGCCCGCCCGCTGCACCCCCTGGCCGGGGAAGAGGAGGGCGACCGGCGCCGCCAGCTCCGTCACGCCGACGCCGCGTCCGCGGCCGCCCGCTCGCCGTGGTGGACGAGCAGGTACTGCCAGAGGTCATCCACGCTCTTCATCCGGTTCAGCTCCTCCTCCGGGAGGGCGACGGCGTACCGGTCCTCCACCGCCATCATCAGCTCAACGAGATCGAGGGAGTCGGCGGCGAGGTCCCGAGCGAAGCTGAGCGGCAGCTGGATCTGGTCGGGCTCGATGCCGAGGATCTCGGCGGCGAGGGTCTGCAGCTCCCGAAAGTCGAGGGCATGGGTCATGGGGGGGTCCTCTGGGCGCCCGGCTGGGGCGCGCTTCCGTTGGCGCTCGGCCGCCGCACGAGCAGGCTGGCGTTGTGGCCACCGAACCCGAACGAGTTCGACAAGGCGCACTCGACCCGCGACGGGCGGGCGTGGTTCGCAACGTGGTCGAGGGCGCAGGCGGGGTCGGGATCCTCGAGGTTGATGGTCGGTGGCAGCACCCCGCGGTCGACGGCCAGGACGCAGACCGCGGCCTCGAAGGCGCCCGCGGCGCCGAGGAGGTGCCCCACCATCGACTTGGTCGAGCTGACCGCGACCCGGTCGGCGTGGTCCGCGAAGACGCGGCGGATGGCGAGGGACTCGGCGATGTCCCCGAGTCGGGTCCCGGTGCCGTGGGCGTTGACGTAGCCGACCTCACCCGGCTCCACCCTCGCCTTGGCGAGCGCCCGGCGCATGGCTCGGGTCGCGCCCCGACCGTCGGGATCGGGCGCGGTGTAGTGGTACATGTCGGCGGTCGCGCCGTAGCCGGCGATCTCGGCCAGCACCCGAGCCCCCCGGCGGCGGGCGCGCTCGCCGTCCTCGAGGACCAGCATCACGGCGCCCTCGCCCATCACGAACCCGTCCCGGTCCGAGTCGAACGGCCGTGAGGCCCGCTCCGGCTCGCCATTGCGGGTGCTGGTCGCCTGGATCTGGCAGAAGGCTCCGAGGAGCAGCGGGGTGATCGCGGCCTCGGCCCCGCCCGCCAGCATCACCTCGGCGTCGCCGCGGCGGACGATCTCGGCCGCCTCCCCGACCCCGTGGGCGCTGGAGGCGCAGGCGCTGACCACGGCGTAGTTGGGCCCGCCCGCCCCCACGTGCATGGCGACGATCCCCGCCCCCATGTCCGCGATCATCATCGGCACCGCGAACGGGCTGATCCGCCGCGGCCCCCGGGCCAGCAGGGTCGTCTGGTTGCGCTCGATCTCGTCGAGCCCCCCGACCCCCGAGCTCAGCACCACCCCGACCGCGTCGGGATCCATCTGGCTCGGGTCGACCCCGGCCTGCTCCAGCGCCATCCGGGACGCCGCCAGGCCGAACTGGCAGTAGCGGGCGAGATGGCGCGCAGCCTTGCGGTCCATGTACCGCTCCGGCTTGAAGTCGCGCACCTCGGCGGCGATCCGGGTGGGAAGGTCGCGCGCGTCGAAGTGGCTGATCGGGCCCACCGCCGACCGCCCCTCGACCAGGTTCGACCAGACCGTCTCCGTGTCCGACCCGATCGGGGTCACGAACCCCAGGCCGGTCACGGCGACGGCGCGGCCCTCCGCACTGCCCACCCCTCCATCCTGCGGTCCCTCCCCCGGCCCTGTGCTCCGCCCGAGGGTAGGAATGTCACGACGAATGATTGGACTTGCGGGCCAGAGATTCAGGGGATACCGACCCCGTCCGGGCGATCAGTCCGAGCCCGATGCCTTCGGACCCCACGTCCAAGTCCAGCTTAGCCCGAGTTCGGCAGCGGGCTCGGCGAGGGCCGGCCTGGCCCGCCACCCGCTGCGATCGCGTGCGCCTTGCTCCGGGCGCCGCCCCTGGGCGCGGCCCGAGCTCAGCCGCTCCGAAGTCCCTGCGCGAGGGCCGCCGTCAGCTGGTCGCCGCGATCGCCGGCGAGCTCCCACAGCGCGGCCCCGGCCAGACCCCGGGCCACGACGAACCGCCCAGCGGCCCGGATCGCGGTCGGACTCTCGACCGACCAGAAGATGCGCCGCGCCGGGTCATACAGCCAGCTGGCGCCCGCCTGCCGATCCTCGTGCCAGGCGAACCCCCGCAGGGAGGCGAGCTCGTAGTAGTCGGCGGTGCCCAACGGGTCCAGCCCCGCGGCCCGCGCCCCCGCCTCGGTGCGGCCGGGCGGGACGGCCGGGCCGGCGGCCGGCTCCCCGAGTCCGAAGTCGGGCCCGGGGGGCACGCCCCGCCAGTCGTGGCCGTAGAGGGGCAACCCGAGCACGATCCGGCTCGCCGGCAGGCCGGCGGCCTCGTAGGCCGCCACCGCGCCGGCCGCGCTGAGGCCCGACGCGCCCCCGACCGGGTTGAGGTCGGAGTTGAACCCGGTCGGTCCCCGAGGAGCCCAGGGCCCGTGGAAGTCGTACGCCATCACGACGGCGTCGGAGATCAGGGGGGCGATCGTGGCCACCTGGACCCCCTGGGCCGCGGACGGCGACGCCGGCAGCTCGACCGTGAGCGTGAAGGGAGCGCCGCCCACGTTCCCGAGCGCGTCGAGCCGGTGGCGGAAGGTGGCCACGAGCAGGGCCTGATCCGGACCGTCACAGGGGCAGGTGGCCCACGCCGGCGTGCCCGGCCCCGGCGACTCCCAGTCGAGGTCGAACCCGTCGAAGATCCCCGCCACCGCCCCCGGCGGTAGGCCCGGCAGATCACCCCGGATGAACCGGTCGATGCACGAGGCGACGAAGGCCGCCCGCGAGACCGCCGTCCGCGCCGCCGCCGAGAAGTCGGTCGACGCCGTCCCCCCGCCACCCAGGGAGAGGAGGATGCGCAGGTGCGGGTCGCGCGCCTTCAGGGCGCGCAGCTGCTGGAAGTTCCCGGCCAGCCCGTCCGGCGCGACGGCGGGGGTACCGGCGATGGCCGGCAGGTTGCGATCGCGATAGTCGGCCCAGGGGTCGGTGCTGCGACACACAACCGGATTGCGCCCGGCAACCGGGCGGGTGCCGGGCCCGTCAACCGGCTGTACCCCGCCGAAGGCATACACGAGGTCGGTGAGGTGGGCGATCTCCCCCTCGCGGACCGCGGCCGCCAGCGTGAAGCCGCGTCGATAGATGCCCCACTGCGGGAAGAAGCCGATCGTGACCCTCGCGGGCGCGGGGCTCCCCGGCACGTCGAGGCGGTGCCGGACGGGCGCGACGTCCAGGGCCGCCCCCGGGACCAGCACAAGGAGCAGGGCCAAGCTGGAGCCCCGGGCGAGGTCGGCTGCGCGTGGCCGCCGCCCACAGGTCATGGGGCGCTCACGGCCGCCCAGCGGCGGCCGTCCCAGTGCGCGACGAGCGGGTGGGTGGGAGCGCAGGCGCGGGCCGAGAAGCCGCCCACCGCCCATGCCTGGGTGCGCCCGAGCGCGGTGACCCCGTCGAGCCCGTCGTCCGCGCCCCGCGCCCGGCCCGGCTCGGGGCTCGCCACCCGGCGCCAGGCCGTCCCATCCCAGCCTTCGATGAGCGACAGCCCCGTCGGCCCGCCCGGCCGGGGCCCGAGGGCGCCCACGGCCCAGACGTTGGTTCCGGCCCCGGCGGCGACCGCGAGGAGGACGGAGTAGACGGAACCCGGGCTCGGGGCCCGATCCACGCGCACGGCGCCGGCGCTCCACCTGGCCACCGGCAGGGGGGCGCGCGGCGAGCCCGCGAGGGGGGCGCCCAGGGCCCAGAACGCCTGTGGCCCCGATCGGGCGATCGCGGCTAGCGACCCCATCTGCGCCGTGACCGCGGCGGCCGGTGCCGGGTGGAACCCCGCACCGGTCCACAGCTCCACGACGGGCAGGCCTCGAGAGGCCCCCTCGACCGTGCCGACCGCCACCGCCTCGTGTGCGGACAGCACCGCCACCGCGTCGAGGATGAACGGCGCCGGGGACGCGCCCCGCGCCGCGAGGGGCATCGCCACGGGCACCGGCCGCCACCGCCCCGCTACCCAGCGCACCGCCAGCGGCCGCAGCCGACCGGCGACCGCCCCCACGGACCCCACCGCGAACACGGTCCGGCCCGGGCCGGCCGCGACCGACATCAGGATCGCGCCCCCCGACCGGCCACCGGTCCCGGTCGAGGGGACCGGCACTGGAGTCCAGCGCCGACCGCCCCAATGGAGCGCCAGCGGTCGGGAGTGGGTCGGCGCCTCGGCGGGAGCGCTCGAGCCGACCGCCCAGGCCTGATGGGACCCGACGGCAGCGACGCTGGTCAGCTCGCTGTGCAGCCCCCTGGGGGCCGGGCTCCCGACGATTCGCCAGCGCACGCCGTTCCAGCGCTCGATCAGCGGCCGCGCAGGCCCGCCCACGCCGGCCGGCTGCTGAACCCCGACCGCCCACACGTCGTCGGCCGTCACCGCGTTCGCCCCCAGCAGCAGCTGCGCCGGGGCGGTGCCACACGGCGCCGCGCGGGGACCGCCATGCACGACCACCGTTCCGGCGACCGCCAGCCCGGCCAGGGCGGCGCCGCCGAACGTCCAGCGCCCCCGGCCGCGTCGCGACCCGTGCCCCGGGGCCGACGGCGACGGGTGGGCGCGGCCGGCGCGTCCGGCAGCGGCATCACGGCCGATGGCGCGATCCGCCATCATGCGCGCCCGCGACCGGCCGCTGGACCCCGTGCCAGCACCGGGGGTCGAACCCGGACGCCCTTGCGGGCAACGGTTTTTGAGACCGCCGCGTCTGCCATTCCGCCATGCTGGCCGGAGCGCCCCGATCCGCCCTCAGGCGCGCGGGTCGTCCAGGTCGGGCAGATCCATACTGTTGACCATCTCCTGGAACACCCGGAGCCGTTCCTCCTCCGTGTCCGACTCCGGCAGGACGGCGGCCTTCTCCAGCACATCGCGTGCCACGTAGATCGGCGAGCCGAGCCGCACGGCCAGCGCGATCGCGTCACTGGGCCGCGCATCGAGGTCGAGCGACCGGCCGTCGACGCGGCCGGTGATCCGGGCGAAGAACACGTCGTGGTCCAGCGAGGTGACGACGATCTGGTTCACCTCCACGTGCAGCTGCTCGAGGAGGGTGACGACCAGGTCGTGGGTGATGGGCCGGTCAGGGACGATGCCGGTGATCTTGATGGCAATCGCATTGGCCTCGGCGACCCCGATCCAGATGGGCAGGAAGCGCTCCGCGTCGCGCTCCTTGAGGATCACGACGTGCTGGCCGGTCGGCATGTGGACCCGGATGCTGTCGACGGCCACCTCGACCAGGTCCACGGCGCTCACCACTCCCAGAGCCGGGGACAGGCGGGGCCAGGATCTCCGCCACCTGCGCCCGGGTTCGGCCCGGCAGACCGCGACGACGCCCCCCATGATAGCGGCGGCCCATCCGCACCGGCCCCGCCGGCGGCTCCAGGACCGCCCGTCGGGGGGGCCCACCGGCGCCCCTCCTTGGGACGACCCACTGATAATGCCGCCCATGGCCAGCCTGCCACGCTCCCGGACCGGGCCGCGGCTGCTCCTCATCGACGGCCACGCGCTCGCCTTCCGCGCCTATTACGCGCTCCCGGCCCTGACCAACCGCCGCGGTGAGCTGATCAACGCCGTGTACGGGTTCACCTCGATGCTCCTCCTCGGCCTCGCCCAGGGGGTGGACCACGCGGTGGCGGCCTTCGACCCGCCCGGGCCGACGTTCCGCGACGAGCGTCTGGCGACGTACAAGGCCCATCGGGCCCCGATTCCCGACGAGTTCCATCAGCAGATCCCGCTCTGCGAGCGGGTGCTCGCCGCCCTCCACGTGCCGGTGGTCGTCGCGCCTGGCTTCGAGGCCGACGATGTCATCGGCACCCTGAGCCGCGACGCGGAGGCGGTCGGATGCGAGACCGTCATCCTCACCGCCGATCTCGACCTCATCCAGCTCGTGACCGAGCGCACGGTGGTGCAGGCGAGCCGGCGCGGCCTCACCGATCCCGTGATCTACGACTCGGCGGCGGTTCGGGATCGCTTCGGCTTCGAGCCGATCCGGATCATCGACTACAAGGCCCTGCGGGGTGACCCCAGCGACAACATCCCCGGCGTCCCCGGGATCGGGGAGAAGACCGCCGCCCAGCTCGTCCAGACCTACGGCGACCTCGAGGCGATCCTGTCGGCCGCCCCGGACATGCGGCCGGGGCGGGTGCGGACCGCCCTGCTCGAACACGCGGACGAGGCGCGGCTGGGCCGCGAACTCGTCACCCTGGTGCGGCAGGTCCCAGGGGTGACGCTTGACCTCGACTCGGCCCGGCTGGCGGACGCCGATCGGGAGGCGGCGGCGGCGGAGCTCGTGGCCCTGGAGATGCCCAGCCTAGCCCGGCGTCTCACTGCGGGGGCGCCCGTGGGCGCCACCCACGAGCACGCCGACGCGGCCGGCGCCGCCGCCGCCGGCGGGGTGGGGGAGGCCTCCGCGGTCGAGGTCACCCCACTCGCCGTCGAGTCCACGGTCGTGTCGACCCCCGACGCCCTGAGGCAGATGGCGGCAGCCGCCCGCGCCGCCGGGGCGGTGGCGATGCGCACGGTCTGCCAGGGCGCCCCCCGAGCCGGTCGGCTCTCGGGCCTGGCGCTCGCGACCGACGCCGCGACCGCGTGGTTCTGCCCGCTCGTCCCGGCCGGGGCGGGGGGGGCCGGTTGGACCCAGGACGCGATCGGGCCCCTGCGGGAGCTGCTCGCCGACCCCACGGTCCGGCTGGCCGCCTACAACCTCAAATCGGAGTGGCTGGCCTGGAACGCCGTCGGCGTTCGCCTGGCCGGCCTCGACTTCGACTGCGTCCTCGCCTCCTACCTCACCGACTCGCGAAGCCGCAGCCTGCCGCTGGCGACGCTCGCCCGCACCCTGGCACAGCGCTCGATCCCCGAGGAAGGCCCCGGCCCGGCGGGTCGCCGCCGGGCCGGGCCGCTGCCGGCGCCGGAGGCGGTCGAGCCCGGTGAGCTCCACGCCACCCTTGCGGCGGCGGTGCTCGCCGTCCGCCCCGGGCTCGAGCGCGAGCTCGCCGCGGTCGGCGGGACGGAGCTCTTGCGGACCGTCGAGCTCCCGCTCGTCCCGATCCGGGGCGAGATGGAGGCGCTCGGGGTCGCGGTGGACCCCGAGCCCCTGCACCGGCTGGGCGCCGAGCTCCAGGCCCAGATCACCGAGCTCGAGGCCGATGTCGTCGAGCGCGCGGGACACCCGTTCCTGATCGGCTCGCCGCAGCAGCTGGCGACCGTCCTCTACGACGAGCTCCATCTCGCCAGCTCGCGCCGGACCAAGACCGGGCGGAGCACCGACGCGGCCGCGCTCGAGGCGCTTCGCCAGGAGCACCCGATCGTGGGCGCCGTGCTGGAGTGGCGCCAGCTGACGAAGCTGAAGAACACCTACGTCGACCAGCTACCGGCGCTCGTCGACCCGGTCGACGGCCGCGTCCACACCAGCTTCAACCAGGCGGTGGCCGCGACCGGGCGGCTGTCGTCCAGCGACCCCAACCTCCAGAACATCCCGGTCCGCACCGAGGCGGGCCGCCGGATCCGGGCCGCCTTCCTCCCTGCCGAGCCGGGCTGGCGCCTGCTCTCCGCCGACTACTCCCAGATCGAGCTGCGCGTGCTCGCCCACCTCAGCGAGGACTCCGGGCTCCTCGCCGCCTTCGCCCGGGGCGCCGACATCCACGCCGAGACCGCCAGCACGGTGTTCGGGGTCGCGCCCGATCTCGTCACCCCGGACCAACGGCGGATGGCCAAGGTGGTGAACTTCGGCATCCTCTACGGGCTGTCGACGTTCGGGCTCGCGCGCGACCTCGGCATCGGGGCGGCTGCCGCCGACGCCTTCATCCACCGCTACTTCGAGACCTTCCCCAAGGTGCGGGGCTACCTCGACCGGATCAAGCAGGAGGCGCACGAGCAGGGATACGTGACGACCATCCTGGGGCGGCGCCGCACCCTGCCCGACCTGCGCGCCGGGAGCCGGCCCTTGCGGGAGGCCAGCGAGCGGATGGCCGTCAACATGCCGACCCAGGGCTCGGCGGCCGACATCATGAAGCTGGGCATGATCCGTGCCCACGCCCGGCTCGCCGCCAGCGGGCTCGAGGCCAAGCTCCTGCTCCAGGTTCACGACGAGCTCGTCTTCGAGGCGCCCGCGGCCGAGCTCCCGGCGGTCGCCCGGCTGGCGCGCGAGGCGATGGGGGGGGCGGCCGAGCTCCGCGTGCCCCTCTTGGTGGACTGCAAGACCGGCCCGAACTGGGCGGACCTCGTGCCCATGGCGGAGGAGCGCGCCGCAGCACGTGCCTGAGCTCCCCGAGGTCGAGACCATCGTCCGCGACCTCCGGCCTCACCTGGTGGGGGCGCGGGTCGCGGGGGTCCACCTCGGCCACCCGGCCGCCATCCGCCATCCCGACCCCCCCGCCTTCGCCGCCGGGCTTGCGGGCGCCCGGCTCGGGCCGATCCGGCGGCGGGGCAAGTTCATGCTCCTTGGCTGCCGCGGCCCGGGGCTGCCGCGGGGCACGGCCCTCATCGTCCACCTCGGGATGAGCGGCACCCTGTGCCTGTCCGCGGCCGGCGAGCCCCGGCGGCCGCACACCCACCTGGTCCTCGACCTGGGGGCGGATCGTGAGCTCCGCTTCGTCGACCCCCGCCGGTTCGGCCGCCTCCTCCTCGGACCGCCGGCCGCGCTCGAGCGGCTGGGCCGCCTGCCCCGCCTCGGCCCGGAGCCCCTGGGGCCGGCCTTCACCGCCGACTGGTGGCACGCCTGCCTGCGCCGAACGCGGCGGGCGATCAAGGCCGTGCTCCTGGACCAGCGGGTCGTCAGTGGCTGCGGGAACATCTATGCGGACGAGTCCCTGTTCCTCGCCCGCGTGCACCCCCAGCGGCCGGCCGACCGGCTCACCCGGGCGGCCGGGGAGGCCGTGCGCCGGGCCCTGCCGATCGTGCTTCGCCAGGCGATCCGCAGCCGGGGCAGCTCGATCGCCGACTACCGTGACGGGTTCGGCGCCCGCGGAGCGGCGCACGAGTCCCTGTTCGTGTACGGGCGCCAGGGGCTCCTCTGCGTGCGCTGTCGGACGCCCTTGCGCCGCACCCAGGTGGCGGGGCGGACGACCGTGTTCTGCCCCTGCTGCCAGCGATGACCGCGGCCCTCGAGCGCCACCCCGGCACCCAGCCCCTGCGCGCCTGCCTCCTGTCCTTCGACGACGGGACGCCGGACCGGCCGCCCGAGGGGGGCCAGGGGGTCGCCGTGGCCGGGCTCGCCTCCCATCTGCCCGCCGCCGGGGTGACCCCCTGGGTGTGCAGCAGCCGGCGCGGACCGGCGGGGCTCCGCTGGCCCGGGCGGGGCCCCCTGGGCCGCCCCCCCCTCGACTTCTCCTTGTGGCTGGCCCTGAGGCTGCCCCAGATCGCCCGGCGCCTCCGCCCGGCGGTCTGGCACAGCCAGAGCGGCCCAGGGGGTGTGCTCCTCCTCCGCCGACCGCCGGGCGCGCCCCTGGTCGTGACCGCGAACCACACCTACCGGCAGGCCCACGGCGGGCGGTGGGCGACCCGCCCGCTGGTCGCCGCCGAGGCCCGGGGGCTGCGGGCGGCGGCCCACGTCATCGCCATATCCCAGTCGACCGCGACCTCGGTGGTCGCCGACTACCGCGTCGACCCCGCCCGGGTCACGGTTCTCAGCCCCGGCATCGACGTCGACCACTTTCGCCCCCCCGGCTCCGACGAGGCCCCGCGGGAGCCGGCGACCCTTCTGTTCTGCGGGCGGCTCCAGCCGATCAAGGGCCTCGCGACGTTCGCCGGTCTGGTCGACGCGCTCGCCCCCGACCGGCCCACGTTGCGGGCGGTCGTCTGCGGCGACGGCCCCGAGCGGGGTGTCGCGGAGGCGCTCGCCCGGCGGTGGCCGGGCCAGGTCCGCGTCCTCGGCCGGGTGGACGACGCCACCCTGGCGGCGTGTCAGCGGCGGGCCACGGTGTGCATCGTCCCCTCCGCCTACGAGGGGCTGGGCCTGGTCGCCCTCGAGGCCCTGGCCTCGGCGACCCCGGTCGTCGTCCACGACGTCAGTGGCCTGCGTGACCTCCACCAGGCGGGAGCCGTCCTGGTCCCCCCCGGCGACCGGCAGTGGCTCGCCGAGGCGGTCCGCGCCCTGCTCGACGATCCGGGGCGACGAGCCGAGCTGGGGGCGCGGGGGCGAGCCCACGTCCTCGCCCACCACGCCTGGGGGCAGGTGGCCGAGGCGACCGCCGCCGTCTACCGCCAGGCCATCGCCGACGAGGCCGCCGGCCCGTGGACGCCGAGGCGGCGGTGAGCGCGGTCGCCTGCGGCGACGCCCCGGGCGCTCAGTCCGGCTCCCCCTCCTCGCCCCACGCCGCGTAGAGGGCGTCGAGTTCCTGGCGGAGCCCGCCGTGGTGCCGGCTCGCCTCCGCCGCGCCGGAGCCGTCGCGGTAGGTGGCTGGGTCGGCGAGCGTCGACTCAAGCTCACGAACCAGGGTCTCGGCCTCCTGGATCCGGCGCTCCAGGGTCGCCCGCGACTGCCGGGCGGCTGCCGTCCGCCGCCGCCGGCCCGCCCCCGGAGCGGCGGCGGCTGGTGGCCGTCCCGCGGCCGATCGCGGGGCTGGAGCCGCGGCCGAGGCCCCCGGGGCCCCCATGGCCGCAGGCGGGGGCGGGGGCGGGGTGGAGAGCGACCGGGGCGGCTGGAGGCGCCCATCGGCGACGGTCCAGACTGCGCTCGCGACCTCGTCCACGAAGAAGCGGTCGTGAGAGACGAGCAGGCAGGCCCCGTCGAAGCGCCGGAGCGCCGCCTCCAGCACCTCCATCGTCGGGATGTCCAGGTGGTTGGTGGGCTCGTCGAGGACGAGGCAGTTCGCGTCGTCGAGGGCGAGCCGCGCCAGGGCCACCCGGGCGCGCTCGCCGCCGGACAGGCTGCCCACGGTCTGGTGGACCTCATCGCCGGTGAAGAGGAAGGCCCCGAGGGCGGTGCGGGCGCGCTCGATCCCCACCTCCGGATGCTCCGCGAGCACCGACTCGAGGACGGTGTGGGTGGGGTCGAGGTCGCTGAGGTCCTGGCGGTACACTCGCAGCCGAACCCTGGCCCCGAGGTGGATCGTCCCCGCAAGCGCCGGCAGCACGCCGGCCACGGTGTGGAGGAGGGTCGTCTTGCCGGCGCCGTTGGGGCCGACGACCGCGAACCGGTCGCCCCGGGCGAGGGCCAGATCCGGCACCTCGACGAGCCGGCGCGGCCCCCGACCGGCGACCAGGCCCTCGGTCCGCAGGACGACCCGGGCGCTGGGGGCGGCGTGGAGCTGGAGGCGCATGCGCTCGGGGGTCGGCAGCTCGGGGACCCGCTCGAGCCGGTCCAGCTTGGTCTGCCGACCCCTGGCCTCTCGGGCCCGCTGCCCGGCGCGGTAGCGGCGGATGAACTCCTCCTGGTGGCTGATGTGGGCCTGCTGCGCCTCGAACTCCTTGCGCCAGCGCGCCCGCCGCTCGACCCGCTGTCGCAGATAAGCCGTGTAGTCGCCCTCGTACACGTGGGAGCGCCCGGCCTCGAGCTCGAGCAACCGGTTGCAGACCCGGTCGAGGAAGCGGCGATCGTGCGAGGCGATGCAGAGCGCCTCCCGGGTGCCGACGAGGAACCCCTCAAGCCACTCGATCGCCTCCAGGTCGAGATGGTTGGTGGGCTCGTCGAGCAGGAGAAGATCGGCGTCCTGGAGCAGGAGCTTGGCCATCTCCAGGCGCCGGATCTGGCCCACGCTGAGCGCCCGGGGCGCCCGGGCCTGCTCGACCTCGGTGAGGCCGAGGCCGTGGAGGACCGCCCGCGCCCTGGCCTCGAGGTCGTACCCACCAAGGCCCTCGTAGGCGGCCTGCGCCTCCCCGTACCGGGCGAGGGCCCGATCGGCTTCGGGCCCGGGGCTCTGGAGCTGGCCCTCGAGCCGGGTCATCTCCTCCCGCAGGGCGCTGAGGTCCGTGCGGCTGGCCATCGCCTCGGCGAGCACGGTGTCGGCGACCGGGACGGGCGACTCCTGGGGGAGGTAGGCGACCCGGAGCCGGCGCTGGCGCTCGACCGAGCCCGCGGCCGGCTCGGCGACGCCGGCCAGGCAGTCGAGCAGGCTCGACTTGCCCGCCCCGTTGGCCCCGACGAGGGCGAGCCGGTCGTCCGCCTCCAGGCGCAGGTCGAGACCCCGCAGGACGGTGGTCGCCCCAAAGGCGACGCCGACCTCGGTGCAGACGAGGAGGGACACGGATGGCTCCAGGAACGGCCGCTGGCGACGGCCCGGTGAGGGCCAGTCTACGAAGCGTCGGGCCGGTGCCCGACCTGAGGCCCGCCCTTTGGCATACTCGGGCCATGGCCGTCACCACCCCGTCGCGGCCGCTCCGACTGGCGGCGCCGTTCGACCCCACCGGCGACCAGCCCCAGGCGATCGAGCGCCTGACCGCCGGGGTGCTGCGCGGCGACCGCCACCAGGTGCTGCTGGGGGTCACGGGCAGCGGCAAGACCTTCACGATCTCCAACGTCATCGCCCAGATCGGGCGCCCAACCCTGGTCCTCAGCCCCAACAAAACCCTGGCGGCCCAGCTGTGGGCCGAGTTCCGGGCCTTCTTCCCCGACGCGGCGGTCGAGTACTTCGTCTCCTACTACGACTACTACCAGCCGGAGGCGTACATCGCCCGCACCGACACCTACATCGAGAAGGACTCATCCCGCAACGAGGAGATCGATCGCCTGCGCAACGCCGCCACCCGCTCGCTCCTGACCCGCCGCGACGTCATCGTGGTGGCCTCGATCTCCTGCATCTACGGGGTGGGCTCGCCGGAGGACTACCTTGGCGAATCGATCACCCTTCACCGGGGCGATGGTTGGCGTCGCGACATCGTGCTCCGCAAGCTGTCCGATCTCCAGTACCAGCGCAACGACATCGACTTCGCCCGGAGCCGGTTTCGGGTCCGAGGCGACACCGTCGACATCCAACCGGCGTCCGAGGAGGTGGCGACCCGCCTCGAGTTCTTCGGTGACACCGTGGAGCGGATCCGCGACTTCGACCCGCTCACCGGGGAGTTGATGGGGGATCGCGACGCGCTCACCATCTTCCCGGCCACCCACTACGTCACCCCCCAGGACCGGATGAACCGGGCGCTGGTCGCTATCGAGGCCGAGCTGGAGGCACGGGGGGCCGAGCTGGAGGCCGCCGGCCAGCTCCTCGAGGCGCAGCGGCTGCGCCAGCGGACGCTCTTCGACCTCGAGATGCTTCGTGAGACGGGCAGCTGCGCTGGGGTGGAGAACTATTCCCGTCACCTCACCGGCCGCCAGCCCGGTGAGCGCCCCTTCACCCTCATGGACTTCCTCCCCGAGGACGCCCTCGTCGTGGTTGACGAGTCCCACATCGCGGTGCCCCAGATCGGGGCCATGTACGGTGGCGACCGTTCCCGAAAGCTGCCGCTGGTCGCCTATGGGTTCCGGCTCCCATCGGCGTTGGACAACCGTCCGCTCACCTTCGCGGAGTGGGAGGCGCGCTCCAGCCAGTGCATCTACGTCTCGGCCACGCCCGGACCGTATGAGCTCGCCCGCGCCAGCCAGGTGGTGGAGCAGGTGGTGCGCCCCACTGGCCTCCTCGACCCGGTGATCGAGGTGCAGCCGACCCATGGCCAGATCGACCACCTCCTCGAGCGGATCCGCACGACCACGGCGCGCGGCGAGCGCACGCTGGTCACCACCCTCACCAAGCGGATGGCGGAGGACCTCACCGACTACCTGCGCGAGGCCGGGGTCCGGGTGCAGTATCTCCATTCGGACGTGGACACCCTGGAGCGGGTCGAGATCATCCGCGACCTGCGCCTCGGCGTCCACGATGCCCTGGTCGGCATCAACCTCCTGCGCGAGGGGCTCGACCTCCCCGAGGTCTCGGCCATCGCCATCCTCGACGCCGACAAGGAGGGCTACCTGCGCAGCGCGAGGTCGCTGATCCAGACGATCGGCCGAGCCGCCCGCAACGTCAACGCCGGGGTGGTCATGTATGCGGACCGGATCTCCGACGCGATGCGGGAAGCGATGGAGGAGACCGATCGGCGTCGCGCGATCCAGATCGCCTACAACCAGGTTCACGGGATCACCCCGACCACGGTGGTCAAGGCGGTCCGGGAGGCCGAGGGGATGCGCGCCGACCTGCAGGCGCAGGCGGCCACCTTCCAGGAGACCCAGGGCCTGCCCCCTGACGAGCTCCTCCGGCTGACCCGCGACCTCGAGCGGGCCATGCACAAGGCCGCCGAGGGGCTGGAGTTCGAGCGCGCCGCGCAGCTCCGCGACCGGCTGGTGGCGCTCCGCCGGACCCCGGCCGCCCCCACCGACTCGCCCCCGCCCCGGCGGGGGGCGCGCCGGCGGCGGGGACCGTGAGCGGCTGGCCCGGGGAGCCCTACCCGCTCGGCGCGACCTACGACGGACGGGGGACCAACTTCTCCCTCTTCTCCGAGCACGCCGACGGGGTCGGCCTCTGCCTCTTCGACGACGCCGGCCGCGAGGAGCAGATCGAGCTCACCGAGGTGACCGCGTTCTGCTGGCACGCGCGCCTGCCCGACGTCGGGGCCGGCCAGCGCTACGGGTACCGGGTGCGCGGCCCCTACCGCCCGGCTGAGGGCCTCCTCTACAACCCCACCAAGCTCGTGCTCGACCCCTACGCCCGGGCGATCGAGGGGGCCGTCCGCTGGGACGAGGCGGTCTTCGGCTACGCCTTCGACGCCCCCCAGGCCGACGAGCGGCGCAACGCCCTGGACAGCAGCGACTGCGTGCCCCGCTCGGTGGTGGTGGACCCCTCGTTCGACTGGGGCAGCGACGTCCCCCTGCGCACGCCCTGGCACGAGACGGTCGTCTACGAGGCCCACGTCCGCGGCCTCACGATGCGCCACCCCGAGGTCCCGCCTCCCCTTCGGGGCACCTTCGCCGGCCTGGCCACCCCCGCCCTGATCCACCACCTGGAGCACCTCGGCATCACCGCCCTCGAGCTCCTGCCCGTCCACCACTTCGTCGACGATCGCCAGCTCGCCGAGCGGGGACTCGTCAACTACTGGGGCTACAACTCCATCGGCTTCTTCGCCCCCCACGCCGCCTACAGCGCGGCCGGTCAGCGGGGCGGCCAGGTGCGGGAGTTCAAGGCGATGGTGAAGGCGCTCCACGCGGCCGGGATCGAGGTCATTCTCGACGTCGTCTACAACCACACCGGCGAGGGCGGGGCGCTCGGTCCGACCCTGAGCTTGCGGGGCATCGACAACGACGCCTACTACCGGCTCGATCCCGCCGATCGGCGCCGCTACATCGACTACACCGGCACCGGCAACACCATGAACATGCGGCACCCCCATGTCCTGCAGCTGATCCTGGACAGCCTGCGCTACTGGGTCCTGGAGATGCACGTCGACGGCTTCCGCTTCGACCTCGCCGCCACCCTCGCCCGCGAGCTCCACGACGTCGATCGGCTGTCGGCCTTCTTCGACCTCATCCAGCAGGACCCGGTCGTGAGCCAGGTCAAGCTGATCGCCGAGCCCTGGGACGTCGGCGAGGGCGGGTACCAGGTGGGCAACTTCCCACCCCTTTGGTCGGAGTGGAACGGGCGCTATCGGGACACGGTGCGCGACTACTGGCGGGGGGCGGAGCGGGGGGTGGCGGAGTTCGCCTACCGACTCACCGGCAGCTCCGACCTCTACGCCTCGAACGGTCGCCGCCCCTACGCCTCGATCAACTTCGTGACCTGCCACGACGGGTTCACCCTCCGAGACCTGGTCAGCTACGACCGCAAGCACAACCGCGCCAACGGGGAGCAGGGGCGGGACGGGAGCGATGACAACCGGTCCTGGAACTGCGGCATCGAGGGCGACACCGAGGACCCCGAGGTGCGCAGCCTCCGCCGCCGCCAGCAGCGCAACTTCCTCGCCACCCTCCTGCTCTCGCAGGGGGTGCCGATGCTGCTGGGCGGCGACGAGATCGACCGCACCCAGCGAGGCAACAACAACGCCTACTGCCAGGACAACCACCTGTCCTGGTTCGACTGGGAGCTGACCCCCTGGGCCCGCAACCTCTGCGACTTCGTCGCCGCCCTGGTCCGACTCCGCCAGCACCATCCCGTCCTGCACCGGCGCAAGTGGTTCGAGGGCCGCCCCCTCCACGGGTCGGGCGTGTCCGACATCGGCTGGTTCACGCCTGAGGGCAAGGAGATGACCGACCTGGAGTGGCGGCAGGGCTTCGTGAAGTCGATCGGCGTGTTCCTCAACGGCGACGAGATCGCCAGTCCCGGCCCCCACGGCGAGCGGGTCCGCGACGACAGCCTCTTCGTGCTCCTCAACGCCCACCACGAGGTCGTGGACTTCCGGATGCCGCTGGGACGCTGGGGTCAGCGGTGGACCACGATCCTCGACACCTTCCGCGATGAACCGCTCTCCCAGGGACCCTCCCGCCGGGCGGGGCAGCGGGTCGCGGTTGAGGGACGCTCGCTCCAGCTCCTGCGCCGGGACGGCTGAACCCCGCCGGGGGGCCGGGCGGCGAGTGGCAGCCCCCACGCCCCGGCGCGAGCGTGTGTAGACTCCCCCCAAACCGGCTTGGTCCGGGAGGGGTGAGAGCCGATGGTCAGGATCCAGGCGGGCGGGGACGGCGTCCCCGACCGCAACACGGTTGCCGGGAGGAGGAAGCCCCCTGGGACGGCCCGTGGGCGGCTCGTCGGCGGTCGGGGCACGCCGAGCCGGACGCGCGCGGTCGCGGCAGCCGCCGGTCCGTGACCACCGACCCACCCGTCGCGGTCCGCGCCTGACGAACCCGCCGTGGAGGATCCGACATGGGGATGCTCGACCCGCACACGCCCCGACCCCTGCGAGGACCGCGACGCCTAGTGGTCGCGGCCCTGCTCGCCCCGCTGCTCCTGGTGGGGGCGGGAGCCAGCGTCGCCGTCGCCCACACCACCGCCGACACCGCGAGCTCCGGCCTGGTGACGTACGCCCTTCCCGCCGGCAACACCCCCAACTACATCTTCCCGCTGACCCCGGCGGCCGACTCCAGCGTCCTCAACCTCACCTACTTCCAGCCGATGATGTATGAGTCGCTGTACTACTACCAGACCGGGAGCACCATCAAGGTCAACCCCACCCTGAGTCTCGCCAATCCCCCGAAGTTCGCGGTCAAGGGTGGGCGGACGATCGTGACGGTCACGCTGAAGAACCTCAACTGGTCAGACGGCCAGCCGATCACGACCCGCGACGTCCAATTCTGGATGAACCTGGTGAAGGCCAATGTCGCGGACTGGTACTCCGCGGTCCCCGGAGCCTTCCCCTACAACGTGGTGGGCGAGAGCTACCCGACCGCCCACACCTTCAGTCTCACCTTCGACGGCGTCTACAACGACACCTGGCTCCTGTACAACGAGCTGCTCCAGGTGATCCCGATCCCACAGCACGCCTGGGACCGGACCTCGGCCACCGGCGCCATCGGCAACTACGACAAGACCCCGGCGGGGGCGCGAGCCGTCTACAAGTACCTGAACAGCCAGTCCCAGGCGCTCGGCAGCTACGCGTCCAGCCCGCTCTGGAAGGTCGTGGACGGTCCCTGGACGTTGAGCTCGTTCGACGCCACCACCGGCTTCACCGTCTTCAGCCGCAACACCAACTTCCACGGTCCGGGGCCGAGCCCGCGCTTCGGCACCCTGGAGCTGGTGCCGTTCACCGGGGACACCGCCGAGTTCGACGCCCTGCGCTCGGGCGCGGTCGACTACGGCTACCTGCCCGTCCAGGACGTCAGCCAGCGCGCGGCCCTCGAGCATCTCGGCTATCGGATCGCCCCGGAGCTGGGCTGGGCCACCACCTTCATGCCGCTCAACTACACGAACACGACCGGCGCGGCGCCGCTGCTCAAGCAGCTCTACATCCGCCAGGCGATGCAGCACCTGATCGACCAGCCCGCCTACGTGCGCGACATCTACAAGGGCTACGCCACCGCCTGCTACGGCCCGGTGCCCTGCGCGCCGGCCAGCCAGTTCCTCAACCCGGCCGAGCGCGACGCGCTCTACCCGTACGATCCGCAGGCCGCCGTCCGCCTCCTCAGCGACCACGGCTGGGCGGTCCATCCCAACGGATCGACCACCTGCGCCCACCCCGGACTCGGCGCCCACAACTGCGGGGCCGGGATCAAGGCCGGCACCCCGCTCAGCTTCGGCCTCCTCTATGACAGCGGCTACCTCGCTCTGGAGCAGGAGATGGAGGCGCTCAAGTCGTCGTTCTCGGCCGCCGGCATCCAGATCCAGCTCTCCACGGCGCCGTTCGACACCGTGATCGGGGTCGTCGACCCCTGTGCCAAGGGCAACGCCCCCACCTGCAAGTGGGAGATCGGCAACTGGCAGAACCCCGACGCTTGGACCTACGCCCCCTATCCCAGCGGCGGGCAGATCCTGCGCTGCGGGGCGTTCGACAACGCCGGCAACTACTGCAACCCGACCGGCGACGCCCTGATCGCCGCCACCCACAAGGGCAGCGGGCTGCAGCCGATGTACCAGTACCAGAGCTTTATGGCCAAGCAGCTCCCCGATCTCTGGCTGCCCTCGCCCGACGCCCAGCTCAGCGTCATCAAGAAGACCCTCAAGGGCGTGGTCCAGGGACCGCTGCTGTACCTCACCACCCAGGACTGGTCGCTCGCCAGCTAGCCAGGCCCCGGGCCCGACCGGCCGGGGCGGGGGTTCGCCCCCGCCCCGGTCCCCTGGGGCTGGCCCCGGGAGCTGGCGGGGTCAGGGGCTCGGGATCGCGGGCAGCCCGGCCGCCTGGATCGCCTGGTTGAGCGCCGCCAGCCGGTCGCTGGCCAGGCGGTCGAGATCGCCCAGGGCCAGATCGAGGCGGCCGCGAAGGACCTCGAAGACCGCCTCCACCTGGCGGGTGGGCCGGCCGTCGTAGCTGGCGACGACGTCGGGGAGGACCGCCAGCTTGTAGTCGAGCCCGACCGGGTGCTCCATGCTCTCGATCTCGTGGGTCAGCCGCGGCTGGGTGAGCCGGGCCTCGACCAGGGTGAGCTCGTCGGCAAGGCCGGTGGCGAGGGTGGCGGCTGCCGCCGGGAGGTCGGGGCGCGCGGTCCAGGCGCCGATCGCACTCCGCAGCCGCCCGATCCGGGCCAACCCCGAGTTGAGCCGAGCCTGGGCCGCCTGGATCGCCTCCAGGAGCTCGGCCTGCTGGTCGAGGCCGGTCGCCTCCGCTCCGGCGTTGGGGTCCACCACGACGTCGAGCGTACCGGTGGCGACGTGCGCCCCGGCCCGCAGCTCGAGGACGTACCGGCCCGGGGCCACCAGCGGACCCTCCTCCATCGAGCTCCGGTCGTCCTCGTCAGGGTGGTCCTTGCGCAGCCCCGCGCTCTCCAGGTGGACGCCGGCGCGGCGGAGATTCCAGGTGAACTGGTGGCTGCCGGCCGCGGTCGGAATCACCCGCAGGCGGTCCCGCTCGCAGTCCGGAACCGAGCCCGGCTCGGGGCGCACCCCCGGGAAGTGGATGACCTCGCGGCCGGCGGCGTCGCGGACGGTGAGCGACGCGGAGGCGGGCGCCGCCTCCTCCTTGAGGATGTAGCGGATGGTCGCCCCGCTCGGGGGGTTCGCTCCCGCGCCGTACACCAGGACGTCGTGCCCGCCGTCGGGGCGGCGGACCGACTCGAAGGCCCCGACGGCGCCGAGGTAGTGCAGGCCGGGCTCGACCGACGCGCCCCCGGCCGGGGCCGGGTAGCGGACGACGGTTGGGGGCACGACCAGGGTCAGCGGCGCCGCCGCCCACCCGGGCTCCCACCGCCGGAGCGGGGTGACGTCGTCGAGGATCCAGAAGCCGCGGCCGTGGCTGGCGGCGACCAGGTCCTGCCCCTTCAGGCACAGGTCGTAGATCGGCACCACCGGCAGGTTGAGCCGGAGCGGCTCCCAGCTGGCGCCGTCGTCGAGCGAAACGTACGGCCCGGCCTCGGTCCCCACGTACAGGAGGCCGGCCCGCACGGGGTCGCAGCGGACGACCCGGCAGAAGTCGCTGGCGGCGATCCCACTCGTGATCTCCGTCCAGCTGCGGCCGCCGTCGGTGGTCCGGAACAGGTAGGGCCGGCGGTCCTGGAGCCGGTAGCGGTTGGCCGCGACGTAGGCGGTCTCGTCGTCGTGGGGGGAGGGCTCGACGGTCACGATCCAGGCCCACTCCGGCAGCTCGGGCGGGGTCACGTCCTCCCAGCTCCCGCCGGCGTCGCGGGAGACCTGGACCCGGCCGTCATCGGTCCCGACCCAAAGGAGGCCCGCCCGGCGGGGGGACTCGGCCAGGCTGGCGATCGTGCAGTACACCTCGGCCCCCGACGTGTCCAGGGTGATCGGCCCCCCCGAGGCCCGAAGCCGGTCGGGATCGTTGCGGGTGAGGTCGGGGCTGATCGCCTCCCAGCTGTGCCCCTCGTCGAGGGAGCGGAAGACGCGTTCGCCGGCCGTGTACAGGATCCCGGGGTCGTGGGGCGAGTGCCCCACCGGGAAGGTCCAGGGGAAGCGGTGGCGCCAGCTCGCCGGATCCTCGCCGTACCCCGCCTCCGGCCACACCGTGATCTTCTGGGAGCGGCCGGTGCGATGGTCGTACCGCAGGAGCGGGCCGCCCCCGCCGCCGGAACTCCCCACCGCTCCGCAGTAGACGATGTCGTCGTTGCGGGGGTCGACGGCGATGAAGCCCGACTCCCCGTGCCCGACCATCTCGCACTCCTCCCAGAGGATCGCCCCCAGGCGGCTGCGGCTCGGAACCCGGATCGCCGAGTTGTCCTGCTGGGTGGCGTAGACCCGGTAGGGGAAGTGGTCGTCGACGGCGAGCCGGTAGAACTGGCCGGTCGGCTGGTTGTAGATGGTGGAGAAGGTGCGCCCGGCGTTGTACGAGATGCACGCGCCGCCGTCGTTGCCCTCGATCATCCGGTTGGGGTCCTGGGGATCGATCCACAGGTCGTGGTTGTCGCCGTGGGGGGTGTCGATCCGGGTCCAGGCCCGCCCGCCGTCGATCGAGCGCCAGAGGTCGTAGTCCATGGCGTAGCAGGTCTCGGCATCGACAGGGTCGGGGACCAGGTGGGAGTAGTACCAGGGCCGGCCCAACAACCCCTTCTCGGTCGAGACCCGATCCCAGGTGTCGCCGCCATCGTCGCTGCGGTAGCAGCCGCCCTGGCCCTCGGCCGCCTCGATCACGGCATAGACGCGGCTCGGCCGCGCGGGCGCCGCGCAGACCCCCATCCGCCCCAGCAGCGCGGTCGGAAACCCGGGCCGGCGGGTGAGCTCCTCCCAGGTGTCGCCGCCGTCGCGCGAGCGGTAGAGGCTGCTCTCGGAGCCGCCCGACTCCAGCCCCCAGGGGCGCCGGATCGCCTGCCAGAGCGCGGCGTAGAGCACGCGGGGATTGCCGGGGTCGAGCCAGAGGTCGCACGCGCCCGTCTGCTCGTGTCGGAAGAGGACCCGCTCCCAGCTGCGGCCCCCGTCGGTGGTGCGGTAGACCCCGCGCTCCTGCGACGGGCCGAAGATGTCGCCGAGGGCGGCGACGTAGACCCGGTCGGGGTCGCTGGGGTCGATGCGCACCCGGGCGATGTGTCGGGTGCCGTCGAGGCCGACATGCGCCCAGTGCCGGCCCCCGTCGGTGGAGCGGTACACCCCGTCGCCGGCGATGACGTCGTTGCGGACGCAGGCCTCTCCGGTCCCGGCGTAGAGCACCTCGGGGTCCGCGGTGGCCACCGCCAGGGCCCCGACCGCCGGAGTCCGGAAGTCGGCGTCGCTGACGTTGCGCCAGGTGGTGCCGGCATCGTCCGTCTTCCAGACGCCGCCGCCGCAGCCGCCGAAGTAGAAGGTCGCCCGGTCGCGGGGATCCCCGGCGACCGCCACCACCCGGCCGCCGCGCGCGGGACCGATGTTGCGCCAGCGGAGGGCACCCGCCCACGTCGTGCCTGTGCTCATACCCACCTCCTCGCGGCCACCCCCGAGGCGGCCCTCCGGCACCGTCGCGCAACCCACGGTCGTGGCCGCGCCGCGAGGGGGGTCGGCCGCCCCAGTCTATCCACCAGCTCCGCCTGGGCGCCCCGCCCGGCCGTATGCTCTGCTCCATGGCGCTCCGGGTCCGTCCGCCCCGCCTGGCTGCGGGTGCTCGGCTGGGGCTGGTCGCGCCCAGCAGCCCGACCCTTGAACCGTCGACCACCGCGCGGGGGGTGCGGACGCTCGAGAGCCTCGGCTTCGTGACCGAGCTGGCCCCCCACGCTGGCTGTACCTACGGCTATCTCGCCGGCCGCGACCAGGACCGGGCCGATGACCTGCTCACGATGCTGGAGCGACCAGACATCGATGGGGTCGTCTGCGTCCAGGGCGGCTGCGGGGCCCTGCGGACGGCGATGGCGCTGGACCCGCAGCGCCTCGCCCGTCTGCGGGACCGCCCCCCCAAGGTGTTCGTCGGCTACTCAGACATCACGGTCCTCCACGCCCTGATCGGCCGCGCGCTCGGCTGGGTCACCTTCTACGGGCCGATGGTGCTCTCGATGGCGCACCCGAGCCCGTACCTCCTCGCGGGCTGGCGCCGGGCGCTCATGAGCGCAGAGCCGTTCACCGTCGACCCCGACCCCGACGACCCGTACGTGGAGACACTGGTGCCGGGCCAGGCTGAAGGCGAGCTCGCGGGGGGCTGCCTCACCCTCCTCGCCGCCCTGATCGGCACCCCCTGGGAGCCCGAGCTCGGTGGCCGGATCCTCTTCTTCGAGGATGTCGACGAGGAGCCGTACCGCATCGAGCGCTACCTCAGCCAGCTGATCGCGGCAGGCCGGCTCGACGGTGTGGCCGGGATCGTGGTCGGCGAGCACACCGATTGCGGCCCCAAGCGTCCGGGCCCCACCCTCGGGCTCGAGCAAGTCTTTCGCGATTGCCTCGCACCGCTGGGCGTGCCCACCCTTTACCACCTGCCCGTCGGCCACGGCCGCCACCTCGCCACCCTCCCCCTGGGGGCAAGGGTCCGGCTGGACGCCGACGCCGGAACCCTTGCGATCCTCCAGGGCGGGGTCGCCTGAACGAGACCGAACACCCGTGCGCCCGGGTGGCGGAGGCGGTACGCTTTGCGGGTGGGGCAGGAGATGCTGTCGATCCGGGGCGCGCGCGAGCACAACCTGAAGGGGGTCGACCTCGATCTCCCCCGCGACCGCCTCACGGTGTTCACCGGCCTTTCGGGGTCGGGGAAGTCGTCGCTCGCCTTCGACACGATCTACGCCGAGGGCCAGCGGCGATACGTCGAGTCGCTCTCCGCCTATGCCCGCCAGTTCCTCGGGCAGATGGAGAAGCCCGATGTCGACCACATCGACGGCCTGTCGCCCGCGATCTCGATCGACCAGAAGGGGGCGGGCCGCAACCCCCGGTCGACCGTGGGCACAGTGACCGAGATCTACGACTACCTCCGTCTCCTCTACGCTCGGGTCGGTCACCCCCACTGCCCCCGCTGCGGGCGGGAGATCAGCCGCCAGACCACCGAGCAGATCGCGGACCAGGTCGCCCAGCTCCCGGGCGGGACCCGGATCCTGGTCGCCGCCCCGATGGTGCGCGGCCGCAAGGGCGAGCACCAGGCCGCGATCGAGCAGGCGCGGCGGCTGGGGTACGTGCGGGCCCGGATCGACGGCCGGGTCTACGAGCTGGACCAGCCCCCCGTGCTCGACAAGCGGTACAAGCACGACGTCGAGGTCGTGGTCGACCGGCTGGTCCTGGGCCCGGACGTGCTCCCCCGGCTGCGGGAGGCGGTCGAGCAGGCGGCGACGCTCGCCGGGGGGACCGTCCTGATCCTGCCCGCGGACGAGGGCACCGGGCTCGACGAGATGCTCTTCTCGCAGCAGTTCGCGTGCGTCGTCGACGGGGTCTCGATGGAGGAGCCCGCCCCTCGCAACTTCTCCTTCAACAACCCCCATGGCGCCTGCCCCGGCTGCACCGGCCTCGGGGCCCGCCTGGAGGTCGACCCCGACGCGGTCGTGAGCGATCCCGATCGCTCGCTCGCTGACGGCGTCCTCGGGGGCTGGACCCGGGGCCTCTCCCAGCAGTGGCTGCTCGAGCTCGTGATGGCGGTGGCCCAGGCCGAGCGGATCCCCATGGACCGACCCTGGCGCCGGCTGACTCAGGCGCAGCGCGACCGGATCCTCTTCGGCCTCGAACCAGGGGACCGGGTGCGGATGCGCTTCACGACCCGGGGGGGGCGCGTGCACACGTACAACGCCCGCTTCGAAGGCGTGATTCCGACCCTGGAGCGGCGCTACCGCGAGACCGAGTCGGAGCAGGTGAAGGCCGACATCGAGCGGCTCATGCTCCAGCGGCCCTGCCCCGACTGCAAGGGACGCCGGCTCAAGCCCGAGTTCCTGGCGGTGACCGTGGACGGGCTCGGGATCATGGACCTCTGCGCCCTGCCGGTGGACGCGGAGATCGCTGCCGTCGACGGATGGCAGCTCAGCGAGCGCGAGCGGCTCATCGCCCGCCAGGTGCTCAAGGAGGTCCGCGAGCGGCTGGGCTTCCTCCAGGACGTGGGGCTCCAGTACCTCACCCTCGACCGCGCGGCGGCGTCGCTGTCGGGCGGCGAGGCCCAGAGGATCCGACTGGCCACCCAGATCGGCAGCCGGCTGACCGGCGTCCTCTACGTGCTGGACGAGCCCTCAATCGGGCTCCACCAGCGCGACAACGCCAAGCTCCTGCGCACCCTGCGCCAGCTGCGCGACCTGGGCAACACCCTCATCGTGGTCGAGCACGACGAGGAGACGATCCGCTCCGCCGACTTCGTCGTCGACATCGGTCCAGGGGCCGGGGAGCTTGGCGGGGAGATCGTGGTCGCGGGCCCGCTGGCGACCGTGCTCGCCCACCCGACCTCGAGCACCGCCCGCTACCTGCGGGGCGAGCTCCAGATCCCCGTTCCCCCACGGCGCCAGCCCGATCCCCGCCGCCAACTCGTCGTCCGCGACGCCCGGGCCAACAATCTGAAGGCGATCGACGCCGCCTTCCCGCTCGGCTGCCTGGTCGGCGTCGCCGGGGTCAGCGGGTCGGGCAAGAGCACGCTCGTCAACGACATCCTCTACCGTCGCCTGGCGCAGGTCCTCTACCACGCCCGCGAGCGGCCCGGCGCCCACGGCAAGATCGAGGGGATCGACCACCTCGACAAGGTCGTCAACGTCGACCAGGCCCCGATCGGCCGCACCCCGCGGAGCAATCCCGCGACCTACACCGGCCTGTTCACCCCGGTTCGCGAGCTCTTCAGCCAGATGCCCGAGGCACGGGTCCGCGGCTACCGGCCGGGGCGCTTCTCGTTCAACGTCAAGGGCGGGCGGTGCGAGGGCTGCGAGGGGGACGGGGTGCTCAAGATCGAGATGCACTTCCTCCCCGACATCTACGTCACCTGCGACGTCTGCAAGGGTCGGCGGTACAACCAGGAGGCGCTCGCGGTCGAGTTTCGCGGCCACTCCATCGCCGACGTCCTGGCGATGTCGGTGGACGACGCGCTCCAGCTCTTCGCCAACCAGCCGGCGATCAGGCGCAGGCTGGCCACCCTCGCCGACGTCGGCCTCGGCTACGTCCGCCTCGGCCAGCCCGCGACCCAGCTCAGCGGCGGGGAGGCACAGCGGGTCAAGCTCGCCACCGAGCTCTCGCGCCGCGCCACCGGCCGCACCCTCTACATCCTCGACGAGCCGACCACCGGCCTCCACTTCGCCGATGTGGACCGGCTCCTGCACGTCCTCCATCGCCTGGTCGACGCCGGCAACACCGTCGTCGTCATCGAGCACAACCTCGACGTCCTCAAGGCCGCCGACTGGATCCTGGACCTCGGCCCCGAGGGGGGCGACGGAGGCGGTCGGATCGTGGCCGAGGGGACCCCCGAGCAGCTGGCGGCAGATCCCGGGTCGGTCACCGGCCACTTCCTCGGCCCCCTTCTGGGGACGGGCCTGCGGTCGCGGATTCGGGCGGCAAGCTGACGGCGCCCACGGCCGGCCCCGCCGCCGGGTGGCCCGCCCCCGAGCCCCCGCGCCGGCCCCGGGGCGGGGGCTCGCCCCGCACCTTCACCGGGTGGCAGCGGCGGGGCTGCCTCATCGGGGTGGGGGCGCTGACGCTGCTCTTCGTGATCGTGATCGGGCTGGCGGCACTCGGCTACTTCTCCGGCCACTGAGCGCGGCCGCAACCGGCGTGTCCGGGGCCGGGGCCCTTCAGGCGCGGGCATGGCCGGCGCGTGCCCGGGCGGGGTCGCCGCCGTCCCCGGGGGAGCAGGGCGCCTGGCGGGAACGGGCAGCGGCCCGGGGCGGTCACGCCCGCCCGCTGCCCCGAGGCGAGCCGGAGCCCGTGCCCCACACGGGCGAATGCGCTCCCTCCGGGGCCCCCGTGGGCCAGACCGAGGCTGGCCCGGCGGCCCGGTCGCCCGCAGGGCGGCGCCGGCAGGCCCGGCGCCGATCTCGGGGTACCATCAGGTTCGTGCTGGAGACCGAGGCGCAGGCGGCGCCCGCCGGGGCGTCGCTGCTCGCCCAGCGCGAGCTGCTCGACGCCCGCCTGGCGGCGGCGCCCGAGGGTCCGGGCGTCTACGTCTTCCGCGACCGCCAGGGGCGGGTGCTCTACGTGGGCAAGTCGGCGGTGCTCCGCTCGCGGCTGCGCTCGTACTTCACGGCGGTCGCCGCCCACCCGCGGCGGATCCAGCGGCTGGTCACCGAGGCGACGGATTTCGCGGTCATCCCCTGCGGCAGCTCGCGGGAGGCTCTGATCCTCGAGAGCACGCTGATCAAGCGGCACCGCCCCCGTTACAACGTGCGGCTCAAGGACGACAAGGACTATCTGTACTTCCGGGTGCCGGAGCCCGCCCAGCCCGCCCCGGCGGTGCCCGCCACGGAGGCCGACCTGCGGCTGCGCCAGTTCCCCCGGCCCGGCTACACCCGGCGGCTCGGCCAGGACGGCTCGCGCTACTTCGGCCCCCACACCGATGCCGCCGCCCTGCGCACGACGGTCCGCCAGCTGCGGACGATCTTCCCGTTCCGTGGCTGCGGCGACAGCCAGTTCCGACGCGGCCGGGTCTGCCTCGACTACCACCTCGGGCTCTGTCTCGGCCCCTGCGAGGACCAGGTGACGCCGGCGGCGTATGCCGCGCTCCTCGACGAGGTGGCCGAGTTCATGGGCGGCAGGACCACCCCGGTCGTCACCCGGCTCCGGCGCGAGATGGACGACGCGAGCCGGACGATGGAGTTCGAGCGCGCCGCCCGCCTGCGCGACCGGCTGCGGGCGGTGGAGCGCCTCGAGGAGCGCCAGGTGGTGGCCGGGCCGGGCGGCGACGCCGATTGCCTCGGCTTCGTCCAGAGCGGCTCGCAGGGGATGGTCGCGATCCTGGCGGTCCGCTCCGGCCGGGTGCTCGGCCTCGAGACCCACGCACTGGAGGGGCTGACCGGCCTCGACGGCCCCGAGGCCCTGCAGAGCTTCATCGGCCAGCACTACGCGCGGGCGACCCGCGTGCCGGCCAGCCTGCTCCTGCCCTTCCCACTGCCAGAGGCCGACCTGCTCGCCACCGGGCTGGCGGAGCAGCGCGGCGGCCGGGTCCGCCTCCACACGCCCCGCCGGGGGCCGTTGCGTGAGCTCCTGCGGCGCGCCAGCGAGGCGGCGACCACGGCCAGCGCCCAGGCCCAGGTGGCCCAGGACTACGACCGCGAGCGCACCGCCGGCGTGCTCGAGGACCTGCGACAGCGGCTCGGGCTCACCGCCCCCCCGCACCGGATCGAGGGCTACGACATCAGCAACACCATGGGCACCCACAGCGTCGGCTCCATGGTCGTGTTCGAGGACGGCCGGCCCTGCCCCGCCCACTACCGGATCTTCAACATCCAGACCGTGACCGGGGCCAACGACTTCGCCAGCCTCCAGGAGGTCCTGAGGCGACGGTTCCGACACGCCGCCCCGCCCGCGGCCGAGGGGGCGGGCGATGGCGGGCCCGCCGACCAGAGCTTCGGGGTGCGGCCGGACCTGGTCATCGTCGACGGCGGCCGCGGCCAGGTGAATGCGGCCGCCGAGGCCCTCCTGGCGCTGGGCCTCGCCCGCCTGCCGCTGTTCGGCCTGGCCAAGCGGCTGGAGGAGGTCTTCCCGCCCGGCCGTGGGGACCCGATCCGGATCCCGCTGGCGAGCGAGACGCTCTTCCTGCTCCAGCGGCTGCGCGACGAGGCGCACCGCTTCGCCATCACCCGCCACCGGGCCCGGCGCCAGCAGGCCGTCCGCAGCAGCCGGCTCGACGAGATCCACGGGCTCGGCCCCAAGCGGAGGCGGGCGCTCCTGCGCCGGTTCGGCACCGTGGAGGCGATCCGGCTCGCGACCGTCGACGAGCTCACCGCCGTCCCGGGCGTGACCCGGCCCGTCGCCCTGGCGATCAAGGAGGTCCTGTGACCCCGGCCCCCGGGCGTCCGACCCTCCGGCTGCTGGTGACCGGGCCCCCCGGGAGCGGCGCCGCCCGGGTGGCCACGTGGCTCGAGGGCGCCCCCGGCAGCTGGGGCAGCGAGGGCGAGCTCGCCGATGCCGACCGGCTCGCCGATCCGAGCCTGGCCGCCGACCCCGCCGACCTGCGGATCGCCCTCGACGCCGACGACACGGCCTGCCTGGCCCGCTGGCGTCGCTGGGGAGCGACGCCGCCGCCTGCCGGGGCCGCCGGCGCCCGGGCCGCGCTCGCCGACCGTCGCCGCCGGCTGGCGCCAGCCAGGACCCGGGCCCAGGTCGTGCTCGACAGCTCCGGCCTCGACCTGGCCACCGTGCGCCGCCGCGCTGCCCGGCTGGTGAGCGCGGTGGCGGCGGCGGACGGGCGGCGGACGCCGCTTCTGGTGGCGGAGTCGTTCGCGTTCCGGGGCGGGGTCCCGTCCGACTGCGACTGGTGCGTCGACACCCGGTTCCTGCGCAACCCGTACTGGGAGCCCGCGCTGCGCCCCCTGAGCGGCCGCGACCCAACGGTGCACGCCTTCGTCCTCGGGCAGCCCGCCGCCCAGCTCTGCCTTCGGGGGCTGACCGAGACCCTGGAGCGGCTGCGCCCCGCCTATCGGGACCGGGGCCGGCCGGTGCTCCGCGTCGCCTTCGGCTGCACCGGGGGCCGGCACCGATCGGTGGCGATGGCAAGGGCCGCCGCCCGCCGCTGGCGGGCGCGGGGCTGGCCGGTCCTGACCTGGCATCGCGACTGCGGCTGACGTCGGCGCCCTGACAGCTCGCATCGGGGAGGGTGGGGCGCGCGCGCGGGCCCTTTGTATGATGCGAGAGCGAGGGCGGGGCCGCAGCCAACCCTGGAGGAACGCACGATGACGGTGCGGATCGGGATCAACGGCTTCGGCCGGATCGGGCGCAATGTGTTCCGAGCCGCGCGCGACGCGCACGACCTCGAGGTGGTGGCGGTCAACGACGTCACCGAGCCGGCGACGCTCGGTCACCTCCTGCGCCACGACTCCGTCCTGGGGCCGTACCCGGGCACGGTCGCGGCCGACGGCGACCAGCTGGTGGTCGACGGGCGGCGGATCCGGGTGTACGCGGAGCGCGAGCCGGGCGCGGTCCCCTGGGGGACCTTGGGGGCCACGATCGTGGTCGAGGCCTCGGGCCATTTCACCGATGCCGCCAAGGCGAGGGCCCACATCGACCGCGGCGGCGCGCACACCGTGCTCATCACCGCCCCCGCCACCCACGAGGATCTCACCGTCTGCCTGGGCGTGAACCAGAGCGCCTACGACCCGCAGGCGCACCGGGTCATCTCCAACGCCTCGTGCACCACCAACTGCCTGGCGCCGGCGGCCAAGGTCCTGCACGACACCTTCGGGATCGAGGCCGGGCTGATGACGACGGTGCACGCCTACACCAATGACCAGGTGCTCCTCGACGGGCCCCACAAGGACCTGCGCCGGGCCCGCGCCGCCGCCCTCTCGATGATCCCCACCACCACCGGGGCGGCCAGGGCGCTGGCGCTGGTGCTGCCCGAGCTCAAGGGCCGGGTCCACGGCTACTCGCTTCGGGTCCCGACCCCAACTGTGTCCCTGGTCGACCTCACCGTGACCCTCTGCCGCCCGGCCACCGTGGCGAGCGTGAACGAGGCCTTCCGCGCCGCCGCCACCGGGCCGCTGGCCGGGATCCTGGGCGTCAGCGACGAGCCCCTGGTCTCCACCGACTACCGCGGCGATCCCCGCTCGTCGATCGTCGACCTCCCCTCGACGATGATGATCGGCGACCGCCTCCTCAAGGTCTGCAGCTGGTACGACAACGAGTGGGGCTACTCCTGCCGGGTGGTGGAGCTCGCCCAGCTGGTCGCATCCCGGATCCCGGCCGCCGTCCCCGCCGCGAGCCGCTGACCATGGCGGCGCAGCCGGCGCCGGCGCGCGCCGCCGGCCTCGACGACGTCGACGTGGCCGGGCGCCGCGTGTTGGTCCGGGTCGACTTCAACGTCCCGATCGCCGACGACGGCCGGCTCCGCGACGACACCCGGATCCGGGCCGCCCTGCCGACCGTGGTCGAGCTCCGCCGCCGGGGCGCCCGCACCGTGCTCGTCACCCATCTGGGCCGGCCGCGGGGGCAGGTGGACCCGCAGCTGGCGACCGCACCGCTGGCGCAACGGCTGGCCGAGCTGCTCGGCGCCCCGGTCGCAGCGCTTTCCGACTGCGTCGGCGAGGCGGTCGAGGGGGCGGTCGCCAGGATGGAGCCGGGCCAGGTCGTCCTGCTCGAGAACCTGCGCTTCCATCCCGGCGAGGAGGCCAACGACCCCGCCTTCGCGGACGCTCTCGCCCGCCTCGGCGACCTCTTCGTCAATGACGCCTTCGGCACCGCCCACCGCGCCCATGCCTCCACGGTCGGGGTGGCGCAGCGGCTCCCGGCGGTGGCCGGGCGGCTCATGGCGCGGGAGCTGGACCAGCTCGGCGCGCTTCTGGCCGAGCCGGCGCGGCCCCTGGTGGCGGTCGTCGGCGGGAGCAAGCTCTCGACCAAGCTCGCCCTCCTGGAGAACCTCCTCGGCCGGGTGCAGGCGCTCTGCCTCGGCGGGGCGATGGCGTCGACCTTCCTGCTCGCCGCCGGCAGCGGGGTGGGCACCTCGCTCACCGAGCCCGACGCCGTCGACCAGGCCCTGGACCTCGTCCGCCGCGCCGCCACCCTGGGGGTGGATCTGCGGCTGCCCACCGATGTCCAGGTCGCGCCCGACCCGCAGGCGCCCCGGGATCGGATCCGATCCGTCGACGTTCGCGCGATCCCGGCCGACGAGATGCTCCTCGACCTCGGCCCCGCGACCGTCGCCGCCTGGCGGCCCCTGCTGGCCGACGCCGGCACCATCGTCTGGAACGGGCCGCTCGGCCTGTACGAGCGGGAGCCGTTCGCCGAGGCGACCCGCCAGGTGGCGCTGGCGATTCTCGCCGGGCGGGCGACGGCGGTCATCGCCGGCGGCGATCTCGCCGCGGCGCTCCACCAGGTCGGCCTCCTCGAGCGCTTCGACCACGTGAGCACCGGGGGCGGCGCCACCTTGGAGTTCCTCGAGGGGCGCACCCTGCCCGGGGTCGCCGCGCTCCGGCGGGCGGGCGACCCGACCCTCGCGGCGCCGATCGCCGCCCCCTCGCCGGCGTCCGTCCCCACCTGATGGCGGTCCGCCGTCGCCTGGTCGCGGGCAACTGGAAGATGCACACGACGGTGGCCGAGGCGGTCAGCCTGGCGGAGGCGATCGGAGCCGGCCTCGACGCCCACCCCGCCTGCGATGTCCTGCTGATGCCGCCCTTCATCAGCCTCTGGGCGGTCGGCCGCCACCTCGCCGGAGACCCCCGCCTCCAGCTGGGGGCCCAGAACCTCCACTGGGCGCGGCCCGGGCCCCACACCGGCGAGATCGCGGGCTCGATGCTGACCGACCTCTGCACCCACGTCCTGATCGGGCACAGCGAGCGGCGCCAGGAGTTCGGTGAGGACGACGCCGTCGTCCACCGCAAGCTGGAGGCCGCCCTCTCCTGCGGGCTGCTCCCCATCGTGGCGGTGGGGGAGACCCAGGCCGAGCGCGACCGCGGGGCTGCCGCCCAGGTCGTGGCCGAGCAGGTGCGCCGGGCCCTGGTCGGCCTCTCCGAGGACGAGGCCGCCCGCTGCACCATCGCCTACGAACCACGCGGGGCGATCGGGACCGGCCGGGCCGCCCAGGCCTCTGACGCGGTGGACGCCGCGGTGGGGATCCGCTCGGTGCTCGGGTCGATGTTCGGACCGGTCGCCGAGGCGGTCCGGATCCTGTACGGGGGCAGTGTCGACGGCGACAACGCCGCCCGCTTCTTCGCCGAGCCCGCGGTCGACGGGGCGCTGGTGGGCGGGGCCAGCCTCCGAGCCGAGACGTTCTGCGCCATCGTCCGGGCCGCGGGCCCCCCCGCCTGATGGCGGAGCCCCCCACGCCGACGGCGCACCCCCCGACCCCAGCCGTCCTCTGCATCGCCGACGGCTGGGGGGTGGCGCCGGCCGGCCCCGGCAACGCCATCGCCCAGGCTCGCACCCCGACCCTCGACGGGCTCGGGCAGGAGGCGGCCAGCACCGTGGTCGCGGCCCACGGCCCGGCCGTCGGGCTGCCCCCGGGGCAGCAGGGCAACTCCGAGGTCGGCCACCTCACCATCGGCGCCGGGCGGGTCGTCCTCCAGGACCTCACCCGCATCCAGGCCGCCCTGGAGGATCAGAGCTTCTTTTCGAACCCGGCCCTGGTGGCCGCGATCGGCGCAGCCCGCCAGCGGGGCCGGACCGTCCACCTCCTCGGCCTGATCTCCCCCGGTGGGGTCCACAGCCACACCGACCACGTCCTCGCGGTGGCGGAGCTCTGCCGACGCCTGGGCCAGACCGACGTCCAGCTCCACGCCTTCCTCGACGGGCGCGACACCGCGCCGACCAGCGGTCTTGGCTTCCTGGCGGCGGCCCGGGACCGCCTGCGCGCGATCGGCGTCGGCCGGATCGCCAGCATCGGCGGGCGCTACTTCGCGATGGACCGCGACCGCCGCTGGGAGCGCCTCGCGCGCGCCTATGCCGTCATCGTCGGGCCCGGCGGGCCCGTGGTCCCCGACGCGATCGCCTATGTCGAGCGCCAGTACGAGGCCGGGGTGGGGGACGAGTTCATCCCCCCGGCCCGCGTCGTCGACGGATCGGCCCCGCCGTCGCGGGTCGCCCCCGGCGACACCGTCATCCACTGCAACTTCCGCCCCGATCGCGCGCGCGAGCTCGTCCACGCCCTCGTCGACCCGACCTTCGACGGCTTCGCGCGCGGCCCCCGGGTGGAGCCCCTCACGGTCGTCACCTTCACCCCGTACGCCCAGGAGCTCGACGTCGGGGTCGTGTTCCCCAAGCCCGACGTCCCCCAGACCCTGGGGGCGGTGGTCGCCGACGCCGGCCTCACCCAGTTCCACGTCGCCGAGACAGAGAAGTACGCCCACGTCACCTACTTCATCAACGGGGGCCGGGAGGCGCCGCTGCCGGGGGAGGAGCGGCTCCTCATCCCCTCGGCGACGGTCGCGACCTACGACCGTGCCCCCACCATGCGGGCCCAGGCGATCGCCCAGGCGGTCGTGGACCGGGTCACGACCGGCGGCGACGGGCTCATCATCGTCAACTTCGCCAACGCCGACATGGTCGGCCACACCGGCGACCTCGCGGCGACCGTCACGGCGGTGGAGGCGGTCGACCAGGGGGTGGGCGCGATCCTTGCCGCCTGCCGCCGCGCGGGGACCCTCCTCTGCTTCACCGCCGACCACGGCAACGCCGAGGTCATGGTGGACCCCGCCGCCGGGGGCCCCTTCACCGCGCACACGACCAACCCGGTCCCGCTCATCCTCGCCGCGCCGCGCGCCGGCGGCCCGCCGGGGCGGCTCGCGGCGGGGGGCGGGCTGCGCGACGTCGC